>NZ_JACCAS010000002.1:2700000-3000000 GCF_013409255.1 Paraburkholderia bryophila
GCTTCGAGCTCCGGTCCGACAAGGGTTCCCGCGGCAAAGAAGATCCCCATCTTCATGGCGGTGGCAAAGAATGATTCGGGTATTGCCGAGCCGAGAAGAAAGGCGGTCACTGCAACCACGATGAGCGCCGGCCTGAATCGGCCGTAACAGAGCGCGATCAGTTGCCAGATCATCAGCGCATACAGGAACCAGAACTGACCGATCGGGCGATAAAACAGCATGGGCCAATCGGATAGCGAAAGCGGGTGATTGGTCGAACCCGCCATCAGTATCTGCACGCCGCCCTGAATGATCGACCAGACGAAGTACGGAACGACGATCGTGAGGAACTTCGAGCGGAGAAACCGTCTGCTGCCTTTTTCCACGCTGGGCCAGACATGGAGGCCCGCCAATAGAAAGAACAGCGGCATGTGAAACGTATACAGCGTGAAATCGATCTGCTCGAACGGGTAGCTTGCAGGGAACAGGTTCCCATCGTGCAGGCCTCGTTGCGCGTGGCCGAACACGACGAGCACCATGCCGAGTCCACGAACGCAGTCAAGAAAGGAGTTACGCTTCACGAGATGGTCCTGTGCATGTTGTGCCGCTGGAAGGCCGATGATCCGCCAGCGGCCATGTTTCTATTGCCGGGCGGTGGATCGTCCGATCAACGACACACCGCGCGAGTAAAGTATCCATGCCAGCGCAACCGCTACCGAGGTTTCCGTGAACAGCACCGCGGCGGCCGCGCCCTGTTCCGCGAACCATTTCGCGAGCGGAGGCAGAAGCGCGATATTGAGAATGCCGGATGAAATCAGAATGCGGCTGAATGCGGTTTTCATCCCGAGTGGGAGCATGGTCTGTACGCCGAAGAGGTCGGTCATGCCGGCCATGAACGGAATGAACGACATCCAGCGCAACACGCCGATGGTCGGCGCAAAGGTGGGGCCGTAAAGAATGTGTACCGCAAGCGGCGCGCCGAAGAAGAGCACGACGGAGATGGTCAGGACGATTGCGCCCTGGACGACCAGCAGCTTGCGCAGGAAGGACATGGCGTCTTCGCGGGCGTGATGCATCAGATAGCTGATGCGCGGGTAGGCGGCGGCCTTGAGGGGCTGCAGCACGCCGATCGCCGCACGAATCAGCTTGTCGCCGGCCGCAAAGTAGCCGGCCGCGACATTGCCCGACACAAAGCCGAGAAGAACCGTATTGGTCGACGCATAGAACGCAATCGACGTCGAGGCTAGAAAGACCTCCCAGCCCTCAACCAGGGCGTTGACGATTTCGGGCACACGTACCGGCACGAAATCGACCTCGCGACGGATGAACATGTAGACGAAAATCCCGATGCCCGAACTGAGCGGCACGGCGGCATTGATGGCCATTGCGGCGTCAAGATCGGCAGGGCCTCGCACGAGAATGAACATTGCGGGTACGCTCAAAGCGCGGCACACGAAGAGAATCAGACCGAACGCGCGTAATTGCTGAATACCCTGGAAGTACCACGTGGGTGTCAGCGCGGCACCCACTGCCATGCCAAAGCCGACGACCAGCAGAGGTCGCAGAAGTGCGAATCGTGGGACGATGAAGATCAACGCGAGCAGCACGACGAAACCCGCCGCGGTAATAGCAAGCTGCGTCAGCAACGTAATCCAGAAAACGCGCGACCGTTCCGCGCGATCATCACGGGCGAGCGCGATGCGCGGCGTCGCGGTCAGATCAAAACTGTAATTCGCGAAGTTGATGAAATAGGTAATGACGGCGAGTGCGAAGGAGAGCTGTCCGTAGCACTCGGGTCCCAGCACGCGCGTCAGCAGCGGCAGCGTCAGGAGCGGCACGACGTAGGTCGAGATCTGCAACATCATCAGAAGCAGAAAGTTCTTCTTTACCGACGACATGCCATGCTCCAGTCTCGTGCCCGGCAAAGTACTGGCCTGCCTGGCTGGATGAGGCGATGCCCGCCGTGCTGTTCGTTCAGGAACATTGCGCGACGAGATCCAGGTTTTCGGCCTTGCCAAGCTGCAGCAGCGTGGCGATGCTCTCGGTATAGTGCTGCCGCGTATAGCCGGACCAGTGGTAGTGTCGGCGGGAATCGCCCAGATGCTGGCGAAGCATTTCGAGGGCGCTCACGAGGCTTGCCGGGGTGGGGCCGTATTTGATCTTGTTGCCGATTTCATCGCCGAAGGTCGACAGACTGCCGATGTCGTGCGTGAGCACGGGCAATCCGATCATGGCCGCTTCGACGATGACGAGCGGTGCGTTCTCCGCCCAGATGGAAGGCAGAACCAGCGCGTCGTGTGTGCGCAGCGCCGTGAACAGTTGGCCGTGATCGAGCCGGCCGGCAAACCGAAGGCGCCGTGCCGCGATGAGATCGGCGTACTTGATCTGCAGCGCTTCCCGCTGGGTCCCGTCGCCGTACACCGTGACGCTACTGATCCGGTGGCACTGCGCGCGCAGCGCCAATTGAAGAAATTCGTCGAGCCCTTTCTCTGCTTCGACGCGGCCGACAAACGCCAGATCGAACTGCTCCCGTGTGGCGGGTTTGGGCTGCTCGGGCACGATGTCGGTGCTAACCGGATTGAGGAGCAGGACCGACGATGTCAGGCCGCGTTGCGCGAGCGCTTCGCGCATGTAGGTGCTCGGGCAAAGGAACAGATCGAACACGTCGGCGGGGTTAAACAACGCATTGACCATATGCCAATGCAGTTTCTTGATCGCGTCGTGTGTGATGCCGCGCGGACTCGCGCGTGCGACGAGTCGCCGTGGACTGGCGAGTGTCGACAGCGGCAGCGCGGTTGCGCGCCCGCGCGGATAGGTCAGCAGATTGGGGTTGTAAAACACCAGGTGATAGTCATGGCACGTCAGGAACGTGCGAAAGCCGAGTTGCCGCTTGTATCTGGCGAGCACGGGCAGAATCGCCGGTGACATCAGGCCATGATAGTTGTGCACGAGAACCCGGTCGGGCCTCACACGTTCGATGGTCTCCGCGAGTGCGCGCGCGGCCACAGGGTTCCATGCACGGCGCGCCATGCTGCTTTTGCCGGGCAGCGAACTCTCGTCGAAAGAAGTCGTGACGACGCCGGGCAGTGTCCGCAGCACGTCGACAGAGGTGCGATAGACCTCTTCGGCGCCCCCTTTTCTGACGTAATCGTTGATGACGAGAACCTTCGTGGGTGTCGTGCCGCCCATGTCACATCTCGCCGTGCGAATGGGCGGTCGCGTCACGGCGCACGGCAAGTGCCGCCGGTGCGTCTCTCGCTGCGTCCGCATGAAACACGGGGGCTTCGCGCGCGGGCGCGAGCTGTGCTCCCGCTGAGGGTGTGGCCGCCGGAGCGCCGTTTCCTGGCGCCGCATCGGCGCGACCGTACTGGTCGTCAAAGCGCACGATGTCGTCTTCGCCGAGATAGTGGCCCGACTGTACTTCGATGATCTCGAGGGGTGTTTTGCCCGGATTTTCGAGCCGGTGCACGGTGCCGACCGCGATATACGTCGATTCGTTTTCGCTTAGCAGGAAGGTGCGTTCGCCGCAGGTGACTTTCGCGGTGCCGCGTACCACGATCCAGTGTTCGGCGCGATGGTAGTGCATCTGCAGCGAAAGCCGTTTGCCCGGCGCGACGACGATGCTCTTGACCTGGAAGCGCTCGCCGACGGCGAGCGAATCATAGTGACCCCATGGTCGATGAACCTTGCGATGGTCCTGGGCTTCGGCAAGCTGTTCCGACTTGAGTCGTGCAACGACCGACTTGACCCGCTGTACTTCGTTCTTGTCGACGACTAGAACGGCGTCCGCGGTCTCGACCACCACGACATTCTTCAGCCCGACGCAGGCCACGAGGCGTCCGTCCGAATGGGCGAAGCAGTCTTCGGTTTCCTCGAACATCACCCTGCCGCGGCCGACGTTACCGTCGGGATCTTTCGGCATGATTTCCCAGATCGCGTCCCACGATCCGACATCGGACCATCCTGCGGCGAGCGGCACGACAATGCCGGTGGGGAAAACGGACTGTTCCACGCCGGTCAGGCGTTCCATCACGGCATAGTCGATTGAGTCCGAAGGGCAAGTCTCAAACGACGCGGTGTTCGCCTTGAAGAAGTCGCCTTCGGTCGTGCCATTGCTCCAGGCGGCGTCGCAGGCGAAGAAAATCTCGGGCTGGAGCGCTTCGATGGCGGCCAGCCAGGTCGATGCGCGGACAACGAAAATGCCGCTATTCCACCAGTATTCGCCGGACTCCAGATACTGTTGCGCCAGTTCCTGATGCGGCTTTTCGACGAACTGTTCAATCGTATGAGCTCGCGCCGCACTGCGGATATTGGGCAGCGGCACGCCGAGCTTGATATATCCGTAGCCGGTTTCGGCCCGGCGGGGCAACACGCCAAGCGTGACGATGGCGCCGTTCTGAGCGTATTGAGCCGCTTGCGCTACCGCGTGCTGGAAGGCCTTGGTGTCGGTCACGACATGGTCTGCGGGCATCACGGCGAGCACTGGGTCGCCATGACGGGCACGAGCGTCGAGTGCCGCAAGCGTGAGCGCAGGGGCGGTGTTGCGCGCAGCCGGTTCGAGCAGGATCCGCGCCGGGGTGCCACTTGCGTGGAGCTGAGCGGCGCTCAGGAACTTGTGCTGTTCACCGCAGACCACCAGTAACTCGTTGACGAGTCGCGCGTTCTCGATACCATTGAGGCGCCACGAGGTCGAGCTCAGCAGCGATTCGTTTGTCAGGAACCCGATTAACTGTTTCGGATGATTTTCTCGGGAGAGTGGCCACAGGCGTGTGCCGGATCCGCCCGCGAGAATAACGGGGAGAACCTGAGGCACGCTCTCGTCGACGTCGCGGAGGGTTTTGCTGGTCGTAGTGTCTTTCATTGACGCACTCCGGAGGAGGTGTGGAGACGAGGGGACAATCTGTTGCGCGTACTTTCCGCGCGACGCTCCGTCTGTTCGGTCCCGGTTACCTGAGCGAGCGCTTGCGCGCCGGCGTCACTCGCCGTGGGATCGGTTTGCGGCTGACTGCGAGCCGAGATCGCCCCGGGGTCTGCCGGGCGGATCATGCCGATGAACGGCATGCCGTGTTGCAGGAATGGGCCGTCGACTTTGGAAAAGCCGAAGCGCTTGTAGAACGATTCGCGATGAACCGGCGAGTGCGTCCTCAACGGAGCATGTGGCCAGCGCTCGGACGCCGCGCTCAGTACGTGCTCGATCAGACGGTCGACGGTGTCGTCGTCGCGATGGGTGGTATGGGTCAGTTGCTTCTCGATCGTCGCTTCAGGGTCGACCTCGTCACCTGGACGCAGACGCGCATAGGCCACGACCAGCGATTCGCCCTGGACGGTATCCAGCGCGAAGACGTGGACCGCGTTCTCATCTTTACCGTCGATATCCTGATGCATGTGCGCATCGTCCACGACGAGGATGGCATTGCGCGCGCGCAGAATCAGATAGATTTCGACTGAAGTCAATTGCGTGAATTCGCAGCACTTCCAGTCCATGATGTGTACCTCGTTCGATTGCGGGGCGAATAAACTCGTTGGAAGCCACGAGATCCGCTGCGCCGTCGGGGGTGCGAAACCGACTGGTTTCACATGAGTAACGATAGTAGCGAGCGCCGGGTGAAGTCTCTGTTCGACAGAATACCGAGGGGCGATTCACTCGTACCGCGCGCGTGAGGAGCGGATCCCCGGTCAGCGCGGATGGGCTCGACGGGGACCGTTTGCCCGGTCGGAGCCGCGCGGAATGTTCCGCTCAGAGCGCGCGTGGAATCACGCTGTCGATAGCCGGCAGCACAGGCATTTCGTTGCGGGATTCCGTGACTGGCGCCGCACTCTCCGCGTCGGGAGGCATGGCGAGTTCACCCTGCAGCCGACGATACCCGTCCATTACAAACTCGAAGAATGCAGCGCGGAATCGTTCGTTGCTAAAACGCTCCGCATTGCTCCGGCAGGCTACGGGGTCGAATGCACCTGGGGGCATCGCCTCGAAGCGGTCGAGGGTTTCGATCAGGGCGTCGGACGTCTGCGCATCAAAGAACATCCCCGTCGGCTGCGGGTGGGGAGCGGCCCGTACCGACTCGCGTACGCCTCCCTTGCCATACGCGATCACCGGGGTACCGCATGCCTGGGCTTCAACCGGTGCGATACCGAAGTCCTCTTCCGCGGCAAAGACGAAAGCCTTGGCCCGTTGCAGGCAATCGTGCAACACATCGAATGGCTGGTAGCCCAGCAAGGTCACGTTGGGAGTCGCCCGCGCACGGATCTTCGCCATGTCCGGACCGTCCCCGATCACTACCAGTTTGCGCTCCGGCGTGCGTGAGAAGGCCTCGACGATCATATCGATGCGTTTATAAGGCACCAGGCGCGACGCGGTCAGATAGAAGTCGTCTTTGACGCTACGCAGGGTCAGGCCATCGAGATCGACCGGCGGGTAGATCACCGTCGAGTTGCGCCGGTAGACCTTGAGGATACGACGCGCGACGAAGCGTGAGTTCGCCGCCAGCAGATCGACACCGTTCGCCGAACGTGCGTCCCAGTTGCGGATGTAATGCAGCAAGGCGCGCGCCAGTCCCGATTTGATGCCGCGGGCGAGTCCCGCTTCGTTCAGATACTGATGCTGCAAATCCCACGCGTAACGCACCGGCGAGTGAACATAACTCACGTGCAATTGATCGGGACCATTGAGCACGCCTTTGGCCACCGCGTACGAACTGGACAGAATGACGTCGTAGCCCGACAGATCGAACTGCTCGATGGCAAGCGGAAACATTGGTAGATAGGCGCGGTACTTTGCCTTCGCGAACGGCAGCCTCTGGATGAATGACTTGCGAACCGGGCGTCCGCGCAGGCAGGAACGGTCCTCCAGAAAATCGACGAGACTGAAGATGTCGGCCTGCGGGAAGCAGTCGATCATCTGCGCGAGGACGCGTTCCGCGCCGCCGCTCACCGTCAGCCAGTCGTGAACAATCGCTACCTTCAAGAGGGATTCCTTCGAGGTTTCATTGCTTGCCGGTCTTTGTATCGGAAGTGCAGCACCGCGAACCGGCGACGCGGGCAGCACCGTACTGCGGCGATTATCAACATAAAGTCACGGCTGCTGTGTACGCAGCCTTACCGTAGCGCGAGCTCATCACCGGAATCTGATTGCCTTGCGTGGTGACGAGGCATTCGTTGGCGGAGCCCCGGGATTTTTTCGGCGGAAATCTTGCAGGGCTAGGGGAATCTTTAAATACGGTCAAGTTATAACAATTGAATTCTTTGACCCTGCGCCTGAAGGTAGACTTTGCCGGTATCACGGATAGCTAGTTCGGATACCGTATGGTATGGATGACCAGATCGTAAGGTTGCATGTGAGTGTCATGTCGTCAGGCAGCCTGGGGAATTTCTCGCCAGTTGGCTGAGGAATCGGATTGGCAGTCGCTTTGGTTCGTTGTATCTCAGGTCGAGAGCGGCGTCGAAGGCAGGTTTCCTTCAAAGCAGATGTTGAACCCCAGTGTGTGCACACTGATGTATGCCTATGGATAACGCCTTGACCTACCGGTCTAAAAATCTGACTGCGCAATTATTGAAGATAACCGGACCGTTCGTCGTGGTCGTTGTAGCTGTGCTGGTGCTCGCAACGGTCAGCATCCGGATCATGTCTTCGGCGCGAACCTATATCGTTGGTGAGAGCCTGTGGTCGAAAGGGCAGAAAGACGCGATCTTCTACGCGAACGTCTATGCGGAGACCGGAGACGAAAGCGTCTATCGGCGATATCTGTCTACTGTCGAGATCTTGCGGAATCTGAGGCGTTTGCGTCTCGAGCTTGAGCAGGGTGTGCCCGATCCTCGTTTCGCTCGCACCGCACTGGTCGACAGTGGCATCGCGCCGGAGGACGTTGGCGGCGTCATCTGGGTGTCGCGGCTATTCCGGCACACCACTTACTTCAACGACGCGATGAGCTACTGGTCACGCGGAGACGCGGCACTGGAGCGGCTTGATCGGATCGTAGGTCTTCTGCACGAGAGGCTGAGTGGCGGAGTACCTGCGGGGACGACTGCGGGGACAACCGCGGCCGGTCTCGCCAGCTCGCTCAAAGTGCAGATATGGCAGGTTAACACCGACATCGCGCCGCTTGCGCGCGAGTTTTCGATGGTACTCAGTACGGCGTTTCGCCGAACGGCCACGCTTCTGATGGACACGGATCTCTGCGCGTCTATTTTGCTTCTGTTTCTGTCGACGTTGCATGTCAGGCGATCGTTAGTGGAACGCCGACGGGTGGAGATCGCGCTCCGGGAAAGCGAGGCGAGAGCCAGAGCGACGCTCGACTCGATCGGTGAGGCGGTTGTCGTGACGGGACCTTCGGGATATATCGAGTCGCTCAATGCCGCCGCCGAACGGATCTCGGGGCATCCTGCTTCCGCATGCGTCGGCAAGCGCCTGGTCGACACGCTTCGTCTGGTCTACGAGGACAATCGCGAACCGGTCGATCTGATGTCGGACGAACATTGCCAACAGAACGGCGCCGGCGCGACGACGGGCATGTTGCTTCAGCGTAGCGACAACAAGGAGATTTTTGTCCAGGCGGTGACTTCGCCGATCAACGACTCACGGGGTCATTCCGATCAGAATGGACACGTCGTGATTCTGCGCAATATGACGCGCGAGCGCGAGTACATCGAGAATCT
Organism: Paraburkholderia bryophila; assembly: GCF_013409255.1. Classification (NCBI taxonomy): domain Bacteria; kingdom Pseudomonadati; phylum Pseudomonadota; class Betaproteobacteria; order Burkholderiales; family Burkholderiaceae; genus Paraburkholderia; species Paraburkholderia bryophila. The sequence goes on from NZ_JACCAS010000002.1 coordinate 2,708,632, forward strand.
GGCGTGGCAGGCATCCCACGACGCGCTGACTGGACTGGTGAATCGTGCGGAATTCGAAAAACGTCTTGGCCTCGCGCTTGAGCGGTCGTACAGGAATCCTCAAGCGAGGCGGGCATCGGCGCTCCTGATTCTCGATCTCGACCGTTTCAAGGTTGTCAACGACACGTGCGGTCATGCGGCGGGTGACGCTATGCTCCGCGAAGTCGCGCTGCGATTCGGAACGTGCGTGAACCAGGACGATACTATCGCGCGCCTGGGGGGAGACGAGTTCGGCGTTCTGCTCGACGACTACAGTACAACGGGCATTGAGCGCGTCACTGAGGCGCTTCGACGATGCCTGCAGGATTTTGTGTTTGTGTGGGAGGCGCAGCCTTGCACCACCAGCGTCAGTGTCGGCGTGGTGAGTCTCGGCGAGATCGATAGCGGCATGAGCTTGGAGCAAATACTGCGGCTTGCCGATGTGGCCTGTTATATGGCGAAGGAACGAGGCGGAGACCGTGTACAGCTCGCTGATCTTCACGATCGGGAACTGCGGGATCACGTGGACGAGGCGTCGTGGGGGCGACGTATCAAGCAGGCCATGGAAAACGACGAATTCTGCCTTTACGTTCAACCGATCGTCGAAATCGGCGGCGTACAGTCGCCTGCCGGACCGAATTGCTTTCACGCGGAGCTGCTGCTGCGCATGAACGCCGGCGGCAATATCGTTGCACCCGGTCAGTTCATTCCGGCCGCGGAGCACTACGGTCTCATGCCGGCCATCGACCGCTGGGTCGTTCGCATTGCCCTTGAAAGACTGTCTCGCATTCAGACGCGAAACTTCGCTCAATATGCAATCAATTTGTCGGGCACATCGATCGTGGACGAGCGCTTCCTTGACTTCGTGCGTGAGCAGTTTGCGCTCACCGGCGTCTCCCCCAGCCTCATCTGCTTTGAAATTACCGAAACGGCGGCGATCGCGAATCTCACTGCCGCGGCGCGGTTCATGCGCGAGTTGACGTCGTTAGGTTGCCGCTTCGCTCTGGACGATTTTGGCGCGGGCATGTCTTCGTTCGGCTATCTGAAGCAACTGCCCGTCGAATATCTGAAGATCGACGGAAGCTTTGTGAGAGACATGGTCAACGACCCGGTGAGTTTTGACATCGTGGCGGCGATCAACGAAGTAGGGCATGCGATGAAGTGCCGGACGATTGCCGAATATGTCGGCAGTGAGGAAGTGTTGAGGGCCTTGCTCCGCATGGGGGTGGATTGTGCGCAAGGATATTACGTGGGACAGCCGGTCCCCTGGCTTGAGGCGGACGTGCATACTGAGGAGGTTTAATGGTTGACTCGTTTTCGAGAGAAGGTGATCTGAAAGAGCTTGCAAGCTACCCGCTATGGTTGCAGGACCTGGTAGCCGAAACGCACTCCGCCAGGCAGCAGGTGGTGGCGCATCCTATATTCGCGGCGATGAGCAGTGCGCAGATAGACCCAAAGGCAATGCGCGCATTTTTCGTCAATGGCTGGCCGGTAATCGATCAGTTCCCGCAGTACATGGGGATGAATCTGCAGAAACTGGGCCCAAAGGAAACGCCGGGCACGAGAATGGCCCGCCGGTATCTCACGCGCAATATCCGCATCGAGCAGAACCATGCCGACTACTGGGTCGACTGGGCCGCCGCGCACGACGTCTCGCGCAATCTGATGCAGGAAGCGTCGGGGTCTTCTCTGGCTTACGCCCTGAGTCATTGGTGCTGGAAGAGCTGCAATAGCGATGCATTGCCGGTGGCGATCGCAGCGACCAATTTCGCCATTGAAGGGGTGACGGGAGAGTGGTCTTCGCTTGTTTGCAGCAGCGATGCACTGGAGCGTAGCTATCCGGATGAAATTCGCAAGCGTGCGATGCGGTGGCTCAAGATGCATGCGCATTATGACGACGCCCATCCGTGGGAGGCACTCGATATCGTGGCGACGCTATTGGGGCGGGCTCCGCGAACGCAGGATGTTCGCGACGTACAGCGTAGCGTGAAAAATAGTTACGAGTATTTGAAGGTCAGTCTGGATTGCTGCCTTTGAGCCGCGTCTGGTAAAGGCACCGACTCGCCTGTAATCGAGAGGCGGGCATCGCGTATCGTTTATCGTGACAAACCGCCAATAATCCACCGCATGACAGAAGACATGCTCCTCCGTTTTTTACAGGAGGAGACTTTTCGATGCGGCATGCGTTGCAAGTCGCCGCTGTCCACTTCGAGGGAGCGCACGTGCGCCGGTTCGGAAAACGGCCACTCGCGAGCGACGGCAAACGTCGATCCTTTCGGCAGATTGTCGAACTTTTCCCGGTACGCGTTGATGGCAACGGCTTCCCGCACAGCGGCTTCTTCTGACACCGTTGCGATGAAGTCGTTTAATTCGGGAAGGTGGACGCACCATAACGTTTCACTCATAAATCCTTCTTTAACACTTCCTGAAAATGTTGGCGTAGCGCACATCATGGCGTTGCGTCGATGCGCTATTGGCGAGACGAAAGGAGCGTTATTCAGTCTGAATATTATCGTCGACCGTTCAGGCGTGCGGGGTGCGCGCCATCACCTAAACGTGACAATGCTCTGCGAAGCGTCCGCTATTCGCGCAAGAAGGTGAAGTGAGAGAAGAAGAGTTGAGAGAGGGGTGCCGGCTCGGCTCTCAAGCCGCCGGATTCGACGGGACTGCCGCCCTTCGACATGATGGCGGCATCCCTATCGAATCCGTTGCCTGAGAGGCGATTGCAACGAAGCCGTGTGTTACCACCAGGTTTCCATCTGCACGCCGACTGTGGAACCGGTGCGTGAGGTGCCGAAGACGCCCGTGCTCGACAGCGGGTCGCCGGGTGTGGCGGCGTTCTGGGCGGCCTGGTTCCAGTGCGCATACGTATAGAACAGACGCAGTTCCGGACGCGACCAGTACGCGCGGTCCATCGACAGCGTCAGCGCGATGCTTGCCTTCAGCAGGGTGCGCGTAGGTCCACCGTCTGGGGTCACGATATCGCGCCCAATATCACCCTGCAGCTTCACGTTTTTGGTAAACGCGTAGGATGGGCGGATACCCATGGACACCCAGGTCTCCGATCCGGTCGGCGCGATAAATCGCTCGTAGAGTCCGACCATTTGACCGCCGAAGTTCTGGTTGAATTGCCAATCGAACCCGTCGATCAAACGTATCGCTTTGTAGCTGCTGTCGTTCGTCAGGTTGCCGGTGTAGCCGAGACCGATGTTCGCGCCCGGCGTATCCGCACCCGCGCCTACGCCGTACTGCAGCGCCAGCTGGTTTTTGCCGCCCAGCAGGTTGGTCTGGATGTGCTGCACGGTGATCGACCAGCCGGAATGCGCGTCCTGCGGCACGCCGTCGGCGCCGATGATCGGCGCGTGACGCTCGATGTACGAGACGCCGAACTGCAATTCGCCATTCGGATTCGGGTGAAAGCCGGTCAACTGCACGTCGTGACGATCGACCAGATTCGGCGCGTCCTGATAGTCCTGACGGAAGAACGCATAGCTCAGCTTCAGACCGTGGCCTACCGAAACGTTGTCGATACCGGCGCCGAGGCCGGTAGGATTCCAGTAGTAAGTGTCGATCATGTCGACGTTGTAGCGGTGGTAGTAGATCCGGCCAAGCCAGATGCGCGCGGTGTCCATACCTGGAATATTGGTCAGCTGGACATAAGACTGCGGCAGGCGAACGAATCCGCCGCTGTTGGGCCCGAAGGTCGGCGCCCGGTTCAGCGGGTTGTACAGGTTGACCATGCCGACGGCGGACAGCTGCATGCCGTTGCTGAATTGGTAGAGCTTCTGATCCAGTTCCAGTTCGCTATAGATATTGCATTCGTTGCCGAGCCGATATTTGCTGGCGGCGCCGGCCAACTGGAAGCACTGTTGAGAATGACCATCGCTGGTGCCCGCGCCGACGCGCAAATAGCCGTGGAATTGCGTCCACGACTGCCCACCCAGTAACGAGGCGAAACTCGGCGTGGGCGTAGCCGTTGCACCAGGGTCGGCGTCGGAAGGAATCGCGCCGGTTGCGCCGGATTTGGCGGCCTGCTCGCTCTGGTTTGCCGATATTTCGGTTGGGACATCGGTGTCCGCGTAAACAGGACCCGCGACGCTCGCAATCACGGTGGCAGCGGCAATCAGTGTTGGCCGGAAATACTTCATCGTCTTCTCCAAATGTCTGGCCGGACTCTGACGATCCGGCCTTTTTGTACGCCCGCAACCTCGCCGCGTTGCGCTCCCGTGGGAACGCAACGCCGCTTGATTCAGGCGGTGTTTGCGAAACTGAAAACGGCGCGCGTTTTATTGCAGGCGCGGTACCGCGGTGCCGTCCGCATGGAACAGATGCAGTGCCGCCGCCGGTAACGCGAAAGGCACGCGCGAACCCAACGACGGGCCGTGATGGTCGACCTTCACCACCAACGGTTGATCGAGCAACGGGGTATCCAGATGCAGGAAGGCATGCTCACCCAGGCGCTCGATATGGACCACTTCACCAGTCAGATCGCCGTGCCCCGTCACCACGTGCTCGGGCCGGATACCGAGGGTCACCCGTGCGCCGGTCGCTAGCCCACTGCCGTGCACGCCTGCTACCAGCGGCGTCATGCCGGCGTTGACCTTGACCTTCACCTGGTGGGGAGCGGCTTCCGTCACGCTGCCCGGGATGAAATTCATGCCCGGCGAGCCGATGAACCCCGCCACGAACTGGTTGGCAGGGTGGTGGTAGAGCGTGAGCGGATCGCCCACCTGAGCGATGCTCGCCACGCCGTTCTGGCCGGCGAGCGGCCGCAGCAGAACGATCTTGTCGGCGAGCGTCATGGCTTCCACCTGGTCATGCGTGACGTAGATCATGCTGGTGGAACTCTGCAACTCGCGGTGCAGGCGGGCGAGCTCGACCCGTGTCTTGACGCGCAACGACGCGTCGAGGTTGGACAGCGGTTCGTCGAACAGGAACACCTTGGGCTTGCGCACGATCGCGCGGCCGATCGCCACGCGCTGACGCTGCCCGCCGGACAGCGCGCCGGGTTTGCGCTCGAGCATCGGATCCAGATGGAGTGCGGACGCTGCCGCCTGCACACGCTGGCCAATTTCATCTTTCGGCAGGCCCAGGTGTTTAAGGCCGAACGCCATGTTCTCGTACACGGTCATGTGAGGGTAGAGCGCGTAGCTCTGGAACACCATCGCGACATCCCGCTTCGCCGGCGGCAGGTCGTTGACCACCCGCCCGCCGATCTGGATCTCGCCGGCACTCGGATCGTCGAGGCCCGCGATGATCCGCAACAGCGTCGACTTACCGCAACCCGACGGGCCGATGAACACGCAGAACTCACCCTTCTCGATGGTGAGATTGACGTCCGACAACACGGGTGTGTCGCCGAACTGTTTTTGCAGATGGGTCAGCTGGATCTGGCTCATGCGACTCCCGACTGGATATCGTCGGCCTGGAGATGAGCAAAGAACGCTTGCGTCGGTCCGAGTTCGATGCAGGCCTCGCCCAGTCGACTCTCGAAGCCACTGTCGTCACATGGCCTCAACCGCTGGGTCAATCTGATCGGATACTGCGCCGGCCGATCCGACAGGTTGAACGCGCACAACATGCTTTCCCCCGCATAGGTACGGCGGAACGCCACCACCTGGTCATGAACCGGGAGCAACTCCATGTCGCCGAAATGCAGTGCGGGATGCTGTTTGCGCCACGCGATGAATTGCCGGTAGAAACTCAGCACCGAGTTGGCGTCGTCGGCCTGGCGAGTGGCGCACAGTTCCACGTGCTCGGGATTGACCGGCAGCCACGGGTTCTGCTGACTGAAACCGCCGTTCGAGCCCGGTTCCCACGGCATGGGTGTGCGACAGCCGTCGCGTCCTTTGAAGTCCGGCCACATGGTCTGGCCATACGGATCCTGCAGCAACTCGAACGGCACGTCGCTTTCCGGCAATGCCAGTTCTTCGCCCTGATAGATACACACGGCGCCCGGCAACGACATCAGGAATGCGGCAAGCAGCCGTGCGCGCTGCTGCGGAGTGCCGCCGAGATCCTGCCAGCGACTGACGACGCGTGCGACGTCGTGATTGCCGAGCGACCAGCACACATATGCATTGCGTGCCTCGTTCAGGTAGTCGGTGAGCACGCCATGAACGTAAGTCGGCTGACAATGTTCGGTGAGCAGCGTAAACACATACGCCATATGCAGGCGCTCTTCGCCCAGCGTGTAGGCGGCCAGCGTCGGGTACTGCAGATCGTCGCCGATCTCGCCGATACTGATTGCTCCGGGGTGGGCGTCGAGCAGCCGGCGCAGCCGGTTCAGGAAGATCAGATTCTCGGGTTGCGTCTTGTCGTACAGATGGCGCTGGCGCGCATACGGATTGTTACGCGGTACGCCGGCGCCATGCTGGTCGGCCGGCATGGCCGGATTGCTTCGTAGTTGCCGGTCGTGCACGTAGAAATTCACGGTGTCGAGGCGGAACCCGCTCACGCCGCGCTGCAGCCAGAAGTTCGCGACGTCCAGCACGGCATCCTGCACGTCGGGGCAGTGGAAATTGAGGTCAGGCTGGCTGCTCAGAAAGTTGTGCAGGTAGTACTGTTCACGCCGGGTATCCCATTGCCAGGCCGAGCCGCCGAAAATACTCAGCCAGTTGTTCGGCGGCGATCCATCCGGCTGGGCGTCGGCCCACACGTACCAGTCCGCACGGGGATTGTCGCGGCTCGCACGGCTCTCCTCGAACCACGGGTGTTTGTCGGAGGTGTGGCTGAGCACCAGATCGATCAGCACTTTCAGTCCCAGTTCGCGCGCGCGCGCCACCAGTTCGTCAAAATCATCGAGCGTGCCGAACAGGGGGTCGACATCGCAGTAATCCGAAACGTCGTAGCCGAAGTCCCGCATCGGGCTCTTGAAGAAAGGCGACAACCAGACCGCCTCGGCCCCGAGCCCGGCAATATGGTCCAGACGCGCGACGATACCGGGCAGATCTCCGACGCCGTCGCCATTGCTGTCCTGGAAGCTACGGGGATAGACCTGATAAATGATGGCGCCGCGCCACCAGTCGTTGTTCTTTTTCATGATCTGCATGATGTGTTGATTACCCTTTGACTGCGCCCGCCGTCAGGCCGGACACGATGTGACGTTGAAACACGATGACGAGCAGGACGAGCGGTACGGTCACCATCACGGAGGCCGCCATGATGTCGCCCCAGGGCAACTCGTTGCTGCTCGAGCCGCTGATCAGCGCGATGGCGACCGGAACGGTGCGTTCATCGGACGACAGCGTGAAGGTGAGGGCGAACAGAAACTCGTTCCACGCCGCGATAAACGCGAGCAGTGCGGTAGCCGCCACGGCCGGCCACAACAGCGGCATGAAGATGCGGAAGATCAGCGTCAAGACACCGACACCGTCCATCAACGCGGCTTCCTCCAGCTCCTTGGGCAGGTCGCGCATGAACGTGACGAGAATCCACACCGTGAACGGCAACGTGAAGATCAGGTCGCTCAGCACCAGCGCGCCGAGCTTGTCGTAGAGGCCGAGCCAACTGACCAGTTCGAACAGCCCCGACAGCACCGTCACCTGCGGGAACATCGACACCGCGAGAATGGTCATCATCAGCGTGCCGCGACCGCGAAATCGCACGCGCCCCAACGCATAGGCCGACAGTAGTGAGAGTCCGAGGGACAGCGCCACGACACTGCCGGCCGTCAGCAGCGAATTGCACAGGTCGGTGGCGAACGGCTGGTTCTTCATCACCGACACGTAGTTCGCGAACGACAGCCGGGACGGCAGAATGTCGCTGGAGAAAAGTGCGTCGCCGGTTTTGAACGACGTGCAGATCGCGTAGAACAGCGGAAACACCGAAAAGACCAGCACCACGGCGGAGGTCAGGTAGTAGCCGAGTACCAGCAGAGGATCTTTTTTCATGTTATTTCGCCTCCATCCGGTTGCGGTTCAACGCAACCCAGACGCCGGTAATCAATGCGATGATCAGCACGAGCAGAATCGCCGCGGCCGAGCCGTGGCCCACCTGCTGAAAGTCGATCATCTGCTCGCGCACATAGACCGACATGCTCTGCGTGAGGTGGCTGTTGGACGACATCACGTAGATCAGATCGAACACACGCAACGCGTCGAGGGTCCGAAAAATCATCGCGACCATTACTGCGGGCCAGATGAGCGGCATCGTGATGAAGAGGAACACACGCCGGCGCGGCACGCCGTCGACACGCGCGGCTTCGTAGCAGTCGCCGGGGACGACCTGCAGCGCGGCCAGAATCAGCAGCGCCATGAAGGGTGTGGTTTTCCAGACGTCGACCATGATGATGGTCGGGAACGTCAGCTTGGGATCGGCGGTAAACGCGAGGGCCTGGTGGATGATTCCTGCCGAGAGCATCAGGTTGTTCAACACGCCGAACTGATCGTTGAGCATCCAGGCCCACATCCTGGCCGACACCACGGTCGGGATGGCCCATGGCACCAGAACCGCGGCGCGGAGTAGCGAACGCGCGCGCGACGGATGATTGAGCAACAGGGCGACGCCTAAACCGAGCAAGGTCTCCAGCACGACCGACACCACCGCGAATTCCGTGGTGTTACCGACCGAGCGCCACCATGCGTGGTCCCGCAGAACGCCATGGCGGCCCCAGTAGTTGGCGAAACCGACGAAGCGCGTGTTGGCCAGGTCCGACAGGCGGGCGTCGGTCAGACTGAACCAGAGCGTACGGACCAGCGGCCAACCGGCAATCGCGACCAGCACGGCAAGCGTGGGGGCGACCAGCAACAACGCCTGTCGCTGACGGGCGCGCTCGATCAGGGAAGGGCCTTGTTTCACCGGACGAGGTACGCGTCCGATCGATGCGGACGGCTCGTTCAGCGCCGTCTCTATCGTTGAGGTTGAATCGTTCATGAGCGACACTCCACCGTTGCCCGGCTTGAGCCGGGCAACCCTGTTGATCGGAGGAGACCTTATTTCCAGCTATTGCCGGACTTGAGGCCGTTCAGCGACGATTGCAGATCGCCGAGTGCATCGGCGGCTTTCTGGTCGCCTGACAGCACGTCGTGCACGGCATTCCAGAACTGACTGCTCACCTGGTTGTACCGGCTGGAGGTCACCGTGGACGGCCGGCTCACCGTGGTCGTGAACGTCGTGTAGAGGGCCGTCATGAACGGGTTGGCCTTGACGATGTCGGCGTCTTTGTAGAGGGCGGGAATAGTGGGGTTGTACGAGCCCTGGATCGCACGCATCTTCTGTACTTCGGCGCTCGTCATATACGTGACGAGGTCGGCGGCGAGCTTGGGATTCTTCGAGTAGCGCGATACCGACAACTGCCAGCCGCCGAGCGTGCCCGCGTCGCGGCCGTTGGCGCCGCCGCGGGGCAGCGGCATTACGCCGACCTTGTCCCTGACCGTGCTGTCGTTCTTCTGCAGCAACGACCAGGCGTACGGCCAATTGCGCATATACACCGCGTTGCCGGCCTGGAACACGCCGCGCGCCTCTTCTTCGCCGTAGTTCAGGACCGATTGCGGCGTGATGGTGCCGATCCAGCCGGCAGCCATATCCAGTGCCTTGACGGCGCCGGGATTGTCGATAGTGACTTTGCCGGCGGCATCGACCACCGTACCGCCGTTGTAGCTGGCCACCCATTCAAGTGCGTTGCAGGACAGGCCTTCATAGGCTCGACCCTGCCAGACGTAGCCCCACATCTTGTCGTTGCCGGCCTTACGTTCCGCGTCCTGAATCTTTCTCGCCGAGCTGGCCAGTTCATCCCATGTGGTCGGCGGCTGGAGCTTGTATTTATCCAGCAGATCCTTGCGGTAGTAGAGCAAACCCGCGTCCGTAAACCACGGCATGGCGACTAGCCGCCCACCCACCGTATCGTTGGCGATAAGGGACGCGAAGTGTTGCGCCTGAACGCCATTGGTGTACGGACGCAAGTCGATGAAATGACTGGCTAGCGCACCCGGCCAGACCATGTCGATTTCAAAGACGTCGATCTTGTCCGACCCGCTGTTGAGGATCTGCTGGTAGAGGGCCAGCAATGCGCTGGAGTCGTTCGGGGTGGTCACGATCTCGACTTCGTTGCCGGTCTTTCTGGCCCATTCGGTCGCGGATTTTTTGCACAGATCTCCGCTGTCGCTACCGCAGGCGATTCTCACCGTGGTGGCGTGCGCGAAGATCGGCGTCAGCACCGTAGCAAGGGTGAGTGTGAGCGTAGCAAGCTTTATGTTCATGACCATTGTCTCCGACTTGTTGTAGTGGTTAAGATTTCGACCACAGTTCGTGTCATGCCATGAGACCTTGGCCGTATTAACCGGGAATTTCTGGGAAGTGGAGCGCCATTAACAATTGAAACAATCGGCGTGATGAACGGAGCCTGGGCGGCGCGGCAGTGGAATAAGGAGATCTGATCGATCAGATCGTGCTAATGGCGCGTTATGATGCACGCCGGCAACGCAGTACAACAAAGCAACACGGCGCAGTGTCGCCGGCAATAAGATATTTCTAACGGGAGCGAGTTAGAACTTCCGGTTTGGCGAGATTGTTAAATCGCCGATTTACAAAAAAACCCCGCTAGACGGCGTTAAAAAATGAATGGAGACGACACGTAATGGAAAAGTACCGGATCGCTGTGCTGGACGACGATCCCGATATGCTGCATTGGCTGCGGGATCTGCTGGCGGAGGCTGGCTTCGCGGTCTCCGCGGTAGACAGAGCGTCGATGTTGTACTCGCAGTTGCAGGCAGCGCCACACTCGCTAATCATTCTTGATCTGAAACTACGTGGTGAAGACGGTCTGACGATCGCGCGCGACCTGCGTCGCAACTCGGACGTGCCCATTATCATGATGAGCGGTCTCGGCGACGAAACAGACCGGGTGCTGGGCCTGGAGACCGCTGCCGACGACTTCGTCATGAAGCCGTTCTCAGGCCGCGAATTGCTCGCCCGCGTGCGTGCTCAATTGAGACGCTCGACGGAATTGTCAATGCCGCGCACATCGAACGTGCTGACCAATGGGCCGCGCTATCTGTTCGACGGCTGGTTGCTGGATCTTGCCGCCCGCACGCTGACTCACAACGGCAACGAATGCTCGCTAACGCAAGGTGAGTTCGCGTTGTTGGCGGCCATGGTGCAGAGCCCTTCGCGTACGTGGTCGCGGGATCAGTTGCTCGAACATACGCGCGGTATCGATATCGACGTGTACGATCGTACGATCGACGTGTTGATCCTGCGACTGCGTCGCAAGATCGAACCGAACCCCGCCCAGCCAATTTACATTCGTACGCAACGTGGCTTTGGATACACGTTTTCAGCCGCGGTCACGAGGCTGTAGCGTCATGTGGACCGCCTCCCGAATGTGGGCGTCGCGCGTTAGCGTGCGTGCGAAGCTGGTTGTAATTTTCCTCGGTCTTTTCGGCATCACGCTCGCGGTCGTTGTCGTGAGCGTACTCGGCATGCGCGCGAATCTGAACGCATTGAATGAGTACGAGGCCAGAGTGGTACCCGAGATCGCTCGCGCGCTCGAGCTCTCCGATCGGGTCGCCCAATTGGCGGCCGTTGCGCCGGGTATGACGCTGACGGACTCGTCGGATCTTCTCCGTAACGATGCGGAGCTGCTAGGCGGACTGCTTGGCGATATTCGCAGATTGGCACCGGGACAGGCCAACCGGGCAGGGGATAACCTTGCGGTGACGAGCGAGCTCGATGCGATCGATCAGGATCTCGGACGGCTGCTGGTGGAGTCCGTCCGGCAACGGCAATTGCGAAAAGATCTGGCGACGCTGAGCGCCGATACCGACTACATCGGCGACAGCATCGCGCGGGGGAAAAGCACGTTTGCGCAGAGCTCGCCGACGCTCCTCGAGGTCTGGGCGCGTACAACGAGCGCATTGCAAGCGGCCAACATGGCCGAACTGGGTTCCGCGGAAAGTGACAACGAAGCGTTGTGGCTACAGGTGAAATTACGCGGCGAAGACCGGCGGCAGCCGCAGATTGCGCGTGCGCTCGCGCAGGTCGATAACGGTGAGCACAGTGTCTACGTGATACGACGCGCGTTTCTGACCAGCGAGGCGCGCACGAGTTATCTCGTGACCTTGTTGCGCGGGCACTCGGATCATCTCAGCGGCAAGGCAGCGCATTACGTCGAGCATTTGCGCAATATTGCGCGCGAACGAAGCGACGAAGTGCGCAAGGTCGCGTTGTCGAGTCTGTCGGGACTCGCGCTGCTGGCGATCGCGGCCGTCGCGGTCGCGATCGCCGGCGTGACCTACGTTAACCGTGTTCTGCGCAAACTCCAGGCGTTGACACGCGTACTGGGACGACTCGCCGCCGTCGATACGTCCGGGCAGGCGCCGTCCACGCACCGGCCGGACGAAGTGGGTGAACTGGCGCGCACCCTGGAGGTGTTCCGCGCGAATCTGCTCGACAAGCAGCGGCTTATGCAGGGTCTCGAAGCGCAGCGCCGATTGCAGGAATCCGTGCTGAATTCCATGAATGACGGCGTTTCCGTGCATGACGAACACGGCAAACTCGTCTCATGGAATCCGACCTTTGCGACCTTACTCGGCTTGCCCCCCGGTTCGTTGTATCCGGGCATGTCGCTCGGCGATTTGCGACGCTCGGTCGACCGCCCGGCTTACTGGCGACAGGTGTCGCGCAAAAGCGCCACGCATACGCGGGAAGGGCGGCGTATCGCGGAATCGGCGGAGTTTCACATTCGCGCGCATGGCATCCTCGAGTTTCATTCGCAGCCGCTGCCGGACGGTGGCTGGGTGGCGGTATGCCGGGATCTGACCGACCGGCGCGCCGTGGAGGCCGAGTTGCGCCAGGCTCAGAAAATGGAGGTTCTCGGACAACTGACCGGCGGCGTCGCTCACGACTTCAACAATTTTCTGGTCGCGATTCTCGGCAATCTCGAACTGTTGCTGCCGCGATTACAGACTCAACCCGAAGCGCTGGTCATGACCGAGCGCGCACGCCGCGCGGCGGAGCGGGCGTCAGCTTTGACGCGGCGGCTCCTCGCCTTCGCCCGACGTCAACCCCTGCATGCCGAGTGCGTGTCGGTGGGCAATATGCTGCTCGAAATGCTCGACCTCGTGGAGTATTCGGCGGGCGTCGGTGTGAACGTGATGCTGCAGGCGCCCGCGGAATCACTCTGGGTCAATGTCGACCGGGCGCAACTGGAAAATGCCGTACTCAATCTCACGCTCAACAGTGCCGCGGCGATGCCGGGCGGTGGCGCGCTCACGCTGTCGGCGTATCGCGCCGAGCAGTCGATTGGTCCGAATGGCGGATCGGATGCGGTGGTGCTGGCCGTCGTGGACACGGGTTGCGGGATTGCGCCGGTGTTCCTGGACAAGGTGGTCGAACCGTTCTTCACGACCAAGGCCGCCGGTGAGGGGAGTGGCCTTGGCCTGAGTAGTGTTTACGGTTTCGTGTGTCAAAGCGGCGGCGACATGCGGATTGAAAGTGTTCCTGGGGAGGGCACGCGTGTCGAATTGCGCTTGCCCGCTGGCCAGGCGCCGACGCGCGCGAGCGAGACGCGTACTTTTCCTGCGCGCCAGGTCGCGCCTGTGCGAGGCGCACGCGTGCTGGTGGTCGAGGACGACGTCGACGTACGCGGTACGGTGCTCAGCCAGTTCGCCGAACTCGGTGTGAGCGCGGACGCCGTCTGTACACGGGAGGCTGCCTTGCATTGGCTGGAGACACAGGGGCCCGTCACGCTCGTACTCTCCGACATTACGCTCGGCGAAAGCGGCAACGGAATCGCGTTGGCCGCGGAGTTGATGCGGCGCTGGCCTCGTCAGCGCGTCGCGTTGACTTCAGGACTACCTCCCGAAGTACATCACGCCCATCCGGACTGGAACCCGCACCTGCCCTTTCTGGCGAAACCGTTTGACCTGGAGGCGCTTGCCGTGTTGCTGCGATAACGCTGCCCGATGGTTTGTTTCAATTGTTAATGTAGCGGCCATTTCGTGCAATTCGCCATTAACGAAAATAGTGTCTTTTACGCGTAGGCGGTGTCGAGATGCGTGTGCATCCATTCGTTCGAGAACAGGCAGAAACAGGAATTGAGAACATTCGTGGTCAAGATCAAGGCTGCCGTACTGATTTTAGCGCTGATGCTCGTCGCCGGTCGGGCTGGCGCGGCGACGCTGCGCATTGCGTGCGGTTCGGCGGGCGTGGATCAGGATATCTGCAGGGTATCGGCTAACGTTTGGGCGGAGAAAACCGGCAACCAGATCGAATTCGTCAACATGCCGAATGATGCCAGCGAGACGCTGACGCTCTACCGGCAACTCCTGAATAGCGGATCGGACCAGATCGACGTCATGCAGATCGACGCCGTGTGGCCCGGCATTTTCGCGAATCAACTGATCGATCTTCGACCCTACAGCAAGGGCCAGGAACATCAATCTTTCCCGAGCCTCGTGGCGAACGACACGGTGAACGGCAGACTGGTGGCCATGCCCTGGTTCATCGACACCGGGCTTCTTTTTTACCGTAAAGATCTGCTGGAAAAATATCATCTGAATGTGCCCACGACATGGGACGAACTGGATGCGTACGCAAGCAGAATCCAGCGGGCCGAACGGGCCTCCGGCAATGAAAAGATGTGGGGCTTCGTCTGGCAGGGTCGAGCGTACGAGGGACTCAGTTGCGATGCGCTCGAATGGATCAGCAGCTACAACGGCGGCGACGTGATCGACGATCGGGGGCAGGTTACGGTCGACAATCCCGCAGCCGCGAGAGCGCTTGATCTCGCCGCGAAATGGGTGGGATCGATTACGCCGCGGGCTGTGCTGAATTACGGCGAGGAGGACGCACGCGGCGTGTTTCAGGCCGGTAATGCGGTGTTCATGCGTAATTGGCCGTATGTGTGGTCGATTGCAAACCGGAGCGACAGTCCGGTCAGGGGTAGGGTCGGCATCGCTTCGTTGCCGAAGGGCGGTGCCGACGGCAAGTCGGTCGGGGCGTTGGGTGGTTGGCAACTTGCGGTGTCGCGCTATTCCCGCAATCCGAAACTGGCGGCGAATCTCGTGATGTATCTGACGAGCGCGGAGGTACAGAGGAAGCGCGCGATTCAGGCCTCGTTCAATCCGACGATTCCTTCTCTTTACTCGGATAAAGGCGTGCGTCAGGCCAATCCGTATATGGTGTCGTTGCTGCCGACACTGAATGCGGCGGTGGCGCGGCCATCGGCCGTGACCGGGTCGGAGTACAGCGAGGTCAGCGCACAGTTCTGGAATGCCGCGCATGAGGTGCTGGCGGGTCACGATCATGCTGCGAATGCGCTGGCGAAACTTTCGGTTTCCCTGAAGCGGTTGGCGCCGAATGGAGTCTGGCAGTGAGCGGGTTCCTATTCCTGGTTGCGCGGCACCCACGGATACTGCATCTGCCTCGCTTATACGACATCGTGCAGGAGCCTGGCTGACGATAAATCGCACGTGCGGTACGGGAGCGTGAATGGTCCGTGCTGTTTAGTCGCTTCGAAGGTGGAGTCCCGACGCGATTTCTTCAGGAATATTCACGCTTTTTAACAGGCGGGAGCAGCGGCGAGCGGCGGCCGCTGTTCGCTGGCAGATCGCGCTTAGTAAGGCTTAAGAAGGTTTTAGGGGCTTTAGCGGGAAACGGCAACTACGATGGTGTCGTTGCAATGGCGGCAGGCTCACCATGCCGCGACATGGCCTTTACGGTCTCTTCTCCCCGAACCTCTATCAGGAATCCATCATGCGAATTTCCGCATTCGCCGCGGTAAGTATCGCGGCCGCGTTTGCCTCCCACCTCGCTATCGCTCAAACCGCCAATGACGCCGCCGCATCGCAGCCGGCAGTCGCCATGACGAAAGCGGATGCCCGTCTGCACAACCGTCAACTGTCGAAGTCCGTTCGCCAAGCGCTCTATAAGACCAAGGGCCTGCAGGCCAGCAACATCGCGGTGCTGGTGAAAGGCGGCACGGTCTCGCTCGTTGGCACGGTGCCCGAGGCAAGCCAGATCCAGAAAGCGGGCGATGTCGCGCAACGCGTTCCGCAAGTGGCGGCCGTCGACAATCGTCTGATCGTTGAAGAAGAAGGCGCGCAGTAAGCGCAGTAGCGTCGCGCATTCAATCACTTCGAGGATCACAACATGGAAACAGAGTCGATCGCGATCAGGCATCACACGATTCGCGCCAACGGTATCCGGCAACATTACCTGGATGCCGGCAGTGGCCCGGTCGTCGTGCTACTGCACGGCTTTCCCGAGACCAGCTTCGCATGGCGTTATCAGATGCCCGTGCTGGCCCGGCACTACCGGGTCATTGCACCCGATTTGCGGGGCTACGGCGAAACCGACAAACCCAGCTCGGGCTACGACAAGCGCAACATGGCGCTGGACATCATCAGCCTGCTCGACCAGTTGGGTATCGGCAAGGTCGCGCTCGTTGGGCACGATCGCGGCGCACGCGTGGCGACGCGGCTGACCAAGGATCATCCCGAGCGGGTGGACCGGTTGGTGGTGCTGGACAACGTGCCGACCCGCGTGGTCGCACAGAACATGAATCCGCAGACGGCGCGCGCGTACTGGTTCTTCCTGTTCCACCTCGTGGCGGATCTGCCGGAAACGCTGATCGCGGGCAAGGAAGAGACGTGGCTGCATCACTTCTTCGCGGACTGGTGCTACAACCCGCACACGATCGAAGGCGCTGACTTCGATACGTACGTAAAGGCCTACAAGCGGCCGGGCGCAGTGCGTGGCGCCATGTCCGACTACCGCGCGAATGCCGACGACGTCGCGCAGGATCTGGTCGACGCCGACGTCAAGATTGCTTGCCCGACCATGGCGCTGTGGGGCGAAGACTTCTACGCGGTGGGCGGCATGTTCGACATGAAGGCCGTGTGGGAAGGCATGGCAACCCATCTGCGCGCGGAGCCGATTGCGCAATGCGGGCATTTGCCCCAGGAAGAGCAGCCGGAACGGGTCAACGAACTGTTGATCGATTTCTTGCGCGGCTGGACCGGCAACTGATTGTCCGACGTGGAATGGCAGGCAGCGTGCCGGCGCGGCTACCGATCTTCGGGTCAGTGGCCTCGCCGGCTATTCCGCGTGCTTGCGGACTACGCGGTCAAAGATAGCCCAGCAGAAAAATCGTGGCCGTCAGCGAGACGATCGACAACACGCTAGACATGACCAGCGTCGTCCCGGCCGTGGTGTCCTGCACGCCATACGAGAGGCCGAACAGAATGCCGAACGAACCGCAGGGAATGGCCGACAGCAAAATCGCTTCACCGGCAATCTGTTTCGGCAATGCGAGCACGACGACGAGCGCGAGCGCGATCAGCGGCTGAACGATATTACTGAGCGCCACGCCCGCCCACACTTCCCGGTCGAGCCGGAACGGTTGAGACGCCAGGATCAGCCCGGTTGAAAACAACGCGAGGCCCGCAGTCGTGCTGCCGATAATCCCGAGCGACTGAACCAGCAGCCCCGGCAATTCCCAGCCTGCCAGCGAAACAAACACACCGAGAATCGGCGCGATCACGATCGGTTTAACGAAGGTCGTGACCAGTGCCTTCGCCAGCAGGTTGGTGTGCGGGCCGCCACTGTCCCGCGTTTTTGCGCGCTCCAGCAGAATCAATCCGGCCGGCGACATCACGACCGACGCTGTCGTGATCGCGAGCGCCACCGTCAGATTGCTCTCGTCGCCGTAAACACTGTGCAGCAGCGGCAAGCCGATCGCGGCGAAGTTCGGCATGCCGATGGTGACGGCGCGAACCGCCGCATTCGACGGCGCCACGTTGAAGACGAAACGTGACAGCGCGAGCGACGCGAAATACGGCACCAGCATCACCGCGATCAGCAACAGGATCAGCATAAGATGGCTGCCGAGGCTCGCGCGCTGCATCTTCGCCGTATAGAGAAACAGCGCGAATGGCAGCGCGTAGTCGACCAGCATCGAGTTGATCGCCGACAGCGGCATCGCGCCCCGCGCGAGTTTTCCGGCCAGATAGCCCATTGCCATCGAGAAGAAAAACGGCACGAGTGCATAACTGATTTCGTGAAGCATGGGTAGTGGCTCGCTTGATGGTGTCGCGGTGGACTTGAGGACCTGACACGGGCGCAACCGCTCAGCGCCGCATCGATCTCGATCAACGAGTCTATTGAGCAGCGTGCATTTAGTCGTTTGATAAAAATGAAATGTTCTGAATCGCGGGGACAGTGAATTAAGTGTTGCTTCGCGATTGTTTGACCGGCCACGCAACAGCAGTGGGGCACGTCACATTAATAACTCTTCAGGCTCGGCTAATTTAATTAATGGCTTGCCCACGTAGGATCTCGCTCAACCACGATCCAATGCAATCCC
The DNA here is from genome assembly GCF_013409255.1 of Paraburkholderia bryophila. NCBI lineage: Bacteria > Pseudomonadati > Pseudomonadota > Betaproteobacteria > Burkholderiales > Burkholderiaceae > Paraburkholderia > Paraburkholderia bryophila. The sequence goes on from NZ_JACCAS010000002.1 coordinate 2,726,957, forward strand.
AATCGGAGCGCTTGCATGAAACCCATTGGTATCTCTCCAGGGCGACGCGCATTCATGCGCAGTGTCGCCAGCGCGGCGCCGGCCGCCGTGGCGATCGGCGCGGGCGTTGCCGGCGTGATGGCGAATTCGACGGCGGGCAGCGAGGCTCCTTTCCAGCCTCGCTATTTCGCGGCGGTGGAATGGCGGCTGCTGGTCGGACTGGTGGATCGTCTGATCCCCGCGGACAGTGAAGGGCCCGGCGCGCTCGAAGCCGGCGTGCCGGAATTCATCGACCTGCAGATGAACACGCCGTATGGCTATGGCGCGCTCTGGTACATGCATGGACCCTTCGTCGCGGGGCCGGCAACGCTGGGCTATCAGCTCGAATACAGTCCGCGCGCGATGTACCGCGTGGCTCTCGCCGGACTCGACCAACAGTTGCGCAAGCAATTTTCCCGGCACTTCGACGAACTCGACAGCGCGACGCGCGACAGCGTGATCGGCCAACTGGAGCAGGGCAAGCTCGATATCGGCGCGGCGCCCGCCGCGGACTTTTTCAACCAGCTACTGCAGAACACGCATGAAGGCTACTTCTGCGATCCGAAGCACGGCGGCAATCGCGATATGGCGGCCTGGAAGATGATCAATTTTCCAGGCGCACGTGCCGACTACATCGACTGGGTCGAGCAATACGGAAAACGTTATCCGCTTGGGCCGGTGTCCAGCGCCTGAATACGATGTTCCGATGCCGGTTTATGGCGTTTGCACCTTGGGGCAAGCGGCGGAACCGGCACGTCCCCATCAGGACCATTCAATGACCGATAAAACGATGAAAGAGGTCGACGTGGTGATCGTCGGCTTCGGCTGGGCCGGCGCTATCATGGCGAAAGAGTTGACCGAGGCCGGCTTGCAGGTACTCGCGCTGGAGCGCGGACAATACCGCGATACCTATCCGGACGGCGCGTATCCGACCACGCTGGACGAGCTCACTTATCTGCAGCGTTTCAAGCTGTTTCAGGATATGTCGCGCAGTACTTTCACGTTCCGTCACAACGTGAACGACACCGCATTGCCTTATCGGCAGATCGGTGCATTCAAACCGGGCGAGGGCGTAGGCGGCGCCGGTTTGCACTGGGCGGGCCAGCACTGGCGAATCTATCCGGAAGAATTGCGGTTGCGCTCGCATTACGTCGAGCGTTACGGCGCGAAGTTCATTCCGAAGGACATGACGCTGCAGGATTTCGGCGTGTCTTATGAAGAACTCGAACCGTACTTCGATTTTGCCGAGAAGGTGTTTGGCACTTCGGGCCAGGCGTACCGTGTGAACGGTACGGTGGTGGGCGACGGCAATCCGTTCGAAGCGAACCGCTCGGCGGCGTTCCCGCTACCCGCGCAGAAAGTGCCGTACGGTCCACACCTGTTCATGAAGGCGGCGCGAGAAGTCGGCTTTCATCCGTTCCGTGCGCCGTCGGCCACCGTCTCGGCGGCTTATACGAATCCGTATGGCTGCCAGATGGGACCGTGCAACTTCTGTGGTTTCTGTTCGGGCTATGCGTGCTACAACTACTCGAAAGCCTCGCCCAACGTGAACATTTTGCCCGCGCTGCGCGGCCTGCCGAACTTCGAGCTGCGGCCTGATTGCACCGTGCTGCGCATTACGCTCGACACGGCCGGCAAAGTGGCGACCGGTGTGGAGTATGTGGATGCCGCCGGCAAAGTGGTCGCGCAACCGGCGCGGATCGTGATTGCCAGTACCTTCGCCTATAACAACGCGCATCTGTTCATGCTGTCGGGCATTGGCCGTCAATACGATCCGGTGAGCGGCGAAGGCACGGTTGGCAAGAATGTGTCGTACCAGATGCTCTCGAATATTCAGCTCTTCTTCGAGCCCGGCAAGAACAGCAATCCGTTCATTGGCGCGGGCGGCAATAGCGTCGCGTTCGACGACTTCAACGGCGATAACTTCGATCACGGTCCGCACGGTTTTGTCGGCGGCGCGGCGCTATGGTGCAATCCCGCCGGCGCCAAACCGATTTCCGGCATTGCGGTGCCGGCCGGCACGCCGCGCTGGGGCAGCACGTGGAAAAAGGCGGTCAAGGACAACTACGTGAACACCGTGTCGATCGATTCGAACGGCGCCAACATGGTGTATCGGGATTGCTACCTCGATCTCGATCCCACGTACCGGAACAAGTTCGGGCAGCCGCTGTTGCGCTTTACGTTCGACTGGAAAGACAACGATATCCGCATGACGCGTTTCGTGACCGATAAGCTGGTTCAGGTCGCGAAAGCTATGGGACCGAAGGACTACACGGTCACGCAAAAGAACTTCGGCGATCACTTCGACGTACGCCCGTATCAGACGACGCATTGGGCCGGCGGCCTGATCATGGGCGAGTCGCCGCGAACCAGCGCGTTGAACCGCTATCTGCAGAGCTGGGACGTGCACAACGTGTTCGCGATCGGCTCGAACGTGTTTCCGGTCGGACTGGGTTACAACCCCACGGGCGCGGTTGCCGCGCTGGCTTACTGGTCGGCGAAAGCGATCCGCACGCAGTATCTGAAAGACCCGCGACCGCTGGTGGATGCGTGATGACGAATCTCGACGCTTTGCGATATCGCTTTGGCGCGGCGCTCTCCATCCTGTCGCTGTCATGGAGCGCCTACGCGGCGCCGGCAGCGGACTCCGCGCAAATTGAACGAGGCGCTTATCTGGCTAGCGCCGGCGATTGCGTGTCTTGTCACACGGCGAAGAACGGCAAGCCGTTTGCCGGCGGTCTGCCGCTCGCCACACCGCTCGGCAAGGTCTATTCGACCAACATCACGCCTGATCCGGCGACGGGTATCGGCACGTGGTCTTATGAGGATTTCGCGGCGCTGATGCGGCACGGTAAAACCAGAGAGGGGCATACGGTTTATCCGGCCATGCCGTACCCGTCGTACGCGCATATCGACGATACCGACATGCACGCGTTGTACATGTACTTCATGCATGGCGTCACGCCGGTTTCGCGGACCAACCGCGCGAGCGATATTCCCTGGCCGCTGTCCATGCGCTGGCCGCTGAGCGTGTGGAGTCGGCTTTTCGGACCGGCAACGAAGGCTTACGTGGCTCAGCCCGGCTCTTCGACACAGAACGCGGCACAGATCGCACGCGGCGCGTATCTCGTGCAAGGTCTCGGCCATTGCGGCAGTTGCCATACGCCGCGAGGCTTCGCGCTGCAGGAGTTGTCGCTCGGCGACGACGCGAATCCGGTTTTTCTGGCCGGCGGCCAGTTGGTCGACGGCTGGATTGCGCCTTCGTTACGCAACGAACACGGCGACGGACTCGCCGCCATGCCGGCCGCGGAGATCGTCGCGTTTCTGCGCAGCGGTCGCAATGCGCATGCGGCGTCATTCGGCGCCATGAACGACGTCGTGGCCAACTCGATGCAACACATGAGCGAAGCGGACCTGACGAGTATCGCGGCCTATCTGAAGTCGCTGCCGCCGCACAAGCAGGACGCGCTGCCTTATCGCTACGACGCAACCGTCGCGACGCAGCTTTATCACGGGCAGGTGCCGAATGCCGGCGCGCAGATCTATCTCGATCGCTGTGCCGGCTGCCATCGCTCGGACGGGAAAGGTAACGGCAAAGCCTTTCCGGCGCTGGCGGGCAATCCGGTCCTGCAGACCAACGACCCGACCTCGGCGATTCATATCGTGCTGACGGGCGGTTCGATGCCGCCGACGCGCAGTGCGCCCTCGGCGCTCGCCATGGGGCCGTACGCGGCCATCCTGAGCGATCGCGAGATCGCGCAGGTGGTGACCTTTGTGCAGACCAGTTGGGGCAATCGGGGCGGCGCGGCCAGCGATCGTCAGGTCGCGAAACTGCGCAAGGCATCGGGGCCGCCGGTTACGTCCAGAACGGCTTCGGCCGGCGTGCTGGAATGATCGCCCGCCAAGCGCCAAAAGCGCCGCGCGTTAATTGAACCGATAACTCACACCGATCTGCACGACCGGATAGACCTTGTAGCGCTCCACCTTATTGCTGATGTTCTGCTCTTCCTGGTCGATGTTGGCCTGGGTGGCGAGCATCGAATAGATCGCCGGCACGCTGTACGAGGTGCGCGGCCGTCCATAGGCGACACCGAGATCGAACGTCACGCCGAAGCCCTTCGAAACGGGCTTATGTCCATAGCCGATGCCGAGGTAAGGCATCACACGCGGCAGCGTGATCGTGGTGGACGGCGCGGCGCCTACGGCCGGCACGAACGCGTCGCCGATCTTGTAGTTGCCTTGCGCGTTCGGCACGGCGTGGGCGGTGACTTCGTCGTCATTGATCAGCGCGCCTGCGGTCACGCGAAACCCGCTCGATTTGAACGGGAATAGATCGACATAGAGGCCGCCTTGCAGCAGCTTCAGATGGCCGTCGTACTGGTTGCCGTCCACATTGAACGAACGCGACAGGCCGAAGCCTTCGAATTCCGCATGCACGCCCGCCCACGAATTCAACGGCAGCGCTGCGCCGACCCCCGCGCCGAGCGTGCCGCCGTGTGCGTAGATTTCCTGAGCCTCGGCCTGCGTGCCCGCCGTCATTACCATCACCGTTGCGGCCAGGGCCGCAAGTTTCACCTGTTTCACCCAACGTCTCCAGACAAGGTTATTTCCGTGCTGGCGACTTTAAGGTTGAGCGGAGCGGTTCAAATGGGTGAATAGCGGGGAGATGTGGCGGCTCTTCGCGCTCAAGTTTTCTGCCGCGACGAAACCGGAACTTATGACCTGAAAAAGACGGAATACGCCTGTTTTAAAGGGGTATTCGTAGGATGAATCGCGTGCTCGAAGCTGTGCCCGGCACCTGCGCTGCACTCGAAAAGCGAGCCGATTCGTCAGATAAAAAAACGGTCGCAGTAATTCGCGGATCTGCCGACCCGCTACCGCGACCGCCTCAACACTCAACAAGAATGGCGTTTACTGCTTGATGCCTTCAGCCTGAATGTGCAGCGTGGTCTGCATCTTGAAGCCGTAAGCCTTGCCGAAGTCGATGCCGAAGTCGTCGCGATTGAACGTGGCGGTCGATTCAGTGCCGCACACTTCACGCTTGAGCATCGGGTTCGTGAAGCACTTGAACGATTCGATCTTCAGATTGACCGGCTTGGTGATGCCATGCATCGTCAGCGTGCCGATCACTTCAACCGGCTTGTCGCCGTCGAAGCGGATCTGCGTGCCCTTGTACGTTGCGGTCGGGTACTTTGTTGCGTCGAAGAACTTTTCCGTGACCAGTTCCGCATCGAGCTTGTCGTTGCCGATATCCACCGAGCTCATGTCGATCGTCACGTCCACCGTGCCGGTCTTCGCCGCGCGATCCAGCACAACGGTGCCGCTGCTTTTCTTGAACTTGCCGCGCCACGTCGAGATGCCGCCGAAGTGGTCGGTTTCGAAGCTCGGGTAGGTGTGGGTCGGATCGAGCTGATACGTGTCGGCCGCCATTGCGTTGAACGACAGGGCAGCGGCCAGTGCGCCGGCGGCGAGCAAAAAGGATTTCTTCAAGGTGTTCTCCAGGTTTCTAAAAGGGGTTTCTAAAAAGACTGCGGCGCTTCGGGTGTCGAATTACTTCTTCGAAGCGACGAGGTGAAATTTGATGACGACTTCGTCGGCTACCACCGAGGTATCTTTCCATTCGCCCGTGCCGACGTCGAACTGCGAGCGCTTGATGGGCAGCGAGCCGTCGAAGGTTTGCGTGGCGCCTTGTGCCGTGACCGTGACCGGCACGACGACGGTTTGCGATTTGCCCTTGATGGTCAGCTTGCCGGTGATCTTGTACTGGTTGCCGCCGGCCGGCGCGATCGCGCTGGAAACAAAGGTCGCGGCCGGGTAGGTCGCGCTGTCGAACCATTCCTTACCTTGCGCCTGCTTGTTGTAGTCGTCCGCGCCGAGGTCGTAGCTGCCGGTGTCGATCGACACGTTGGCGCTGCCGGCGGTCGGCTTGGCGGGATCGAAATTCAGTTGCGCGGAGAACTTTTTGAACTTGCCGTCGACCGGCACGTTCATCTGTTTCGTGGTGGCAATGACCGTGCTTTTGCTGGCGTCGACGTCGGCATGCGCGAGCCCGGCGCCGAACAGCGAAAGCGCCGCGATGCCGGCGAGGATCGGTCGAATCGCGGGGCGAAATGCCGTGCTAAATGCCGTGCGAACGGCGGGGTAATAAACGTTTGATTTCATAGTGGTACGCATCCTATCGAACCCGCGTGCGTTGATTGCACACCGTTGGGAATTAGATTGCCAACAGGCTGTAGCCAATCGCCGGCTACGCCTGTCACATGACGGTCGAGCGACGTTACTTGAGGAACGGAATCATCCTGCCGAGCAAGCCGTCGCGGTCGACGAATTGATGCTTGAGCGCCGCCAGCACATGCATGACAACCAGCGCCAGCAGCGTGTAATTGAGCAGCACATGAACCGTGCGCAGCGTGGCCTTGAGCGCCTGATCCGGGCCGATGAGGGTGGGCAACGGCACGATGCCCAGATACACCACCTGAATACCGGCGGCGGAACTATAGAGGTAGCCGGACAGCGGAATAGCCAGCATCAACAGATATAACAGACCATGGACCAGATGCGCCGCGGCCTTCTGCCACGTGGGCGTGGCGCTGTCGAGCGCCGGCGCGCGGTGGGTGGCGCGCCACAGCACGCGGACCACGGCGAGCGCGAAGACGGTCACGCCGATCCACTTGTGCCAGGAGAAGTACTTGAGCTTGGTCGGCGTGAAGCCGTGGATATCGGTCATGATCCAGCCGATATAGAAACCGCAGACGATCAATGCAGCGATCAGCCAATGCAGTGCAATGGCGGTTCCGTGATAGCGGTCAGGATCTGAAGGACGGGATTTCATTCTTTTGCTGTGGGTTGGGCGTGCGGTATCGCAGGTGAATGCGGATAGTAGGCAGGCCAATGAAAACTGAATAGACGGGTAGAAGAGAACAGATTGTTGTGGTGGTGATGCTAATGGGGGTGGAATAAAACGCTGGGCGCTACGTAGGCCACGCAAACCGCGCAAACGGGAAAACGCCTGAGCGCACCCGGCGCTGTGTTAATTTGCCGGCTGGACCGCGAGGAAGGATTGAATCGATGAACAGCACTGGCAAACACAACGCGCCGCTCGGCGCGGATTTTCTGCGTCACGATTCCGCACCGGCCGCTGCCGGCGTGGAAGGTTACATGGAGCACGACGCCGCCGTCTACCGTACCTTGCTCGAATCGACGAAAGCGATTCCGTGGAAGATCGATTGGGCGACCCTGGCGTTCTCCTATATCGGTCCGCAGATCGAAGCGCTGCTCGGCTGGGCGCCGTCGAGCTGGAAAACCGTGCAGGACTGGGCCGCGCGCATGCATCCGGAAGACCGCGACAAGGTGGTCGAATTCTGCGTTGCGCAGTCGAAGGCGGGCACCGATCACGAAGCGGACTATCGCGCGTTGACGAGCCGCGGCGAATACGTCTGGCTGCGCGACGTGGTGCATGTGGTGCGCGACGCCAACGGCGAGGTCGAGTCGCTGGTCGGCTTCATGTTCGACATCAGCGAGCGCAAGAAGACCGAAGAGAAACTGGCCGAATTGCAACGTGAGCTCGAAGCGCTGTCGTTCAAGGACGGCCTCACGGGCGTGGGCAATCGCCGCGAATTCGACGCCGTCTTGCAGCGCGAATGGAGCGCGGCGCAGCGGCATGCCGCGCCGCTATCGCTGATCATGGCCGACATCGATTTCTTCAAGTCGTACAACGACTACTACGGCCACGTGCAGGGAGATGCGTGCCTGAAGCGGGTGGCCGCCGTGCTGAGCGAAGCGGTGCGGCCGGGTGATTTCGTCGGCCGCTTCGGCGGCGAGGAATTCGTGCTGATTCTGCCGAATACCGGTGCGGACGCCGCGCGGCAGGTCGTCGAGCGATGCCGTGACCGGCTCTCGGCGGAGGAGATTGCGCACGAGCGTTCGCCGTTCCGGCAGACGGTGACCGCGAGTTTCGGCGTCGGCACGCTGATTCCCGCGGCGGAGGCCGATCCGGTGGCGTTCGTGAATCTGGTGGACTCGCAGTTGTACCTTGCTAAAGACAATGGGCGCGACTGCATCGCGGCGGTCAACCGGGTGGGCTGATGGCGGGTGCCATAGCGGCGGCTCGGCGTTGCTCTGGCACAAGGTTTGCTCCCTTAGCGCCGGCAGCGGCGGGCCCACCAGGCCTGCCGCGTCCCGGCCGCGCCTGTGCGCCACTCACTCCAATTAAGGGCACCTTTTGAATTCCGTTTTGCTTTCCTGGGGTATCGCCGCGGCCGCCACGGCCGGTGTCATCACCCGGCCGTTCAAATGGCCCGAGGCGGTCTGGGCCGTGGCCGGCGCGCTGCTGCTGGTGGCGCTGGGGCTGTTGCCGGTCGATCTGGCGATCGCGGCGGTCGGCAAAGGCACCGACGTCTACCTGTTTCTGTTCGGCATGATGCTGCTGTCCGAAGTGGGCCGCCGCGAAGGACTGTTCGACTGGGTCGCGGTGCTCGCGGTCAATCATGCCCAGGGTTCGCCGCGCAAGTTGTTCCTGCTGGTCTATCTGGTCGGCGTGGTAATCACCGCCTTTCTTTCCAACGACGCAGCCGCGGTCGTGCTCACCCCGGCCGTATTCGCCGCCGCCAAAAAAGCGAAGACGCACCCGTTGCCGCTGCTGTTCGTCTGCGCATTCATCGCCAACGCGGCGAGCTTCGTGCTGCCGATCTCGAATCCGGCCAACATCGTGCTGTACGGCAATCACACGCCCGCGCTCGGCGCGTGGCTGATGCGCTTCACGCTGCCTTCGCTGCTGTCGATCGTGGCGACCTACCTGATGCTGCGCTGGAGCCAGCGCGACGCGCTGGCCGGCACCTGCGAGGCGAATCTGGAACCGCTCGCGCTATCGGCGAGCGGCCGCGTCGCGCTGGCGGGTATCGCGGTGACGGCCGTCGCGTTGCTGACGGTGTCCGCGTTCGATCTGCCGCTCGGCCTGCCCACCGCGATCCTCGGCGCGCTGACGGCGCTGGTCGTGTTGATCCAGGAGCGCAAATCGCCGCTGCCGATGATCCGCGAAATCTCATGGAGTGTGCTGCCGCTGGTTGCCGCGCTGTTCGTGCTGGTCGAGATGCTCGATCACACCGGCGTCATCACGACGCTCGCCGGCCTGACGCAGCGCGCGGCGCTGCACAACGAAATGAGCACCGCGGGCTGGGCCGGCGCCGCCATCGCGTTTGGCAGCAATCTGATGAACAACCTGCCGGCCGGGCTGATCGCCAGTTCGACCGTGCTGCAGGCGCACAGCCCGGAGCGCGTCATCGACGCGTTGCTGATCGGCGTCGACCTGGGGCCGAACCTGTCGATCACGGGGTCGCTCGCCACGATCCTCTGGCTCAACGCGATTCGCCGCGAAGGCGAAGACGTCGGCTTCCTGACGTTTCTGAAGGTCGGCGTGGTGGTGATGTTGCCGGCGCTCGTGCTGGCGCTGGGCGCGAGGATTCTGATCCACTGAGCGGCGGCGCTCCGCGCGCACGTTCCGTCCGCCATTCTTCAGCACAACGGGAATTCACCAGGCAATCTTGCGGACAGCATGTTCTATGCTGATTCAACAGCCTATTTTGTCATCGATACGTTATCCGAGGCGGCGCTGGCGGCGCTTGCTGCGTCGCTCTAGCCGACAGACGAAAGATACGCAAAGCGCGTTCGGAACGGCATCGCAAAGTCATTTCATTCCATGTCACGTCGAACAGGCGTCGCGGCGGTCATGACATAACTCGACATGATTCTGAAATTGCATTCGCTCGGCGCTTGCCCAAGAATTCGGCCTGTCATTGAACGGATCGCGGCACCAGCAGGCGACGCTCGATGACCCATCAAGGAGTCGGTCATGAAGAAGTTGTTCGCCATCGTGTTGCTGTGCTGCGCATCCACCGCTACGTTCGCTCAATCCGCCGCGCCGCAGGCCGGTAATCCTCAGCGTATGCAGCGTATGGAGCAGCAGTTGCAGACGCGTTTCTCGAATGCCAACACCACGCACGACGGCAAGCTCACCAAAGACCAGGCCGCGGCCGGCATGCCGATGGTGGCCAAGCACTTCGACGAGATCGACGCGCAGAAAGCGGGCTACATCACGTTGCCGCAGATCGAGGCATTCATGCAGCAACGCGGGGCAGCGCACTGAGCCGCGCGGGTATCGGCGGGATCGTAGGGCCGTGGCGCGGCGCACGAGCCGCTCCGCCGAACCCTCAGCCGTCATTTGATCAACAGCCATGCTCGATGAAATCCGCCACGTCCCGCCGTTTGCGCTTTGCCTGCGCGTCGATGATCGTCTCGATGAGCGTGGCATTGAGCGCCTGCAAGAGCGTCGGCCCCGATTTCAAACAGCCGGACGTGACGCTCGAAAACCGCTGGCTCGAAACCTTGCCGGATCAAGGGCAGGCCACGCCCGCCGCGCAGGCCGCCTGGTGGACCGCGTTCAACGACCCGGTGCTGAGCGCGCTCGAAGAGCGTGCTTTCCAGCGCAACCTGTCGCTGCAGGTGGCCGGTCTGCATATCTTCAAGGCGCGCGCGCAACTCGCGACCAGCGCGGAAAATCTGCTGCCGCAGTCGGGCAGCGTGTCGGCGGGTGCGGACCATATCAACACCAGCGGCGTCGGCCCGTTGCCGCCCACGCATTTGTGGGCTGAACATTTACGCGTGAACGCCGGCTGGGAAATCGATTTCTGGGGCAAGTATCGCCGGCAGATCGAATCGGACCGCGCGCAATTGCGGGTGTCGGAAGCTGCCTATGACAACGCGCTGGTATCGCTGTTCGGCGACCTCGCGAATGCCTATATCGACCTGCGCACGCTCGATCAGCGCATTGCGGTGGCGCAGCAGAATCTCAAGTCGGTGCAGCAGAGCCTCACGCTGACACAGGCGCGCTACCGGCACGGCGCGGCGACGCAGCTCGACGTCGAACAGGCCGCCACGCTGGTGGCCGAAACCGAAGCGCAGATTCCGCCACTCATCAAGGCGCGCGCGCAGGACCGCGACACGCTGGCCGTGCTGCTTGCCGATCCGCCCGACGCCGTCGAGGCGCAGCTCAAAGGCGGCACGGCGATACCCGTGCCACCCACGCAGATCGATGTCGGCATTCCCGCCGATCTGCTGCGGCGCCGTCCCGACGTGCGCCAGGCCGCGCTCAACGCGGCGGCGCAATCTGCGCTGATCGGCGCCGCGAAGGCGAAGCTGTATCCGTCGCTGTCGCTGACGGGGCTGTTCGGGTTGTCGTCGGGCGACCAGCACGGCATTGGTTTGACGCAGTGGGGCAGCAAGACGATCGGGCTGTTTTCCGCAGGTATTACGCTGCCTATCCTTGATCGCGGCCAGTTGAAAAACGCGGTGCGAGTTCAGGACGCGTCGTTTCAGGAGGCGGTGCTCGACTATCAGAACACCGTGCTGCAAGCGCAGAAAGAAGTGGAAGACGCGATCGCCGCGTTGCGCACGTCGCTGGATGCGCTTGCGGCGTCCGCGCGCGCATCCGATGCATCGCAGCGCGCGCTGCGGCTCGCGAACGCGCAGTATCGCGCGGGCTCGGTGACCTACGATCCGGTGCTGGACGCGTCGCGTTCGGCGTTGCGCGACGGCGATGCGCTCGCGCAAAACCAGGGGCTGGCGGCGCTCGCGGCGGTGTCGCTGTATCGGGCGCTCGGCGGCGGATGGGAGGTTGCGCAAGGACAGCAGGTGGTCAGCGAAAAGATTGCCACGCAGATGGCGCAGCGCACGGATTGGGGGCGTTTGTTGAATCCGCCCGCCGGTTCGGCTTTGGCGCGTGCGAGCGTGGCGCAGCCTGAGAACGGGAAATAAAAACATGGCGAATCGATGCGTGAACAACGAGCGGGGCGGGGCTGAGGGCTGTGTAAAAAGCCGGACCCAACCCGCAATCGCGTTTGGTATTACTGCGCCAGCAGTCATCACCCCGGTCGTGCTCGCCGCGCTGATCCTCACGCTGACAGCGTGCCACGACAACGCCACCCAGGCCGCACAGAACGCACCGCTACCGCAAGTCAGCGTAAGCCGGCCCGTGCCTCGCGAAGTGCGCGAACAGCTCGACCTGAGCGGTACCGTCGCGCCTTCCGCCACGGTCACGCTGGTGGCGCGCGTGCAGGGCGTGCTGCAGCAGATCGGTTTCGCCGACGGCGCGTACGTGAAGCAAGGCCAGTTGCTGTTCCGCATCGAGCCGGATTCGTATCGCGCGCAACTCACTTACGACCAGGCCGCGCTCGTCAACGCCGATCAGGAACTGACGCGCCAGAAGCAGCTCACGTCCGACAACGCGACCTCCGAATCATCGTTGCAGAAAGCGCAGACCACGCGCGACCAGGCGCTCGCCAAACGCGACATGTCGCGCATCAATCTCGGTTACACAGAAATCCGCGCGCCGTTCGCGGGTCGCATCGGTGCGCGTTCATTCGACGTCGGTAATCTGGTCGGCGCATCCGACTCCACCAAACTCGCCACGTTGGACCGCATTCAACCGGTGTACGTGAATTTCACGCTGAACGAGCGTGACGCGAACCGTATCGGGCTGTTCACGAAACCGCCACGCACCGTGCGCGTGAACGTGCTCGGCGCGCCGGCCGCTCAGGGTGAAGACGCCGCGCTCGAATTCGTCGATACCCGCGTGGACTCGGGCAGCGGTGCGCTCAAACTGCGTGCCGATATCGCCAATCAGGACGCGCATCTGATTCCGGGCATGTCGGTCGAGGTGCATATCCCCGCCGGCGCGCCGCAGAACGTCGTGCTGATTCCCGACACCGCCTTGCTGCGCGAGCAGGCCGGCGCCTTTGTGCTGATCGTGAACGGCGCGGGCGTGATCGAGAAACGCGCGGTGCAAACCGGCGGCCTGTACGGCACGTTGCGTGCCGTCACCGTGGGCCTGAACGCAAACGATCAGGTGGTGACCGGCGGCGCGCTAGCCGTCGCGCCCGGCGCCAAGGTGCAGGTGGTCGCGGCCGCGACGCAGGGTCAGTCATGATTCGCTTCTTCGTCGAGCGGCCGGTCTTTGCCAATGTGATCGCGCTGATCGTGATGCTGCTGGGCGGCGTGGCGCTGATCAATCTGCCGATCGCGCAGTATCCGCCGATCACACCGCCGACCGTGCAGGTGGTCGCGCGTTTTCCCGGCGCGAGCGCGGCGACGGTGATCGATCGCGTGGCGCTGCCGATCGAAACGCAGGTCAACGGCGTGGAAAACGCGCTGTACATGCAGTCGACCAGCACCAACGACGGCACCTACACGCTGACGGTGACCTTCGCCGTCGGCACCGATGTCGACAAGGCGCAGGTGCTGGTGCAGAACCGCGTTTCAGCCGCCACCGCGCAATTGCCGCAGGCGGTGCAGCAGCAGGGCGTCACGGTGCGCAAGCGTTCCACCGCGATTTTGCAGTTGTACACGCTGCAATCGCCCGATCCGAAATACGATTCGCTGTTTCTCAGCAACTACGCGGTGATTTCGTTGCGCGACACGCTCGCGCGTTTGCCGGGTGTCGGCGACGTCACGGTGTTTGGCACCGGTCAATACAGCATGCGCGTGTGGCTCGATCCACAGAAACTCAGCGAGCGCGGTTTGACCGCCGCCGACGTGATGCAGGCGATCCAGAGCCAGAGCAAGGACGTGAGCGCGGGCCAGCTCGGCTCCGAACCGAATGCGGGCGGCTCCGCGTTTCAACTGACGCTGACGATGCAAGGCGCGCTCACCGACCCGCACGAATTCGACGACATCATCGTCAAAGCCGATCCGAACGACGGCGGCCATTTCGTGCGCATTCGCGACGTCGGGCACACCGAACTCGGGTCATCCAGTTACGGACAGTTCTTCAATCTCGACGGCAAACCCGCGGCCGGTATCGCGATCTATCAGTTGCCCGAGGCGAATGCATTGGAGGTCGGCAACGCCGTGAAGGCCACGATGACGCGCCTCGCGAAAGACATGCCGAAGGGCGTCAGCTACCAATTGCCGTTCGACACGACGACCTTCGTGCGGCAATCGGTGCTCGACGTCTACAAGACGCTGTTCGAAGCGGCCTTGCTGGTGCTGGCGGTGATCCTGCTGTTTCTGCAGAACTGGCGCGCAATGCTGGTGCCCGCCACGACGATTCCGGTGACGATCATCGGCACGTTCGGCGCGATCTATCTGCTGGGCTTTTCGATCAACCTGCTGACGCTATTCGCGATCGTGCTGGCCATCGGGATCGTGGTGGACGACGCGATCGTCGTGGTCGAAGGGATCACGCAACACATCGAGCTAGGCAAGACGCCCAAGCAGGCGGCCATCGACGCGATGCACGAATTGCTGGGGCCGATTGTCGGCATCACGCTGGTGCTGATCTCGGTGTTTCTGCCGTCGGCGTTTCTCGGCGGCGTGACGGGACAGATGTATCGGCAATTCGCGCTGGTGGTGGTCGCCACCACGGTGATCAGCGCGATCAATGCGGTGACGCTCAAGCCGGTGCAAAGCGCAAGGTGGTTGCGGCCAGCGCGGCCCGGCAAACCGAACGTGGTGTATCGCCTGTTCGACAGAGGCTACGCGCGCGTGGAAAGCGGCTACGTGCGGGTGGTCGCGTGGTTCGTGGCGCGTTGCCGTCTTGCGCTCGTGATCGCGCTGGCGCTCGGCGCGGCGTCCGCGTTTCTGCTCACGCGTATTCCCACGAGCTTCATTCCGCTCGAAGACCAGGGCTATATGCTGATCGCCGCGCAACTCGCGGACGCCGCGTCGCTCGGGCGCACTCGCGGGGCGAGCACGCAGATCGAAAAACTGATCGGCGCGATTCCCGGCGTGAGCCATGTGGTGTCGATCGGCGGCATCTCGCCGCTCGACAATAACGCCTCGCTGCCGAACTCCGCGCTGATCTACGTGACGCTCGACGACTGGAGCCAACGCGGCAAAGGCGAAGACCTGCGCTCGCTGTATCTGCGCATGAACCGCGAACTCGCGAAACTGCCCGACGTGCGCTCCGTGGTGATCGTGCCGCCGCCGATCCAGGGCCTCGGCAATAGCGGCGGTGTGCAGATGCAGGTGATGCTGACCGACGGCTCGCAAAACTACCAGCGGCTGCAGGACGCCACCGACGCGCTGATCGCCGGCGTCTCGAAGCGCCCCGAATTGCAGCGCGTGTTCAGCCCGTTTCGCGCGTCGGTGCCGACCGTCGAACTCACGCTGGATCGCGCCAAGGCCGAATCGTTGCAAGTGCCGGTCGGCAATGTGTTCGATCTGCTGGAGGATTATGTCGGTTCCAGCTACGTGAACCAGTTCACGACGTTCAACCATACGTTCCCCGTGTTCGTGCAGGCCGACGGCGCATTCCGTCGCGACACCGACGACATTCGCCGTTTGCAGATTCGCAGCAATAGCGGCCACATGGTCGAACTGGGCACGTTCATCGACGCGCACACGAGCGTCGGCCCGGCTGTCGCGACGCTCTACAACCTCGCGCCGGCTGCGGCCATCAACGGCAATCCGGCGAACGGCTACAGCACCGGCGACGCGATCGCGGCGTTCGAACAGGAAGCCGCGCGGATTCTGCCGGCCGGCGTCGGCTATGAGTGGACCGCCATGTCGTATCAGGAGAAGCTGGTTGGCAACTCGGCCTACTGGGTGTTCGCCGTGGGCGTGTTGCTGGTGTTCTGCGTGCTGGCCGCGCAGTACGAAAGCTGGCTGCTGCCGGTGGCGGTGGTGCTGGCCGTGCCGTTGGCATTGCTCGGCACGGCGGGCACGCTGGCGTTGCTCGGCGCCGCCAACAATCTGTACACGCAGATCGGCCTCGTGCTGTTGATTGCGTTGTCGGCGAAGAACGCGATTCTGATCGTCGAGTTCGCGCGGCATTTGCGCGCGCAGGGCGTCGGCATCGCGGAGGCCGCGGTGGAGGCGGCGCGTTTGCGGTTCCGGCCGATCATGATGACCTCGTTCGCCTTCATTCTCGGCGTGGTGCCGCTCGTGATCGCCACCGGCGCGAGTGCGAGCGCGCGCCGTTCGCTCGGGATTGCGGTATTTTCGGGGATGCTCGCGTCCACCTGTATCGCCGTGCTGTTCATCCCGTCGTTCTACGTGCTGTTGCAGCGCCTGGCAGAACGGCACGCGGCGCGCCAGACGCCGCCCGACGCTTAAATCGAGGAGCTTTCGCATGGAACGCCCCGCCAAAATCATCGTGCTCGACGACGAAGTCGAATTGCGCAACATGCTGCAGCGCTTTCTGCGCGGCCACGGTTTCGACGTGCGCGTCGCGGAAGACAGCAAGCGGCTCGATCGTTATCTGGAACGCGAACCGTTCGACCTGCTCGTGCTCGATCTGATGATCGGCGAAGAAGACGGCCTCGAAATCTGCGCGCGTCTGCGTGAGCAGGGGCAGACCTTGCCGATCCTGATGCTGACCGCGAAGGGCGATCCGCTCGACCGCGTGGTCGGCCTCGAAACCGGCGCCGACGACTACCTCGCCAAACCGTTCCTGCCGCGCGAACTGGTGGCGCGTATCAATGCGCTGCTGCGGCGCCAGAAGATGGCGTCCGGCGAAGTCACGGTGACCTCGCAATCCGTGCGCTTCGGCGATTTCACGCTCGACGTCGGCAAGCAGCAACTGTCGCGCGCGGGTGCGCTGCTGGAGATTCATTCGGCGCAGATGCTGTTGCTGGTCGCGCTGGCGTCGTCGCCGAACCGGCCGGTGAGCCGTGACAATCTGCTGGCGCGCGCACGCGGCCGCGAGCACGACGCGCTCGATCGCAGCATCGACGTGCAGGTGCTGCGGCTGCGGCAGATCGTCGAGGACGATCCTTCCAAACCGCGCTTCATCAAGACGGTGTGGGGCATCGGCTACATGCTGGCCGCGGACGTCGACTCATGACGCGCGCGGAGCGGGGCGGGACGCAAAAACAGGCCGTGCAACGCGGCGCGCAAAGCGACGTGCAAGGAGGGGGGCAAGCCGCGCCAGGCGGCGCCAAGGGAAGGGGCCGCGCTGCGCCAGGCGGCGTACTACGAGCGCTGCTTCCCAGAACACTGCTCGCGCGCAACATCGTCTTACTGATCGTGCTGGTGATGCTGAGCCAAGCCTGCGCGCTCGGCGTGTTGCTGCATTACGTCCAGCGGCCGCGTGTCGAACGCGCGGCCGCCGTTTTCGCGACCTACGTGACGACGCTCGACAACCTGCTCGCCGCCACGCCGCCCAACGCGCGCGTCACGCTGACCGCGCGGCTCGACGCTCGCGCGCAACTGCCCGATGACGTCACCGAGGCGCAGCCGACCGATCTGTTGCGCGCCTATCGCATCTATCAGCGCAACGTGTTTCTCGACAGCTTGCGCGCGCATCTACCCGCCGACATGCCGGCGCGCTGGCAGTCGGTCGGCGGTCAGCGCCTGTGGATTCGCATGCATGCGCCGGCCGATGCGCCGCAAGCGCCGTACTGGATCGCGCTGCCGATTCCCGAAGACGCGCAGGGCAACGGACTCGACGCGGCGATCCTGCTGTCGCTCGGCCTGGGCGCGCTGGCGGCGTTGACGGGCTACCTGATCCAGCGCCACCTCAACCAGCCGCTCCAGCGACTGACGCGGGCGGCGCGCCGCGTGAGCGCCGGCGAGACGCCCGCGCCGCTGCCCACCGACGGCCCGACCGAAATCGCCACGGTGAGCCATGCTTTCAATCAGATGACGCAGGCGTTGCAGCAGGCCGAGGCAACCCGCGCGCTGATGCTAGCCGGCATCTCGCACGACATCCGCACGCCGCTCACCAAACTGCGCCTCTCGATGGCCATGGCGATGCCGCACGGCAGCGACAGCAGTTTCGTGGTCGCCGCCGAGTCGTACCTCGACCAGATCGAAACGATCCTGCAGCAGTTCATGGATTACGCGGGCAGCGGCGAACGCGAGGCCGCGGAACCCGGCGATCTGAATGCGTTGATCGAACGCCTCGCGGGCGATTTCGCCGGGCTGGGACATGAGTTTGAGCTGTCGCTGGCGGTGTTGCCGGCAATCGCATACCGGCCGATAAGCATGATGCGGCTACTGATGAACCTGATGCAGAACGCGATCGTGTACGGCGGAACGGGGCTCGCGGTGCGGAGCTGGACGACGCCGGAGGCGGTGTATGTCGCGGTCGGCGATCGCGGCAAAGGCTTGTCGGCGCAGGAGCTGGAGCAATTGAAGGCGCCGTTTCAGCGCGGCAGCAATGCGCGCGCGCATAGTGGCGGCACGGGGCTGGGACTGGCAATCGTCGAGCGGATCGCGCGGCTGCACCATGGCAGCCTGCAGTTTCATGCGCGCGAGGGCGGTGGGCTGGAGGTGTGGGTGGTGCTGCCCGTTGTGTTGCCCGCCGGGTTGACCGTCGCGCCGCCGCTCGCGTAGTGGATTGTGCTTACACCCGATCCAGCCAGGCATCCAGCCCGACCCGGAACGCCACGCCCGCGATAACCGGCACGGTCAGCATCAGGATGATGCCGAAGTTCGGAATCTCGTCGCCATACGTAATGGGACCGTAAAGAACGACACCCGCGACGATCGCGAACACCACGACGCCGACGGCGACCATCAGAAGATTGCGCGCCGGCACCGGCAGCGCCTTGCGTTTCGCCTTGCCCGGCGTGGCGTGGGCGGTGGGGGCTTCGTCGTGTTGGGCAGGCATGATGATTCTCGTGGCTGGAAAAGGCGACGTGAGGAGCGGCGGCGAACCGGACTCCGCTAAGAGTGCGACCGGCATCATACCCGGGCGCGTGTGTGCCGCGCATGTCACGCCGAAACGTCGGGCGTGGGGATGCGGCAACACCTCTAACATCAATATAAGCCGCATTGGCGC
Organism: Paraburkholderia bryophila; assembly: GCF_013409255.1. Taxonomy (NCBI): domain Bacteria; kingdom Pseudomonadati; phylum Pseudomonadota; class Betaproteobacteria; order Burkholderiales; family Burkholderiaceae; genus Paraburkholderia; species Paraburkholderia bryophila. Next base: position 2,745,753 of record NZ_JACCAS010000002.1, read on the forward strand.
AAGGAGGATAAAAAGCGCAATACCGGCGGTTACGGCAGATAACCCGGCGGGCGCCGGAGCGGCGCTGCAACAGCGATAGCGCGCGCTTGTGGCATGGCGCCGCCCGCGTCGGGCGGACTCAGGCGCGCTCGCGTTTGCGCAGCAGATACGTGTCCATGATCCAGCCATGCGTGCGGCGCGCCTCGGCCCTGACGCGTTCAATTTCGTCGATCACGTCACGCAGTTTGCCGGCGATGAGAATTTCGTCGGGCGTGCCGACATAGGCGCCCCAGTAGATGTCGAGGTCGTCGTTCGCGAGATGCCGGTAGGCGTTCTGCGAGTCGAGCATTACGACGACGCTGTCCACGTTGTCCGGGAAGCCTTCGGCGATCGAGCGGCCATTGGTGATCGTGATCGAGCGGCCGATCAGGTTCAGCGGAACCTTGTGCCGCGCCGCCAGCGCCTGGACGCTGCTGATGCCGGGAATTACTTCGTAGTCGAGCGCCTCGCCGCCGCCTTCTGCGATCGACTCGGCGATCGCTTCGACAATGCGAATCGTGCTGTCGTACAGCGACGGATCGCCCCACACCAGAAACGCGCCGACCTCGCCGTCGTTCAGTTCCTCCGCGATCAGGCGTTCGAAGATGCGTTGCTTGTCGCGGTTCAACTCGTCGACCGCGGAGCGATAGTCGCCGTCGTCGGGCCGGCGTTCGGGGCTGCTCGCCTCGACGATCCGGTAACGCTCGCCGTCCACGAAACGCTCGATGATCTGCTTGCGCAACGCGATCAGCTTCTCTTTCGCGACGCCTTTGTCCATCACGAAGAACACGTCGGCCTGGTTGAGCGCGTTGATGGCCTGAACGGTTAGATAGTCCGGATCGCCCGCGCCGATTCCTATGATCAGGATTTTTTTCATCAAGAGGTTTCCGGTTAATGAGGATGAGTGGAGATCAGCTCGATGCTGTCGAGCTGCGCCGCGCAGATGTCACGAACGATCTTCACGAAATCGTCGAAGTAAGGCCGCCCCGCAATGTCTTTAGGTGCGACCGCATACAGTTCGCTCCACAGCCCTGCGGCGCCGACCCGTTTCGCGAGCACGTAGTCGTGATCGACGTAGTTCTTCACGCCCCAGTTCGGCAGCGCCGCAATGCCGCGCCGGCTCGCCACGAGTTGCATGATCGCGATGGTCAGTTCGGCGGTGCGCCGTTCGAGCTTGATGCCGGCCGGTTCGAGAACCTCGCGGATCAGGTCGATACGCGTTTCCGGCACCGGGTAGGTGATCAGCGTCTCGCCTTGCAGGTCTTCCGGGCCGACACGCCGCTTGTTGCGCAGCCGGTGTTCGTTGGCGATCACCACCTGGATCTCGAAGCGGAACAGCGGCGCGACGTGCAGGCCGCGTTTGGCCGCGGGCTTCGAACCGATCACCACGTCGGCCTTGCGCTCGTTCAGCAGTTTCATCGGGTCGGCGTGAAAACCCGCGACCAGATCCACTTCGACCTCCGGCCAGCGGCGCCGGAATTCGTCCATGACCGGCATCAGCCAGTCGAAACAGGTGTGGCATTCCAGCACGATACGCAACTCGCCGCGCACGTCGCCTTTGAGGCGAACCAGATCGCGTTCGGCCGTGGCCACCGCGGCCAGCGTGTCGCGCGCGAGCGCGAGCAGCCGCTCGCCGGCGGCCGTGAAACGCAGGCCGTGGCGGGTCCGTTCGAACAGCGATACCTCGTAATGCGCTTCCATGTCGCGGATCTGGTGCGACAACGCGGACTGGCTCAGATTGACGCGCTCGGCGGCGGCGACCAGCTTGTCGGACTCGGAGATCGCGATCAGCGAGCGAAGATGGCGCAGTTCAAGCATGGCGATACACCGAAGCGGGAAAAGTCTTGATATGAATGTGGCTCATATGATGATGAAAACATGTCGCTTGATGAATCATAGCGCGACTCGCACACTGCGCGGCATTCACTCAAGGATTCCGCATGGCCCGCACCCACATTTCCGGTTTTCCGCGCATCGGCGCGCAACGTGAACTGAAGTTCGCGCAGGAGTCGTTCTGGCGCGGCGAATCCGACGACGCCTATCTGCGCGACGTCGGCAAGGCGCTGCGCGCGCGTCACTGGGCATTGCAGCGGGACGCGAAACTGGATTTCGTCGCGGTCGGCGATTTCGCGTGGTACGACCCGATGCTGAATCTGACGGCGTTGCTCGGCGCGCTGCCGGAGCGTTTCGGCTTCGAACCGGCGACGCTGTCGCTCGCGCAGTATCACGAACTGGCGCGCGGCAACAAGGCGCAGCCGGCAATGGAAATGACCAAGTGGTTCGACACCAACTATCACTACCTCGTGCCGGAACTCGGTCCCGATACGACGTTCAATGGCGGCGTCGACTGGTTCTTCGACGAAGTCGACGAAGCGCTAGCGCTGGATTTCGCGGTCAAGCCGGCGCTGATCGGGCCGATCACCTATCTGTGGCTCTCCAAGAGCCGCGTGGCCGGCTTCGACCGGTTGTCGCTGCTGCCGGGACTGGTGATCCGCTACATCCGCATTCTCGATCAGTTGAAGGCGCGCGGGATCGAATGGGTTCAGCTGGATGAACCCGCGCTGTGCCTCGACCTCGAACCGGATTGGCTCGAAGCGTTTGCCGCCGTCTACAACGTGCTGGGCGACGGGGGCGTCAAGGTGCTGCTGGCCACGTACTTCGACACCGCCGCCGACCATGCGCCGCTGGTCGCCGGTCTGCCGGTTCACGGCGTACATATCGATCTGGTTCGGGCGCCGCAACAACTGGACGCATGGCGTTCGGCGCTGCCCGCGGACAAGGTGCTGTCGGTCGGCGTGATCGACGGGCGCAACGTCTGGCGCGCCGATCTGGGCGAGATCGCGGCTTCGCTGGAAAGCGTTGACGCGGAGCGCGGCGACCGGCTATGGATCGCGCCGTCGTGCTCGCTGGCGCACGTGCCGGTCACGCTCGCTTCCGAAAAGAAGCTCGACGCCGAACTCCGCTCGTGGCTCGCTTTCGCCACCGAAAAGCTCGACGAGATCGGCACGCTGGCCCTGGCGCTGCGCGATCCGGCCGCGGCCGAACCGGCGCTCGCGGCAGCGGATGCCGCGCTCGATTCGCGACGAAGTTCCGGCGGCGTGTTCAACGTGCTGGTGCAACGGCGCGTCGCTACCATTACCGACGCGATGGCGGACCGCAAGAGTCCGTTCGCCGACCGTAGCCGCGTGCAGCGTCACGCGTTGAAATTGCCGTTGCTGCCCACCACGACGATCGGCTCGTTTCCGCAGACGCCGGCCATCCGGCAGGCACGCGCGGCGTACCGGCGCGGCGAACTTCGCGCGCTCGACTATCTCGAGCGGATGCGCGCGGAAACGGCGAGCGTCGTGCGCAAACAGGAAGAACTCGGGCTCGACGTACTGGTGCATGGCGAAGTGGAACGCAACGACATGGTCGAGCATTTCGCCGACAAGCTGTGGGGCTACGCGTTCACCGAAAGTGGCTGGGTGCAGAACTACGGCTCGCAGTGCGTCAAGCCGCCGATCATTTACGGCGACGTCTATCGTCCCGAACCGATGATCGTGGACAACGCCTGTCATGCGCAGTCGTTGACCGACAGGTTGGTGAAAGGCGTGCTGACCGGTCCGGTCACGCTGCTCGAATGGTCGTTCGTGCGCGACGACCAGCCGCGCTCGACCACGGCGCTGCAACTGGCGCTGGTGATTCGCGATGAAGTAATGGACCTTGAAAAAGCCGGCATCCGCATCATCCAGATCGACGAGCCGGCGTTCCGTGAAGGGCTGCCGCTGCGTCAGGCTGACTGGCCCGCGTATCTCGACTGGGCGACCCGCGCATTCCGGATCGCGGCGGGCGGGGTGTCGGACGCGACGCAGATTCATACCCATATGTGCTATTCGGAGTTCAACGACATTTTGCCGTCGATCGCCGCGCTGGATGCGGACGTGATCACGATCGAGACGTCGCGCTCGTCGATGGAACTGCTCGATGGTTTCGGCGAGTTCGCCTATCCGAACGGAATCGGCCCGGGCGTGTACGACACGCATTCGTCGCGCGTGCCGAGCGTTGAAGCGATGCAACGTCTGCTGGAGCGTGCCTGCGAGGTGATTCCTGCCGAGCGCCTGTGGGTCAACCCGGACTGCGGTCTGAAAACCCGTGGCTGGCCCGAGACGGAAGCCGCGCTGACCAATATGGTGCAGGCCGCGAAGGCCTTGCGGCAGAAACTTGTTGCGTCCGAGGTGACGTCCGATCTCACGAACAATTGACGGACGGCACTGCCAGTCGTTACGCTTGCGCCCTGATGGTTCCCCTTACCGGGATCAAAAGGGAACGCAGTGACGCGCAGCAATGCGCCGAGTCTGCGGCTGCCCCCGCAACTGTAAGCGACGAGTTCGCGCCACTCATGACCACTGGGAGACCGGGAAGGTCGGCGCAGAACGGCGACTCGCGAGCCAGGAGACCTGCCATCGACCGAGGTCTGCGCAGCCGCATCGGGCGGGGTGTCCCGATGCGCCAGCACCGCTCCATGCGGTCGCTCGTTGCAAAGACAGCCTAACCTCAGGACCTGTCATGTCCACCAGCACGTTTCAAAACGCTCCACTCGCGGGGGCGTTGTGCCTTCGCCTTTCCGCATCAGGCATTGGCTCACTATGAAGTTCCGTCATCTCCTCGTTACGTCCGCGCTGACGGTTTCCTCAGTTTCCGCATGGCAAACGGCTCACGCCGCGGACGACGCGTCGCTGTCGCCCGACGCCCAACAGCCGGCTCAAACCACGCTGCCGAACATTCTCGTGACGGGCGATACGCAGCATCTGCCGCAATCGTTCGATCAACGCTATGCGTCGACGCAAGTCCTGAACAAGGCGGATCTGGACCGTCTGTCGCCGGCTGATCCGAGCATCACGCAAGCGCTGGCTACGTTGCCCGGCGTCACCGTGTCGCAAAACGGCGGACCGGGCGCGACGGAGGCCGTCAGCATTCGCGGGTCGAGCGGCAGCCAGGTGGCGGTGTTTATCGACGGGATCCGGGTCGGTTCCGCGACGACGGGTCAGGCCTCGTGGGCCGATCTGCCGACCTCCGCGTTCGACCGCGTTGAGGTGATCTCGGGGCCGGCGGCCGCTTCGTTCGGCGCGGACGCGGTGGGCGGCGTCGTGCAACTCTTCACGAACCATGCGGCGAATCAGCCTAACCGGACCACGGTCTCGGTAGGCGGCGGTTCGAACAAGACGTTCGACACGCAAATCCGCACCTCGGGCAGCCTTCCGTCCACGGGTCCGCTGTCGGCCTTGTCCGGATTGACGTACTCGCTGGGCCTGCACGACTACAACACCGCGGGGATCGACGCTACCAAACCGTTCGCGTACGGGCACGAGGACGGCCGCAATCCGTACCACGCGCAAGACGTGGACGCGCGGCTCGGTTATGCGCGCGACAACTGGTCGATCTCGACCTTCGCGCTTTATCACAAGTCCACGTTCTCCTACGACAACGCCGGGGGCGATAACCAGCAGCTCGATCATCAACTGACGACGGGTATCGCGCTGCACGTCGATATCACGCCGTACACGCAGTTCGACCAGTCGGTCGGCTACGCGAACGACCGCCAGTTCCTCTACGCGAACGACCCGACCCTCGCCACCGATGAAATCGACTCGACGCGTTTCAGCACGTCGACTTCGCTGACGCATCAGGAGCACGGGCATACGCTGTTCGGTCTGCCGTTGTCCGGCGAGACGAAGCTCGCTTACGACTTCTCGCGCGAGCAGGCCTTCCTGCCGATCGATATTCCGTCGGGCGTGCCGGCTCGCAACGATTCGGCGGTTTCGCTGCATCAATCGGCCGTGCTCGGGGCGTTCACGCTGTTCCTCGCGGGCCGCCACGAGATCGTGCAGGGGCAGTCGGTCAATACGGGCAACGTCGCGCTCGCTTATGCGATCACGCCGGTTTATACCGCGCGTGTTTCGTATGGCAACGCGTTCCGCCTGCCGACGTTCAACGATCTGTATTACCCGGGTTTCTCGAACCCGAACCTGTCGCCCGAACGCAGCGACACGGTCGAAGCGGCGCTCGATGCCACCACGTCGATCGGCACGTTCACGGCCGCGTTGTACGACACGCGGGTGCATGACCTCATCACGTACGACCCGGTGACGTTTGCTCCGGTGAACGTGGGGCGCGCGCATATTCAGGGTATCGATCTGTCGTACCGTGGCACGCTCGGCCGCTCGACGCCGGTGAGCCTCGCGATCGGTCTGCTGAATCCGCAGGACGTCACCGACCGCACGTGGCTCAATCGTCGCCCACGTCAGACGGTTAGCCTGAGCGTCGATCACACGTGGGACGAGTTTCATCTGCACGCGCTGAGCACCGGCGTGACGCTGCAGTACGGCGGCTCGACTTACGACGATCCGGCGAATACGACGTATCTGCCGTCGTACGCGACGGTCGGTCTGCGTGCCGCTTACACGGTCAATTCGCATCTGACGTTGTCCGCGTCGCTGACGAATCTGTTCAATCACACGTACTCGACCGCGTATGGCTATAACACGTTGGGTCGGACGGCATTCGGCAAGCTGGCGTATACGTTCTAGCGGTTTAGCCGTTAAATCAGATCGCTGTCGTCACCGGCGCAACCGCGGCTGGATCCGTAATACTCGGCTTGCCGGTTTCGACGTGGCCTGCAATACGCCGCACCCAGTTCGCGTTCCCCGCGACCGTGAACTGAAAGTCATACCACTGGCTGTTGCACGACAGGTCCCAGTGCGCCTCGGCAGTTTTCCCCGCCGGCACGGTCAGCGTTTGCGGCGGCGTGCCGTACGCGACGTCGGTGGCGGTGACCGTCAGCGGCGTGGTCCCCGCGTTGGAGAGCGTGACGTAGACGTTGCCGTTCGCCACGTCGTAGCAGGTCACCACATCCGGTTTCGCCGCCGCGTCCGCGACAGCCGTCCCGCCGAATCGCCGGAAATAGCCGTTCGGGCCGTACACGTTCACCCTGTAGTTGCCGTTCGCATCCAGCGCCCATGTATCGGTCAACTGCTTGCCGGCTTCGACGGTATAGCGGCGCGGCATGGCGGTCGGGTCGCCCGTATAGACCCAGAAATGCGCGCCCTGCGTGCCGGTGTTGGCGAACGTCAACGCGTAGCCTTGCGCTTGCAACTGGCCGTTCACGTGCAGTTCGTACGGTAGCGCGCGCGCCGGTCGCGTGCCCGGTTCCTGTGCGGTCACCAGTTGTTGCACGGTGCTCGCGGGGGCGGCTTGCGCCGTCGGCCGCGCGCACTGCATGTCGGCTTGCGAGACATAGGTCGTCGTGTTCGGCAGGGACGGCACGGTCGAGTCCGACTTCGAAAAGTCGAGCGCGGTGGTCAGGTCGCCGCAGATCGCACGGCGCCACGGCGAGATATTGGTTTCCATCACGCCGAAACGCTTCTCGATGAATTGCAGCACCGACGTGTGATCGAACACCTGCGAGCAGACGAAGCCACCCTTCGACCACGGCGACACGACCGTCATCGGCACGCGCGGGCCGAGGCCGTACGGCAGGTTGTCGGCGGTGTAGGTGCTGGCCTGGGTCGCGGTCACGACGTTGTGACGTTCGAGCGAAATGTCCACCGTGCTCATGCCCGAGCCCGGCACTGTCGGCGCTTGCGGCGGCACGACGTGATCGAACAGGCCGTCGTTCTCGTCGTACATGATGAACAGGACGGTCTTGCTCCACACGTCGGGATTCGACGTCAGCGCGTCGAGGATCGTCGAGATGTAGTTCGCGCCGTACAGCGGCGTGAATTTCGGATGCTCCGAATAGGCCGCCGGCGGCAGCAGCCACGACACTTGCGGCAACGCGTTCGCCTGCACGTCGGCCTTCAACTGCGTCAGCGAGCGCGTGCTCATGCCGCGGTTCGCCAACGACGAACCCGCCGGCGCGTTCACGAAGTTCTTGAACGCGGCCAGCATGTTGGTGCCGTAATTGCCGGAGAAATTGTCGAAGCCGGTGCCTTGCTGATAGACCTGCCACGAGACGCCGGCCGTTTCGAGCCGCTCGGGGTAGGTGGTCCAGTTGAAGGGCTGTAACTGGATGGCGTCGAACTGGTTGTCGATGTAATCGGTGTTGTCGAGCAGCGGGCCGCCGCCGGTGGCCAGCGGATCGACCATCCCCGTCATCAGATACATGCGGTTCGGGTGCGTGTTGCCGGGGATCGAGCAGAAGTAGTTGTCGCAGACCGTGAACGCATCCGCGAGCGCGTAGTGGAACGGAATGTCCGCGCGCTCGTGATAGCCCATCGTCATGTTGGTCTTCTGCACCGCCCATTTGTCGGCGCGGCCGCTGTCGATCGCGCCGTGCGTCGTGGCCCACGTATGCGGCAGACCGCCGATACATTGAGCGTTGATGCCCGGATTGGTGGTGTCGTAACGGAACGGCGCGATCACCTTGGTCTGATCTTCCTGGCGCGGCTGGAACCACACCGGCTGACCGTTCGGCAGCGTCACCGGAAAGCGGTCGTTATAGCCGCGCACGCCGCTCAGGTGACCTAGATAATGGTCGAACGAGCGGTTCTCCTGCATGAAGACGACGATGTGCTGCACGTCCTGGATCGTGCCGGTGACCGAATTCGGCTCGATGGCCAGCGCCTTGCGAATCGACTCGGGAAACAGCGTGCTGGCGGCTGTCGCGCCGGCAAGTCCGGCGGACAGCTTCAAAAAATCTCGACGGGTTTTGGTGGCCATGCGAAGGACCTAATTGGAATTCAGATGTCAGGAGGCGGGCGAGACGGTGCCCGGAGGACAGCTCATGTGCGTATTGGCGACGGGGGTATTGCCGCACGCGGATTTCGCCACCGGGGCGGCCGACGGCGATACGTCGTCACCGCATGCGCCGAGCAGCGCGGTAGCGGCAATCAGGCCGGCGAACGCGAGTGGACGGAATGCCAAACCCGGCATGAGTGTCTCCATGAAATTGACTGAGGGGACGCGAGCGCGCATCGGCGAACGCGGCTCATTGGTGTCCGCGATGCCGAGAAGGTAATTTCCAATTATTACGTGCGAGTGTCTCGTGAATAGAGAGATGGTTTTTTTTGACTTCGCGATTGATGAACTGAACTGCTGATCCGTTAAGATCAATTGGGTTGCGCGAGCAATGTTCTTCAAAAAACTATTCGAATACCGAGGAGAAGTTGATGGCCGGTGAAGTCATGCTGATGATTCTGATTCAAACGAAACCCGGACGAGGCGCTGAACAACTGGCGGCGTACCGTCAATTGGCGCCGATCGTTCGCGCGGAGGAGGGGTGTAGGCAATATGACTTACACCCGGTCGCGGGCGACGAGGATCGTTTCGTCCTGCTCGAAAAGTGGTCGTCGAAAGAAGCGCTGGCGGCGCACGATGTCACCGCTCATATGATCGCGGCGGATGCGCATAGTCCTACGTTCAGAGCTGGGCCCGCGACGGTGTTGCAGCTTGGAGCGACGAGCGTCGCGTAGGTTCACCGACGACTGGCGGCCGGCTCGATGCGCTTACTGACCCGACGCATGCGTCCGGAGAAACGCCGCATATCCATTCTGAGCGTTGATGATTTTCTCGGCGCACTCGTCATAGTCCGAACCCTTCTCGTTGTCCGCTCCGTACATGTTGCGGCATTGAGCAAAGAGGGTGAGCGTGGCGCCCGTGCCCTTCGCGTCACGGGTTGCCGAAAGCGCGGCCTTGCCTGAACGGGACGGCACGTCGGTCTCGATCGCGACGGCGTCGGCGCGCGTCACGGTTGTGTCGGAATGTTGCTCGATATAGCGTTTCGTCAGCGCCCACGCGGCGTCGCAGTTTGCCGGGGTGCAATTGACCGTGGCATTGCGTTGGGCAGCGGTCAGGCTTGCCTCGTTGTGGACGAATTGCTGGGCTTGCTGAGCCTGCTTTTCAGCCGACGAGCAAGCCGTGAGAGCGAGCGCAACGAGCGCAACGGTAGCGATCTTTTTCACGAGCGAGCCTTCCCTGGCGATGGTCGAGCGCGATTATAGCTGTGCGCCGCCAGCAATCGCAGAATCGGACAGGAAGCCTCGCAACGCCACGGGCGGGGCACAGGCGCACCGTCGTGGCGTCGAATGGCGGTGAGCGGCGGCGGATGGCGACGAGCGGCAGTGAATGAGCGTAGTCCCCGGATCGATGGCACTATGCTCGTCAGCTTGCCGGACTTTCACCCAGCCGAATCCAGATCGGGAGAGATCGATGGCCGACAGACCGACTTCCAGCGCGTCCCCCGTTCGTTCGCTGGTACTGATTGCAGTCGTGGTGGCCGCGCTGGTCGCGGCCTTCGCCTTTACGGCCGGCTGGCTCTCGCCGGGCCGCCTGACGCCCGCCAGGATCGTCAACGGACTGGCGCCCCCCGGCGGCCCGACGCTCGGCTTTCGGCGCAATCATGCGAAGGGCATCTGTTTTACCGGCAGCTTCGAATCGAACGGCGCGGCATCGGCCCTGTCGACGGCACCGATGCTGGCGCCCGGCTCGTATCCGGTCACCGGACGTTTCAACCTCGCCACGCCGGACCCCAAAGCGCCGGACGCCGCCGTTCGGGTGCGCGGCCTCAGCTTGCGCATCGTCGCGCCGGACGGGCGCGAATGGCGCACCGCGATGATCGATGCGCCGTTCTTTGCGGTCTCCACACCGCAAGCGTTCTACGGTCTGCTGCAGGCTTCGGCCAACAAGCAAGACCCGGACGCCATGAAGAATTTCATCGGCGCGCATCCGGAGTTCGGCGCGTTCGTCGCGTGGGCCGGGAGTGCGCCGTGGACGGCTTCGTACGCGGAAGAGCGCTACAACAGCCTCAATAGCTTCATCTTCACGAATGCCGCGGGACAGGACCAGGCGGTGCGCTGGTCCTTCATTCCCGCCGCGCAGCCCGAGGCCGTCCCGCACGATCAGTTGAAGGCGCGCGACGCCGACTTCCTCGCCGCCGACATCACGCAACGGGTCCACAGCGCGCCGCAACGCTGGACGTTGGTCTTCACGCTCGCCAATCCCGGCGACCCGACCGCTGACCCGACCAAAGCCTGGCCGGACGATCGGCGCAAGGTGGAGGCGGGTACGCTGGTGGTCAATGCCATCGAGCCCGAGGCCGACGGGCCGTGTCGCGATATCAACTTCGATCCGACGGTGCTGCCGCCCGGCATGCACGTCTCGGACGATCCGTTTCCCGCCGCGCGCTCGGCCGCCTATGCCGTCTCGTTCGACCGGCGGACCGCTGAAGACAAGGACTATCCGCATCATCCGGCGGGAGGAGCCACGCCATGAACCCGATCCACGATCGCTTCACACCGCTGCAGCGCGCGCTTCACTGGCTGATGGCGGTTTGCATTCTGGCGATGCTGTTCATCGGCGTCGGGATGGTGTCCACCGTACGCCCGGATTATCTGTCGCTGGTGTCGATCCACAAACCGTTGGGCATGGTGATTCTCGTGCTGGCGCTGATTCGCCTCGTGGTGAGATTGATGCGCGGCGCACCGCCGTTGCCGGCGTCGATGCCGGAGCCGATGAAGTTGGCCGCCCATCTGTCGCATCTCGCGTTTTACGTGCTGATGATTGCGTTGCCGCTTCTGGGATGGGGCATGTTGTCGGCCGCGGATTATCCGGTGGTGGTGTTCGGGGTTCAGTTGCCGTCTATCCTGCCGCATAGCAATGGGCTGCACACGCTGCTGTGGAATGCGCACCGAGTGCTCGCGCTGTGTTTCTTCGCGCTGATCGTGCTTCATCTGGCGGCGGCGCTGTTGCATGCGCTGGTGAGGCGGGATGGCGTGTTTGAGACGATGGCGCGTTGGCGCTGAGGGGCGTGCGACGGTTTCATATCGGGAGTGATGCATGGGTGTGGTTTCACCGGCCGAGCTTTACCTTCAGGATTTTCACCAGCGCTTGCGTAGCGAACTGCTGCGGGCGGTGTCCTATCTGCGCCAAAGTGACGGAAAAATTGAAACGGGTTGGGGTCTGCGACTGGTTCGCGCGCAGGCGGCATAAAACCATCATCAGGTGATCGTCGCCCGTTTCGGCGGGCGATTGGCGTTCATGGCGCCCGTGAGGTTGCGATTTCGGTGCGGGAAATCGGTGCAGCGTTGCGCGGCACGCAAAGCTGCCTTGCGCAGCGAATGGGTTCTCTAAAAGGCGGCGCCAACCTATCGTTGAGTCCATCGACAACCCACCTTTCCGATGGAACGACACCATGACTCCCCACCTTTTCCGCCCCCTCAAGCTCGGCCGCTTCTCGCTCGATCATCGCGTGGCCATGGCGCCGCTGACGCGCTCGCGGGCCGGCCAGCCAGGCAATGTGCCGACCTCGATGAACGTCGAGTATTACCGGCAACGTGCCGGCGCGGCGCTGATCATCACCGAAGCCACGCAGATCTCGCAGCAAGGGCAGGGCTATGCATGGACGCCCGGCATTTACACGCCGGAACAGGTCGACGCGTGGCGCGCGGTCAGCGGCGCCGTGCATGCCGAAGGCGGCCGGATGTTTCTGCAGTTGTGGCATGTCGGCCGCGTTTCGCATCCGGTGTTTCAGCCTGACGGCGGATTGCCGGTCGCGCCGAGCGCGATGCCCGTGCCCGGCAAAACCTTCATCGTCGACGACGAAGGCAACGGCGTCTGGGGCGACATTCCCGTGTCGCAGGCACTGAGCGTCGCGGGGATCCGCGAGATCGTCGACGACTATCGCCGTGCCGCGCGCAATGCGATGTCGGCAGGCATGGACGGCGTGGAGATTCACGCGGGCAATGGCTATCTGCTCGATCAGTTCATCAATAGCGCGAGCAACCATCGCGACGATGAATACGGCGGCAGCATCGAGAACCGGGCGCGCCTGCTGCTCGATGTCGTCGAAGCGGTGTGCGATGAAGTCGGCGCGCAAAACGTGGCGGTGCGCCTCACGCCAATGGGCCGCTTCATGGGCATGGGCGACGATACGCCGGAAGCCACGTTCGGTTACATCGTGCGCCGTCTCGACGCGCTGAACCTCGCGTATCTGCACCTCGTGGAACCGGCGATGGTCGGCACCGTCAAGGACAACGACGTCGATCCGCGCTGGGACGCGATCATCAAGCAACTGCGCAGCGAGTTTCGCGGCGTGCTGATGCTTGCAGGTGGCTACGACGCCGCGACCGCGGAGGCCGCGCTCGTGTCCGGCCGCGCCGACATCATCGCGTTTGGCCGGCCGTTCATCGCGAATCCTGATCTGCCTGTCAGGTTGCGTGACGAGTTGCCGCTCAATGTGGCCGACAGCAGCACGTTCTTCGGTGGCGGTGAGGTGGGCTACATCGATTATCCGGCGCTGGTCTGAGGCTCGTCTGACGTGAGTGCCTGCGGCTCGCCGACGTTTGGGCGCCGCAGGTTTCTGGCGTGGTTGATCGAGGGAGCGGTCTGAGCGGGATGTTCCGCAACGAGGAAAGATCACATCGATTTCCATCGGCATCGATCCATCAAACGGATTGCGCCAAAATGTTATATGATGGTCATCATGAAAAAGCCATCCGTCCAGTCAAAACCCGCCAGCCGGAAGGAACTCACGCACGAGCGCATCGTGGAGGTCGCCGCGCGCGCGATTCGGCGCAGCGGCTATGACGGCACCGGTGTGGCCGACATCATGAAAGAGGCCGGGCTGACGCATGGCGGCTTTTATGCGCACTTTCCATCACGCGAGGCGTTGCTTGCCGAAGCGGCCGACCGCGCGGGAGCTGAAACCGTGGCCCTGTCGGAGCGCATCGCCGCTTCGGTGCCGCCGGAGCAGGCGTTGCCGTCCATGGTGCGCGCCTATCTGTCGAAAGAGCATTGCGACGGCATAGAGAACGGCTGCCCGATCTCCGCGCTCGGGTCGGAAATGCCTCGCCAGGCGCCGCTCGTCAGGCGTGCGGCCACTCGCCGCATCAAGGAAATGATCGACGTCGTTGCGCGCCAGTTGCCGGATTGGGGGCAGCCGGAGGCGCATGAAGAGGCGCTGACGATGATCGCCACGCTGGTCGGCACGCTGATGCTGGCGCGCGCCGTCGACGACCCCAAGTTGTCGGAAAGTTTTCGTGAAGCCGCATTGAAAAAACTCGCACCGACTGACGTGTGAACCCGCCGGCCGAGTGCCGGTTTTTGTTGGACATAAAATATGATGATCATCATATTTTATGTCCGTAAGCAGGCCATTTGCCCACGTGAAACGATCTCTCAGGAACGGAAGGACATCATGAAAACCCGCATAGCGCTCGTGACGGGCGCTTCGTCAGGCATCGGCGAAGCCACCGCAAAACGGCTGGCCCGAGCCGGCTACACGGTCTACGGCACCAGTCGCCACGGTGCGCAAGCCGGCGAGCGCCCCTTCCAGATGCTGCCGCTCGACGTGACCGACGAACAATCGGTCGAAGCGGCCGTCAACGAGGTGCTGCGCTTGCACGGCCGCATCGACCTGCTGGTGAACAACGCGGGCTTTGGTGTTGCCCCGGCCGCGGCGGAGGAGAGTTCGATCGACCAGGCCCGTGCGATCTTCGATACGAACTTCTTCGGGATCATCCGCATGACGCGCGCCGTCGTGCCTCACATGCGGCGGCAAGGCAGCGGCCGCATCGTGAACATCGGCTCCGTGCTGGGATTCCTGCCCATGCCCTACATGGCGCTGTATTCCGCGAGCAAACATGCGGTCGCGGGGTATTCCGAGTCGCTAGATCACGAGTTGCGCACGCAGGGCATCCGGGTGTCGGTCATTGAACCGGCCTACATCAAGACGCCTTTCGACGCGAACCTCATGGCGCCCGACGCGCCGCTCGACACCTACCGCGAGATTCGCGCCGCGGTGGACCAGCGCGTGAAGCAGGTGCTCGAAAGCGCCGACGGTCCCGACGTGGTGGCCGAAACCGTGCTGCGGGTGGCCATGGCGGCTCGTCCGAAGCTTCGCTATACGTCCGGTGGACTCGCGGCCCGTCTGCGATTGCTGCGCCGATTCGCACCGGCGGGTCTGGTGGACGCCGGCATTCGTAAAGATCTGCGGCTCAGCAGTTAGACCGTGGCCACTTCCCCATTCGCCATGCAGGCTGCCAGTCAGCGCTTGCTAGAAAACCTGACCCAACCGGAAACAGATAAGGAACCCAGATGAAGGCCTTTGTCGTCGACAAATATGGACGCAAGAACGGCATGCGGCCCGGCGATATGCCGATGCCGGAGCTGCGCGAGGACGATGTATTGATTCAGATCCACGCTGCCGGCGTGAACCCGCTCGATGCAAAGATCAGAGACGGCGCGTTCAAGCTCATTTTGCCCTACCGTTTGCCGCTGATTCTGGGTAACGATCTTGCCGGGGTTGTCGTCCGCGTCGGTTCGCGCGTGCGGCAATTCAAGGCTGGCGACGAGGTCTATGCGCGTCCGCACAAGGATCGCATCGGCACGTTCGCGGAATTCATCGCAGTCAAAGAAGATGGCGTGGCGCTCAAGCCCACGACGCTCACCATGGAGGAGGCCGCGTCGATCCCGCTCGTCGGCTTGACCGCCTGGCAGGCGCTGATCGAAAGAGCGCAACTGAAGCGAGGGCAGAAAGTGCTGATCCATGCCGGCTCAGGCGGGGTGGGCAGCTTTGCGATTCAACTGGCGAAGCAGGTGGGCGCAACCGTCGCGACGACAACGAGCGCGGGGAATGCCGAACTGGTGAAGCAACTCGGTGCGGATATCGTTATCGATTACAGGAAAGACGACTTTGCGACCATGCTGAAGGACTATGACGTCGTACTGGATACGCAAGGTGGCAATGCGCTTGAGAAATCGCTGCGCGTGCTTAAGCCAGGGGGCAAGCTGATCGGCATTGCCGGTCCGCCGGACCCCGATTTCGCAAAAGAGATGGGCGCCTCCTGGTTCCTGAAAACGGTGATGCGCTTGCTGAGTGCTCGCATCAGAAAAGCGGCGAAACGTCATGGCGTCAGCTATTCGTTTCTTTTTATGCGCGCCAGCGGGGAGCAGCTCAGCGAGATCGCTGCACTGGTCGACACGGGAGTCATACGGCCCGTCATCGATCGGATTTTCCCGTTCGAGTCGGCCAGGGAGGCTTTGGCTTACGTCGAAACGGGACGGACGAAGGGAAAGGTCGTCATCAAGATCCAATCTTGACGGATGATACTGATCTGTCACATCTTGACCAGTTCCACGCGACGATTTTTAGCGCGTCCCTCGTCGCTGGCATTATCCGCAATCGGCTGGTCTGCGCCAAACCCGACAGCAGTTAGCCGCGTTTTATCGATTCCCTTCGACACCAGATTCGATACCACCGCTTCCGCACGCTGCTGCGAGAGCGTCTTGTTGTGTGCGCCATTGCCGCTATTGTCGGTATGGCCTTCAACCGACAATTTGAGCCCGGTATCCTTGTTCAGCAATTTCGCGATCTCGTCGACTGCCGCCAATCCGTCGGTCTTGATCGAGGCCTGGTCCGTGTCGAAGTTGATGTACAGCGCGACATGTCCCTTGGCGTTCAATTCGCTCTGCATCGCGTCGGAGGTCACAAACCCGACTTGCTGTTGCATCGCCTTTTCTTCGATGGCCGTGACCTGAGTGGAGTTGCTGCTGGTGGTCACCGTGATCCAGACGGTCTTTGCCGGCGTGCGGATCAGGTAGGCGTCGTAGGCGCCGACATAGTCCTTCAACCCCAGCTTGTTGACGATCAGATCGCCGCTATCGCCGCCATTGGCCGCCACGAGCGCCGGATTGTCCGGCAGCACAGTATTCACCTTGACGCCGCCCAGCGCCTGGATGGCGGTCGCGTAGTTGCGTTGCGACGCGAACGGCGTCAATTGGGCGTCGGCATCCGCGAAACGGCGGCTTTCGATACGCCCCTCGACCGGCCGCAACTGATTTCCCGCAATGACATAGGTCCGGTCGAAATCGAACTTGTCGCTGAAACGTGCGCCTTCCGCGAGACCCTTCGGCCAGTCGAGGTAAGGAAAGGGAGGCAGTGCGGTACTGGAAAGCGGCACGCTGGCCGGGTCGAAAGCCGCGCTATGCACCGGCGCCGGCGGCGGTTCACTCGCTTTTACGGGCGCCGCTTGAGCCGCCGGGGAAACTCCGGTTTGCGGCGTCTGATTACTGCGTTTGCAGCCCAGAAGCGGAATGGCAACACATAGGGTAAGGGTAAATACAAATTTTAATTTTGATGACATGTTAAATGTGGATGTTTTGGCGGTGGAAGTTTTAACGGGTTTTCTAATTTTTGCCCCGGAGCAATAAAATACGCGAAAAACCCGAAGTCGTTCGAAAAATAAGTTTGCATAGCGTAAAACCGATGTGATCGGTCGTTGAGGTTAAATGAAACGGCCTGAGTTTTTGTTCTACCCCGCACTGGTCAATCCAATAATGAAATCAAGAAACACCCGCGTTTTAGCCGGTGTATGGTGCCGCGATGGATGGTACGCATAGAGCGGGAAGCGCTCGTCCGGCCAGTCCGCGAAAAGCTGGACCAGCCGCCCCTCCTGAATCAGATGCTCGGATCCCAGCAGCAGCATCTGCGCAATGCCGGAACCGGCCAGACAGGCGTTGATGAGCGCGCTCGGATCATTGACCGTCAACCGGCCATTCGTGTCGACAATCAGCTTCTTGCGTTTGCGATGAAATTCCCACGGAAACGGCTTCCCGGTTTCCGGGTTGCGGAATTCCAGGCATCGGTGCGCGCCGTTCTCCAGTTCTTGCGGCTCCGTAGGGCGCCCACGGCGCGCGAGGTACGAGGGCGCCGCGACCGTCACAACCGGCGTGTCGAGCAGCTTGCGCGCCACCAGCGTGGATGAACGCGGTTCGCCGAATCGCAAGGCCAGATCGAAACCGTCCACGATCAGATCGCCAAGCTGATCGCGCGCAATGAACTCGAGTTCGAGCTCGGGGTGCGCATCCATGAATGCATCGAGCCGCGTGCCCAGAATGATTCGCGACGAGACGGGGTCGAGATTGATCCGCAGCTTCCCGCGCACGGTCGTGGCGCCGCCGGTGGCGGAGGCGGCGGCTTCCTCGATCCCTCTCAAGTGCGGCATGACCTGTTCGTAGAACCGCCGGCCTTCTTCGGTCAGCGAAACGGAGCGGGTCGTTCGATTGAAGAGCCGTATTTTCAGCCGCTTTTCGAGTCGCGCGATCGCCCGGCTCACGCCAGGCGGCGACATACCTATCGAATCGGCCGCGGCGGCGAACGTCCCCGCATCGACCACCGCGGCGAACACGCCGATCCCGCTGGAGAGGTTTTCACTGGACGATCTCATCGGCGCTCCATTCCGGACATTGAGGCGATCTACGGCTACGGCGGATTAGTAACTTTGTGTCACCTCACAAGTGTAATTCATGTCATTTAGTTTCTCTTCGCGTTTACCGACAATGCAGTTCAGCAACACGTCGCAGCGCGGGTCGCGTCAGTTGGGTGGGCCTTCTGAGCGGACTACCCATGCGCCGGCATTCAATCAGACAAGGAAATCAGATCATGTACGCAATCACTGGCATTACCGGCAAAGTCGGCGGCGCGCTGGCGCGCACGCTGCTGTCGGCCCATCTCCCCGTGCGCGCCGTGGTGCGCGATGCGACGCGCGCCCAGGCATGGGCCGAGCGCGGCTGCGAACTGGCGGCCGCCAATATGGATGACGCCAAGTCGCTCGCCGCGGCGTTCGAAGGGGCCACCGGCGTTTTTATCCTGCCGCCGTCCGAATTCGATCCGTCGCCCGGCTTTCCTGAGGCGCGCGTTTTCATCGACGCGGTGAAGACGGCGCTCGCCGCGGCGCGTCCCGGCAAGGTGGTCTGTCTTTCGACGATTGGCGCGCAAGCCGTCCAATCGAATCTGCTGACCCAGCGCACGCTGATGGAAGAGGCACTCAACGAACTGCCGATGCCGGTGACTTTTCTACGTCCCGGCTGGTTCCTGGAAAACGCCGCATGGGACGTCGCTCCGGCGCGTGACGAAGGCGTGCTGCACAGTTTTCTGCAACCGCTCGACAAACCGGTCCCCATGGTCGCCACGGCGGATGTGGGCCGCGTCGCCGCGCAATTGCTGCAGGAGACCTGGAGCGGCAAGCGTGTGGTGGAACTGGAAGGACCGCATCGGGTGAGCCCGAACGATCTTGCCTCGGCGCTCGCCGCGATTCTCGGACGCCCGGTTCACGCCGAGGCCGTTGCGCGCGACACGTGGGAGTCGTTGTTCAGAGGGCAGGGCATGAAAGAGCCGATGCCGCGCATCCGGATGCTCGATGGTTTTAACGAAGGCTGGATCGACTTCGAAGGCGATGAGGCCAGCGTCATCAAAGGCCGTGTGACAATGGAGACGGTGTTGCGGGAACTGGTGTCGCAAGCCGAGGTAACCTATCCGCACTGAATGCAGCATTTCCACGACAGGGATCGCGTCCTGTCGTGACTCGACTTGACGGAGCCCGCCATGAGCAAAGATTCTTCAGCCCCTCCGGGGGATTTGTCGTTAGGCGGCAGCCGACACCATCAGGTGTATCCCACGCTCGACGATAGACAACTGGCGATCCTGGAGCGATATGGTGAGCGACGCAAGCTGAAAGCGAACGACATTCTCTACGCCGAAGGCGAGCGGCACACGGCCATGTTCGTCATTCTGTCCGGCACGATCGAGGCAAGCCGAACCTCCGTTCGGGGCACTCAGGTCCTGGGCACGCATGGTCCCGGCAATTTCACGGGCGAGGTCGGCACGCTCGCCGGCCGCGCCGCCGCGGCCAATGCGCGCGCCATCTCCGATTGCGAGGTCCTGGTGATCGACGAGGAATCGCTGCGCACGCTCGTGGTGGCCGAAGCGGAGTTGAGCGAAACCATCATGCGCGCGTATATCCTGCGCCGGGTCGCCTTCATTCAGGGCATGCATGCCGGTGTGATGGTGATCGGCAGCACTGCCTCGGCCGCTACGCATCATGTGCGTCACTTTCTGAGCCGCAACGGTCAGCCGTCGGCGTACTTCGATATCGTCGAGCATGCCGAGACCAAAGACCTGCTGGCGCGTTATGAGGTCACGGTCGCCGACATCCCCGTTGTGGTCACGTCGCAAGGCACGGTGCTCAGGCAGCCCAGCAACCGGGCCGTCGCCGATGCGATCGGTCTGAGTCCGGACCGGTTGAATGGCGCGTCGTTCGATCTCGTCGTGGTGGGCGCGGGGCCGGCGGGACTTGCGGCCGCGGTTTATGCCGCGTCGGAGGGATTGAAGGTCGCGGTCCTGGATGTGAAGGCGCCGGGCGGGCAGGCCGGCACCAGTTCGAAGATTGAAAACTATTTCGGTTTTCCGACCGGCATATCGGGGCAGGCGTTGGCCGGCCGAGGCCTGTCGCAATGCCGCAAGTTCGGGGCTGAAGTCGGCGTGCCGATCGAGGCGTTGACGATCGACTGCGACGACGGCCGGGCCTTTCACATCGGGCTCAACTATGACGAGATGGTTCACGCGCGTGCTGTCGTGATCGCGACCGGTGCACGTTATCGGAAGCCGGAGATCAACCGGCTGGAAGAATTCGAAGGGCGCGGCATTTACTACAGCGCCACCTTCATGGAGGCGGCGCTTTGCAACAACCACGAGGTGATCGTGGTGGGCGGCGGGAATTCGGCCGGACAGGCCGCCGTATTTCTCGCGAAGTTCGCAAAGCATGTGCATGTCGTGATTCGCGGCGAAGGACTCAGTGCGAGCATGTCGGATTACCTGATCCGACGCATCAACGTCGCGTCCAACATCACGCTTCATGCGAAGACGACGATCGTCGAGTTGTGCGGCGAGTCGCAACTCGAGGCGATCAAGTGGGATCGGCAGGGGCGGATCGAACACCAGTCTGTGCGGCATGTGTTTCTTTTTCTGGGCGCCCAGCCGAGCACTAAGTGGCTCGGAGATTGCGTCGCGCTGGACAAGGCGGGGTTCGTGCTGACCGGCGCGGCGACCGGAGGCGAATGGAACGCGGCGCGGCCGCCGCATGATCTCGAGACCAGCACACCGGGTATCTTTGCGGCCGGCGACGTGCGCAGCGGCTCCGTCAAGCGAGTGGCGGCCGCAGTGGGCGAGGGCGCGGCCGCTATTCAGGCCGTTCATCAATACCTCGCAAGCTGAGCGCGGGTAGTGCGACAGCCGCCGCTACGGCGCTCCATTGCTCATTGCACATGTGCGAGGTGTGTCGGCGCTGTCGCTACGCGTCGCTCAAGGCGCGCTCGATGATCGATACGAGTTCCGGCCGAGCGCTGCGAACGGTGGTGAACCCCGATACGGCAATGGCAAGCTGAGGCGCGTAATAGACCACCGTTCCCCAGAATCCGGCGTGCGAATAGCATGCGGTGCCGGCGACCTCACCGACGGCGATGCCTAGCCGATAGGTATCGGCACCTTCATGTTCGCCCTGCCGAAGCATCTCGACCAGCGTGTGCGGCTTGTCGAATACACGGCCTTCAAACAGATCTTTTGTCAACGCAGCAAGATCGCGTGCGGACGTGACCAGACCTCCGCCGCCATAGAGGTCCATGGTGGCATCGATGTCGGTAACGTCTATGTCGCCGAAGAATTGCCGCGCGCGAGGCTCAATGTCGGACGGCGGCTGTTCGAGTACTTCCCACCATGTCGATCGCAGTCCCCGTTGTTCAAAGCGTAAGGCTTTTCGAACTGCCGCTGCAAGCGTTTGACCCGTTGTCCGTTCAACGATATCGCCCAGCAGGATGTAACCCGTGTCGGAGTATTGAAACCGGGTGCCGGGTTCGCTTTGAGGCCCGGCGTATCGAGTCGATAAACGGACCTGCTCTTCGCGTGTCCACTGATGATGCGGCTTGGCAAGCACGGTCTGCATGAAACGCGGATCGTCGCCGTGATCGTAGAGTCCGGCGCTATGTGCCATGAGATGACGCACCGTTATCCGCTCAGTGCGATAGCCGCCGGATTGCAGCAGCGAGATCAGGCTCGGCGTGGCAACAGATGCGATCGATGCATCGAGATCGATCTCGCCTTGCTCCCACAGTCTCAGCATGGCTGCCGCGACGAACGTTTTCGTATTGCTGGCAATCCGCAGGGGTGTGTCGACGGTCAACGGCCGGTTGATCGATGCGTCGGCCATGCCAACCGCTGCGCCAAACGGCACCGGCATACCGTTGCCCGTGACGAACAGCGCCATGGGCGCGCTCGCTCCGCTCAAGTCCGCGACGATCTTTTCCGATTTCAAATGCGTCTCCGCGATGAAGGCATGACGGGTCGCTACCGCCTCACCGCTTTGACACGCCACCGAGATGCTCGGCCAGAAACGCTTCCATGACCTCATAGAACTCGTACTGGTTCTCTTCGTTGTGGAAGCCGTGCCCTTCGTTTTCCTTGAGCACGTACTTGACGTCCACACCGCGGGCCCGCAAAGCGTCGACGATCTGATCGCTTTCGGCCTGTTTGACGCGCGGATCGTTCGCGCCTTGCGCGACCAGCAGCGGCGTCACGATCCGGTCCGCGAAGAACAGCGGCGACGCATCGTGCAAGGCCTTCTTGCCTGCTTCGGTGCGCGGATCGCCGATCATCTCGTACATCATGTCGATCATCGGCTTCCAGTACGGCGGCAGCGATTCGAGCAACGTGAAGAGGTTCGATACGCCGACATAGTCGACAGCCGCCGCGTAGCGATCCGGCGTGAACGCCACGCCCGCCAGCGTCGCGTAACCACCGTAACTCGCCCCGTAAATACCCACGCGCGCCGGATCGACAATGCCTTGCGACACGAGCCAGTCGACGCCGTCGTCGATATCGTTCTGCATCGTGCGGCCCCATTGCCCGAAGCTCGCTTCCCAGAAAGCGCGGCCATAGCCGACCGAGCCGCGGAAGTTGAGCTGCACGACCGCATAGCCGCGATTCGCCAGCAGTTGCGCTTCGACGTTGAAGCCCCACGTGTCTCGTGCCCACGGTCCGCCATGCGGATTGACGATCAGCGGCAAGGGCTTCGCGACGGGTTGCCCGAGCTCGTATCCCGCCGGCAAGGTCAGATAGCCGTTGATCTGCAAGCCGTCGCGCGAGGTGAAATGAATCGGCGACATCGGCACCATATCGGCCGGGTCGAGCCAGGGTTTCAAGTCCGCCAGCTTGACGAGATGCTGGCGTTCGACGTCATAGAGCCAGGTCGAGCCGGCCGAACGGTCGCTCGCGGCATGCACGATCACGCGCGACTCGTCGCGCGTCAAACTGGTGATGTGGACTTCCTGGCCCGGCAACTGACGCTCGAGATCGGCGATCACGTCGCGCGCCCAGTCGTCGAAGAAATGGCGATGAGTCCGGTCGTCCACGTAGGACGCCGCGATCAGCACGCGGCGATGTTCCGAATACGTGAAACTGGTCACGTCGACATGCCCGGTCTCGAACAGCAACGCGCCTTCCTGGCCCGTTTGCGGATCGAATTCGAAAATGGCGACCTTGTCGCGGCCACGATTCGACATGACGTAGAGCGCTTTATTGTCGAACGTGAAAAACACCGGCTCGAGGGTCTCGCGGAAGTCGGTCGTGACGATTGGCCGGAAAGGCTCGCTCTCGACGTCGCGGAAGTGCAGGGTCTGGTTGACGCCGTCCGACGCAATCGCGACGCGCAAGCGCCCCTCGTGATCCGTCATCCAGCCCATGATATTGCCGGGGTTCTCGGCGATCTGCGTGAGCTCGCCGGTCCTGACGTCGGCGCGAAACACGTCGAAGACCTGCGGATCGCGACGATTCATCTGGATCAACACATGGCGGTCATCGTTGCGCAGATCGTCGACAATGCCGGCGCGCACGCCGTCGAACGGTGTCAGGTCACGCGGCTCGCCGCCGTTGATCGGCACCGACAGCACATGAAAGTTCTCGTCGCCGCCGAAGTCCTTGACGAACAGAATCTGGTCGTTGCCTTTCCATGAGTGGCCGGGCACGTCGCGCTCGGTTTCATTGGTCAACGGACGCGGCTCGCCCACGAGCGCGCCGTTGGCATCGATTTCCTGCACGAAGATGTTCTGGCGGCCGGAGCGGCGTGCGAGAAAGGACAGGTGCCGTCCGTCAGGGGCGATGGTGAACGAGTGCTGGTCGGGTCGGCGGAAAAAGTCTCGCACCGGGTACTGCCTGACCGCGCCGTCGTGGCCCTTAACGTTGTCTCGACCTTCTGCGACCATGCCTGCCTCCGTGAGTAAAAGTGCATTTGAACACGAGAGGCGGCGTTATGTCGCGAGTCGAGGCAAAGCGGCTTTGCACGCAATGAGTTGATCGTCGGTCGTGGCCACGAGCCACAAGCGGGCGTGCTCGGTGATCTGGCGGTTGTGATCTTTCAGCGGACCCATCGCGGCAGCGGCTTTCCAAACCACCGGCGCGGCGCGGCTTTTTCTGCCCGACGCGGCGCCCACCAGCAGGCAATAAGGACCCAGAGGCAGCGACACGAACGGCAGGGCGGGACTGGTGCGCACGCGCCAGTCGATGAAGGGCGCGTCACTGATCAGCAGCGGCGTGGGCAGCCCGTAAAGCACGCTGAAGTCGTACAGCGCGAGTTGCTCCCGTGCATCGCTGTAGAGCCGCCGTATATCGTCGACCACCGCTGCGCGGATTTCGTCGTCGAACATGGCTTCCTGCGCGTAACGCGCGAGCGCCTCGCGAGCGGCGCTCTGATAGGCGGAGAACAGGCCGAGTTCGAGGCAGTCTTCCACCGCGCGTGAGACCTCGGCCGCGGAGCCGGCTTCTTCCGGTTTGCCCAATTGCGCGGCTTTGAGGAATCGCGCCAGTCCCGCTTCCTGGATCGCGGGTCCGTGCGCGGAGGGATCGTCGGCGGCCTGCTTGTCGAGCGGCACGTAAATGTATTCTTCGGACGCGAAGTGCGATTTCTTGCCTTCGTCGAACTTGATCTCGCCGTCGGCGAAGTCCAGATAGCGAGTGCCGATCCGGCCATGCTCCCAGATCCAGTTCTTCAGTAGCGGACGTAGCGGATGCAACCTGTCTTGACCAGCCATTGAAGTCTCCTAGTGCCACAGTGCAGTTAGCTGCTCTCACCCGCGGCAAAAAATTCGCTCACACGCTCGCTTGCCACCTCCCATAGGGCAGGTGAGCCGCGCGCGATCACGGGGCCGTACCTTTCCATGACCTGCTGTTGCGTGACCCCGTTCTCAGTCCATGTTCCACCGTTCGATAGGGTATTGATCAACAGGGGTTGCAATCGATCCAGCGCTTTGGCGAAGATTGCCTCGGGGGTTTGCGCGGCTTCGAATTCGCGCCAGAGTTCGAGCAGTTCGCGCCCCTGGTGTTCGGGCAGTAGCCCAAAAATTCGTTCGGCGGCATGTTGCTCCGCCTCGGCGATCTGCGTGGCCTGCCCGCTGGATGAATGCATCGGATGATCGCCTGCGTCGATCTCGACAATGTCGTGCACGAGCAGAAGTTTGACGACGTGGAGGGTGTCGACGGCTTCCCTGGCGTGCGCCGAGAGAACGAGCGCGAACAGGCTCAGATGCCAGGAATGTTCCGCCGAGTTTTCCTTGCGGCTCTGATCGATCAGTGGAGACTGCCGCAGAATCGACTTCAGCTTGTCCAGTTCCACGAGAAAGGCAAGCTGCTGTGCGATTTGATCAGTGGGTAGGGAAGTCATGGACGGCACATTGATGGGTGTGAATGGGGAGAGCTTACCGATCTTCTTCGTGAGGTGCTGCGATTCGGCTGACGGTTGATGGTTCAGGGTTGGCGTTTGCCGCGGCCGCCAGCGGGTTTGCCCGCCGGCTTATGTGAACCCGCAACTGGCTTGCTGGCGGGTTTGCCGCGGGGTTTCTGCGCGCTGAAGGGGCTACCGCTGGACAAGCTTTTTCCGCTCGTGCCGCTCGTGCCGCTTTTGCCTTTACCCGCGGCCACGGCGCGCGGCGCCGCTTGCGGCACTTTCGGCTTCTTGGGCTTTTTGGGTTTCTTGATGATCTCGCCCGTGGCGCTAGTTTGCGGCACGCGGTGTTCGGCTTCAAAACCCGGCTCTTCTTCACGGCGCAGCGTTTGCCGGATCAGCGCTTCGATCGCGGCCAGTTGCGGTGCTTCATCGGCACACACGAGGGACACTGCCACGCCGCTGGCGC
Organism: Paraburkholderia bryophila; assembly: GCF_013409255.1. Lineage (NCBI taxonomy): Bacteria > Pseudomonadati > Pseudomonadota > Betaproteobacteria > Burkholderiales > Burkholderiaceae > Paraburkholderia > Paraburkholderia bryophila. The sequence goes on from NZ_JACCAS010000002.1 coordinate 2,771,757, forward strand.
CCGCGCGGCCGGTACGGCCAATACGGTGCACATAGTCTTGCGCCACGATCGGCAGATCGACGTTGATCACCAGCGGCAGATCGTCGATATCCAGTCCGCGTGCAGCCACGTCGGTGGCGACCAGCATAGAGACTTCGCCCGTCTTGAAGCGCTCCAGCGCACGCAGGCGCGCGGGCTGCGGTTTGTCGCCGTGGATGGTGTCGACCGCATAGCCCGCTTCATCCAGCATGGCCGCCAGGTAATCCACGCCATTGCGGGTTTTGACGAACACCAGCGCGTGCGTCCAGTTGTTCTCCGCCACCAGGTGCATGAAAAGGTCGGGCTTGTTCTTTTTATCCACCAGCACCACCCACTGCTTGATCCTGCTGGCCGTGGCATTGGGCGGGCTGACGCTGATATCGACCGGGCCGCGCAGAATGCCCGCCGCCATGGCGCGGATATCGTCGGTAAACGTGGCAGAGAACAGCAGGGTCTGGCGCTGAGTGGGCAACGCAGCAAAGACGGCGTTGAGTTCGCGCTCGAAGCCCAGATCCAGCATGCGGTCTGCTTCATCCAGCACCAGCGTTTGTACCTGATCGAACTGCACGGCGTTCTGGCGATGGAGATCCAGCAAACGGCCCGGCGTGGCAACGAGCACGTCCACGCCCTTGCGCAACTTCATCATCTGCGGGTTGATACTCACGCCGCCGTAGGCCGCCAGAAATCGTAAGTCGAGGCCTTTGCCGTATTCGATAAAGCTTTGCAGCAATTGTTCGGCCAGTTCACGCGTGGGCACCAGCACCAGAACCCGCGCGCGGTTGCTGGACACTGCCGGGCCGTGTTGCACCAGGCGTTGCAACAGCGGCAGCGCAAAACCCGCCGTTTTGCCGGTGCCGGTCTGTGCCGCGGCCATGACGTCCTTGCCACTGAGCACAGCGGGAATCGCCTTGGCCTGCACCGGCGTAGGTGTCTGGTAATTGAGGTCCTGCAGATTACGCAGCAAGGGATCGATCAGGCCAAGCGAGGCAAAAGACATTGGCGTATTCCGGGCTAAAGGCGCAATTCTAGCGGTTACCGGTTGATTGCGGCGCGCAGAACGCGGGTCAAACTTGCCCAAAGCCCCGCTCGCTTAGTCGTTCGTCGAGCCCGCCCAGGTGCCTGGCGTGCGGCCCGCCCACGGCAAACTCGCTTCGAGTTGCCCCGCAACACGGAATAGCAGATCTTCCCGACCGGCCGACGCAACGAACTGCATGCCGATCGGCAGACCGCTCGCTTCGTCGTTAAAGAGCGGCAACGACATGGCAGGCAATCCGGCTGCGTTGAATACCGGTGCGAACGGCGAACTACCGAAAACGCGGTCAGTCCATTCGTGTCCGCTCATCGTCTCCGCGCCGAGTGCGTAGGTGCCGATACGTGGCGCGAGATCAGGCAAGGTCGGCGTCAGCAGTACATCGTAGCGGGAGAAGAACGCTGCCACGCTTCGGGTTACGGCATTGCGCAGATCCAGCGCGCGGATGATGTCGATGCCGCTGATCCCGCGTCCCGTTCGATACACCGCGAGTGTCTGCGGTTCGAGTGTGGTCGCGTCGATTTTGCGGCTGGTCAGCGCCGCCATGTCGTCGATCCATGCCGCGATGTTGACGGCCCACAGTACCGAGCTTGCATGAACAAACGCTTCCCAGCTCACGCCTAGCGGCATGTCCGCTTCTTCGACCTCGTGATCCAGCGACGCGCAAAGTTGGGCCGTTGCCGCAAGACGTTCGAGGACCACGGGCTGAGTACGCTGGCCGCCCCAAGCCTGTGACAGCATGCCGATTCGCAAGCTGCCCGGCGGCGTGCTCACCTGGTCCAGATACCGCGAGGTGGGCGGTGCGATCGTGAAGGCCTCTCCATCTGTTGCCCCCTGCACGGCGTCGAGCAACGCGGCGCTGTCACGCACCGAGCGACTGACGCCGAGCTGTACCGCAAGACCGTTGATGGCTTCGTCCAATGCAGGACCGTTCGAGACGCGGCCACGCGTCGGCTTCAGACCGAACACGCCGGAACTGGCCGATGGAATGCGAATCGACCCGGCTGCGTCGGTTGCATGAGCGAGCGGCACGATGCCCGCCGCGACCGCTGCCGCCGCGCCACCGCTGGAGCCTCCCGCGCCGTGTTCGAGATTCCACGGGTTGCGCGTGGCGCCGCATAGCGCGGATTCCGTCGTGCCGCTCCACGCGAATTCGGGAATGGTCGTACGTCCGAGCGTGACGAGGCCGGCGCTGCGAAAGCGCTGCATCAGAATCGAATCCGCGGCGGGCGTGAAACCTGAGGACAGACGGCTGCCGAATTCGAGCTTCCTGCCGGCCATGGTCACGCCGACGTCCTTGATAAGGAACGGTACGCCCGCGAGCGGCGACCGACTCGTTAGCGCTGGCGCGACATCCGCAAGTTCCGGCTGCCATGTTTCGATCACTGCGTTGATCTGCGGGTTCACCGATTCGCAAGCGCGCAGGGCCGTGTCGGCGAGCTCTTGCGGACTCAGTTCGCCGCGACTGACCAGTTGGCCCAGACCGACAGCGTCGTAGCTGACGTACTCCGACAGTTTCATCATGGAATGCTCCCAGGCGATGGCAAACACGGTAGGGCCGCGATGCCGTCATGTTGAGATACCGGTCGGTATCTTTGTGGGCTGGTATGCTGATACCGACTGGTATCACTGTCAAGGCGATATGAAGAAAATCCGCGGTAGTGAAAAGTCCGTGAGCGGCCCGGCGAAATCGGCAACGAGCGCAGCGGGGAAGGTGCCTGCCAAGGCACCCGCCAAGCTCGCCGTTAAGCGTGGCGCGAAGGCGAAGCCGACGTCGTCAAGCGCGGTAAAGCAGGATCCACCGCGCGAGCGCGTGCTCGCCGCCGCCACCGAGCTCTTTTATAACGAGGGAATTCGCGCCACCGGCGTCGAAGCGATCGCCGCGCGCGCCAGCACCACGAAGATGGCGCTCTATCGGCACTTTCAGTCGAAGGACGCGCTGATCGTCGAATGGTTGCGCCAGGTCACCGCCCACTATTGGGCCGCGTTCGATCGCATCGGAGCGCTGCATGCTGACGATCCGCGCGCGCAGATTCTCGGCTGGGCCACCTTCGCCGCCGACGATGTGGCGGCGTGGTCGCATCGCGGCTGCCCGTTCATCAACTCGATTGCGGAGTTGCCGGACCGCGATCATCCGGCACGGCAACTGATCGAGGAACATAAGGCGCGGCAATGGAGGCGACTTGCCGGACTGTGCGAAGCAGCGGGGCTCGCGTCGCCGGACGATACCGCGGACGAGATCATGATCGTTCTCGAGGGCGCGCAGGTTGCGGCGCAGAACAGGTCGGTCGCGGAGATCGGCGCTCGGCTGCTGCGAATCGTTGAGGCGATCGTTGTGCGGCAAGCGGCTTGGACGAAGGAAGTGAAGCGAAAGACGAAGAGAAAATAACTAGAGGTTAGTGCTTGCCGGGCGTGGGAATCTGCGCGGCAATCGACGCGGCGATTCGTCGATTGCCGTCGCCGGTTATGAGATCTGCTGGAAACGTCGCGAATGGTGAGAGCAACCGCGACCAAGGCGGTCACCGAAGTGACGACCCTATGTTCTCGTCGGAGCACTCGAACCGGCTTCCCACTATTTCAGTCGCAAAAAGAGGAACTCTCGTCAAAGCCTCGTTTCCAGTTTCTTATTTTGAGGCTGCCTTCGGGGACGTCGGTGGTCGTCTCGTCGGCATTGATCTGCTTGAGCTTGATCAAGCACACGTCGTGGCCCGTTACCAATTCCGCCGCATACGACGCGCCATTTTCTGGGGCGAACGTCACGGTCGCATTGCATCCGCGAACCACAAACCCGACTGGCAAAGGGATGATTGCGCGGGTAACACTCATTGTGATGGATAGAGGCGCACTGGCCTTTACGGCAACGGTGGTTTTTTGGGAATCCGACCTCATCAACGCAATGCTATGTCTTGAAGAACACGTCTCGGCATTGTCATAAGTTTGAATGCCGGTCGTTGAGTCCTTATATTTACTGAATGTAATGTGGGCCGTGTCGCCCGATGTAGGCGGCGTGTAGGTGCTTGCGCATCCCGCAACGCTTGCTGCCGCAACCAGCACAGTACCGATATACCGAATTCCCATATTCGTAACCCTCGCCGTTATGATGCCGATTTGAAATCTCGTGTTCGACGCCTGTTAACGGCAACGTCCGGCAAGTCTTTAGCTCATTCGGAGCCGAGCGCATGCGATTTGGGGCGTTGGGCATAAGTTTCATGTGGGATGATTTAATATGGGGAGGATTCGTTCAATCCTGACCGCTTATCCTTTAAACGACGGCTCGGCATGACTACCCCTCCAGATGACTCACCTTCGTCCGACGTATATAACGCACCGGCGAACGCACCGGCGGCTCAAGCCAATCAAAACCGGGAGCCAAACCCGCGAATTGTCACGCTGCCTGCTCATCTGCGAGAAATACCGTCCTGCAACGGAATACCTGATCTGTTCACTACTTATTGCCTGAATATTGGTTTGATGCTGCTCTTTAGCGTGGCGTTCGCGGGGATGCTGTGCTTACCATTCTATGACCCGTCTTTTTTTCGGGCAGGCATCATCATGGCCGTTTTATGGCTGATTTTATTGGGATTGGTAGCGTGGATGGTCGTTATTTTCATTCGTGGAATTCGGCGTCCCGGCGTCTGGTTTCAAGTTGACCCGGTTGGCTTTCGATATGGAAACGGAAAATCTCCAGATCCCGCCCAGCCGACGGAAAAACGTATTGAATGGAGCGAAGTTGTTGCGAACCACAGTCTAAGCTGTGACGTGACATATAACGCGCCGTCCAAGGTGACCATGAGTGCGGCAAACTTTGAGTTTTGGCGGCGTGTCGTGCGCAAGCCTGCTGAGAGGTATGTCCTCCCCAAAAGTCTCACCGATTATGATTCGGAAAAGGATGGCATTCGCTGCGTGCGCTTTAAAAACCGTCACGCCCTGATGGTTGCGATTCTGTGCGGCCTCGCCCATCAGGGACTCCGCTTTGATCTGGATACATTCATTGCCTCGGGAATTCACCCGGAAACCTGGCAGAGGCTAAAGAGCCCATGGCGATCCGCTGCCGTATATTTCTTCGTTGTTTCTTTGCTTGGCCTGTTCGCTTTTAGATTGTGGGGAAGAAGCTCGCTTCCTTTCTCATTTGCCATATTGTCGGTTTCTTTTGTTTGTTATTGCACTGAGGGGAAATATTATTTTTCTCCTGATCTAAAAAAATATCCAAAAGGCCCGATCATGTTTCGCATCGACAATGTTGAGGCGGTCAATAAGGCACCGGCTTCGACCTCGGAGGGCCGAAGTTGAGACCACGGGTGACGGTCTAACACTACAAAGCTTTCATTCAAGGAGCATGGAAAATATTCGCGCTTCGCGACCGACTATTTCTTGCTGGAAAAAGCTTTGAAACAGCACTATGATCGTCCAGCCGAGTAGCGCTGCCTTTAAAATTTGCGGAGGTTCCTTTGAGAGCGGAAACCAAATTCATCTTTTTCCCGGACAACAACGCACCAAGCCTGGTGCGAGCCGCAGCCGCAGTTTATTGGATCGCATTTTTAGTATTTTCAGTTCGTATCGCGGTTGGAGTGGGTGTGCCGCCTTTTAGCACGCCTCAGGAAGTGGAGGGGGCGCTTACGGCGTTTGGGCTGTTCTCCGCGATTACAATATTCTATGTATTCACTATCATGCGGCTTTCAGCCGGAAAGCTTTGGGCAAGGAATGTTGCACTTTTTTTGACGGCACTGCTCATCGTAACAACCCTCTATCATCTGTTTTCGGACGGGCTATCCTCTGAGCAAAATAATGTGGTGGGCTTGCTAACCATTGCCGCCGAGACGGTTGCCGGGCTATTTTTGCTGACTTCAGAAAGTACCAGCTGGTTTAAGTCAAAGATCCACTAAACCGACATACTGAAAACGGATGGGGATTGTGCTTTATGGCAACGGGATCTGATAGCCGCATGAAATTTATAATCCAAAAACGTCAACCCCGTCCCCCAAAATCCCCATCAACGTCCGCGCATTCCGCTGCCCCTGATCTTCAAAGCAGTAAATCTATACACCGACAACCGTTACAGGTCACTGCGAAGGACTGTGATCGACCCTTCTCCGACATACCGTTCTGCGGGCGGAACGGCCGCTAACCGTAGTTGAACCGTCAGATCGCGCCCGTGTACATCAAAGATCGCGGAGAAACTCAATCAATGCCGCGTTGACGAAATCCGGCGCCTCCTGTTGCAGCCAATGCCCTGCTCGCGGAACGACCCGAGAAGCCGACAGCCTGGGCACGATCTGGGGCATGCCGTCGATAATTTCGTGCATGCCTGGCATTGCCAGACCTGTGTCTCGCTCGCCGACAAGGTACAGGGCGGGAACCTCGACGAGCAGGCCCTCCAAAGCCGATTGCACTTCCCAATTGCGATCGAGGTTGCGGTAGTAATTCAATCCACCGCGAAAGCCAGAAATGCTGAATGCTTGCACAAACTTGTCAAGGTCGGTGGGTGCGAGCCACGCGGGCAACAAAGGTGGATCAATCAGAGAGTCAAGGAGTCCACCACTCCGCGGCACGAGTCCGAATGGATTGGGCGTATTTGCGTCGCGGGCTCCGACGTCGCCTGATGCGGAAAAATAGATCTTGCGCAATGTCGTGGCAACGTCACGCTCAAGTTCGATTTCGGCCAACCCAGGTTCGGAAAAGTAATGCGTATAGAACCTCGTTTGGTCGGTCTGCGGAAAAAGCCGGCTCGGCGTCATCGGCGCGCGGCCCATCATTGGCACCCCGAGCGCAACGACAGCGCGAAAGCGGTCAGGCCGAAGCAACGCGGCTTGCCAAGCAATGGTTGCACCCCAATCGTTTCCTATAACAACTGCGTCGCGTTCTCCGAGAATGTCAACGAGCGCCACCAGGTCACCGACAACGTCTAACGTCGTGTACTGTCCGATTGCCGTTGGGCATTCGCTTGATCCGTAGCCACGCAGATCCGGTGCTATTGCGTGGAAGCCGGCGTGCGCAAGTGCCGCCAGTTGATGGCGCCAAGCATGCGAGGTTTCAGGAAAGCCGTGACAAAGGAGCACCAACGGGCCGTCGCCCTGTTCAGCGACATGCAGGCGAATTCCGTTTGCTTCAATAAAGGTTTGACGGTATGTGGTCATGGTTGCTCTGGCAGAGATGTATGCACACAAGAATCCCGAGATAGCGTAACATTAAACGTTGCGCATTACCAAGCTTCCGAATATGCAACGCGATACCCGACTGGCTCGACTTCTGCACATCCTTATCCACATGCATCTTCGAGGAGGCGTGACCACCTCAGAGACGATTGCGCTGATGCTGCATACGAACCCCGTCTTTGTCCGCCGAACGATGGCTGCGCTACGCGAATCGGGGTACGTAAAGTCGACTGGTGGTCCAGGCGGAGGCTGGGCGCTCGCCTGTGACCTCAACGATCTTACGGTGAGAGATGTCTACCAGGCCATTGGACATACCGCGCCGTTTGTGATCGGCCTAGCCGACGACAATCACACTTGTCCGGTGGAGGCGGCGGTAAATCGCCACATCAATGAGGCGTTGGGTTCAGCGGAAAATACGTTGCTTCAATTGCTCGGTGATAAGCGACTCTCCGAGATCGCGCACGACGTGACGTCGTCAAAGTCGCGCAAAACGACTAGGTAGTCTCGCGGAGCAACGGAATGGGTGGCAATGGAGGCAAGCATCAAGCACCTGGCCGATAGCGATTTGCGGCATGAACGTGTGTCAGCTTTCAGCCCGCAAGCGGCCGTCGGCTTGCGGGCCGTCAATGCCTCTTGTTGGCCGAACTTCGCCCGAGGACGAGCGGTTCAGGGCGACCCTCTGCGGTCCGTCGGATTCGCTGCTAGCGGTCATTCGTTATAGGGTTTCGGCGTTGGTATCAATGTCGTACGGGCAAAGCATCCGATGAAGAGATTGGCGTCGACATTTGAACTCCAGCATTGTTGATCGTAAGTGCATCGTTGACAATCTTAGTCACAATTCGTGCGTTACCCATTACCAAGACGTCTACGCCATGTGCGTTATCAGGGGTTTGTGAATTCTCAAACCTGGACAAAAGAGGCTCCCTTTGGTAGAGAGAGATCAGGCGTGTAATATCGTCGTTCGAGAGATGAGCTGCATTGACTCTATCGATCGTTATGAAATAAAGAGAAGAAGGCAGATTGGTCGAAAACAGTGCGTAAATATCTTCATTCATCGTTTGACGAATAGCGTCCCACATCTCAGGAGCGATTTGAGGATTATGCTTTTGGGTCTCAGCGAGCAAATTGTCTGCCGTCGAATGTTCGATCCGCATTGCATCCCCACCACCAATGCACGCCACCAGTTGTTTGATTAGTTCTTCTCGTTCCAAATCAGGCCGGAACACAGGTGGATGCAACGCGCCGGGAGCGCGCTTGATGACTTGCACTGCTGCTTCGACAGCAGCGGATTGCTCCGGTGTCAGCGCTCCCGTTCTATTTTCGGCGACTTCTTTATCAATCGGTGCGGCGAAACCTCGGACAACCCCTGTCGCCAGTAAGAGCACGAAGAACGATAATTTGAGAATTTTCATTAGGTTTACGCAAAATCGAAATCTTCGGATGAGCACTGGTCGCAGCACTACATCCGAGCGCGGAGTGAACTCGTACAACAGGCCGCCGGCCCTTCGCCGGACGGGCAACGACGGGTTCGATGCAAAGGGATATCTTGGCCTAACGGCCGTTGCGACGGAAACTTGAACCGATTGGAGCCGCGACACACATTCCGAAGACATCGCGACCGTCAGGGCGGGGGCGACGACGACAAGCCGCAGGCGGCGATTGTCAACGATTCTCCCGTAGTCGTCGAATGACCGCAATCGGCCGATGACTGCCTCATGCAACCGTCATCCGAGGTCAGAACCATAGGAAGCCTGCGATCGGCTGCACACGACCGGCCACGCCCATCGCGGCCAGCTAATTCCGAGATCGATCACGAGACGATCACCCGGCCGCACAGAATTTCCTCCAGGGTTTTCGCATTCCGCTGCCCCTGATCCTCAAAGCAGTTATTAAAAATGACATGCGTTCTTCCAGCCTTCGTCGCGATCGCACGAATCGGCGCTGCCAACTCACGCAACTCATCATCGTCATAGTCGTAATCGAAACGATCCGCGGCGCTGGCCGCGCCCGTCGCGCTCCACGCCTGGGTATTCCGACCGTGCAAACGCACCATCGCTAGCTGGGGATTCGTCGCTTCCCACACGGTATGCACGCGGTTCGTCACGTCCGGCGGCGCGTCGACGATCACGTGTACGAGGCTGCGTTCACGCAGAAAATCGAGCGACCAGGGCGCGTGCTGTTCATCAAACCACGACTGATTGCGAAACTCCGCGGCCATCAGATAGCCCGCCATGCGGGTCCGGCATTCATCGACGAGCGCGAGGCCGTCCGGCGCGCGCGTGATCCACGGCGCGAACTGGAATAGCACCGCGCCGAGACGACCAGTCACGCGCAAGGGTTCGAGCGCTTCCAGATAGCGGCGCCACAATTCATCGAGGATATCCGCGGGCATATCGCGGTAATACACGTTCTTTTTGCGCGGACCGACGATCCCTTCCCGCAGCGCCATCGCGATGTCTTTGGGCAGCGCGTCGGGCGAGGTCTGATGCCCGGTGAACAGGCGGAATGCCTTGAAATTGAAAGTGAAGCCTTCGGGCGTGCGCTCGGTCCCAAGCTGCGCATTGCTCGCCGACGGCAGGGCGTAGTAAGCCGAATCGACTTCGACCAGCGGGAATTGCGACGCGTAAAAGCGCAGGCGCGCTTCAGCGCTGCTGCTGCTGCCGCGCGGATAGAAGCGCTTGCAGGCAATCAGCGTCTTGTCGGTCCAGCCGGCCGTGCCGCATTGGATGTCCATGAACGAAGTCGTGTGATTTGCGCCGCCCGCGCCGACGCGCGGCTTCGCGGCTCGAATCATTGTAGGTCACAAGTTCGCGACGTCGGCGCCGCCGGCCGACTGCCAGACCTCAGGCCCAACGCATCAGGCCCGATTCGTGCTCCCCGTACTTGTTCGCGCGCGCCAATGAGCGCAAGGTGCAACTGGACAGCACGCCGAATTCGAACATCAATAAACGCGGACCCTACCATGTCGAAGAAAAACCTCATACGCGCCAGACTGCCGAAAGCCGACGCCCGCCAGGCGCTGCTGATCACGCGCCGCAACGCCAGAATGGCGCGCTCCGCGCACGCGTACGTCCGCGGCAACACCAGCAAGTTCTACGAATGGCTCGAAGGCATGGAGAGCCATTCGTTGCCCGAGGGTCCGGCGATCTGGATCTGCGGCGATTGCCACACCGGCAACCTCGGGCCGGTGGCCGACGCGCAAGGCCGCGTCGAAATCCAGATTCGCGATCTCGACCAGACCGTGATCGGCAATCCGGCGCACGACCTGATTCGCCTCGGCCTGTCACTGGCCACCGCCGCACGCGGCTCCGACCTGCCGGGCGTGACGACGGTGCGCATGATGGAAGCGCTCGCCGACGGCTACGAGCGGGCCTTCGACGAAGCCGCGGGCGACGCCGACATTCACGCCGAAAAACCCGAGGCGGTGCGCGTGGTGATGAAGGAAGCGGTGCGCCGTTCGTGGCGTCATCTGGCGGAAGAACGGATCGAGGATATCGAGCCGACCATTCCGCTTGGGCCTCGCTTCTGGCCATTGGCGAAGAGCGAGCGGCGCGAGATCGACGCGTTGTTCGAGAAGGGCACGCTGGCGCGATTGGCGACCGTGCTGCGCGGCGCGGGCGACGAAGCCGACGTGGAGGTGCTCGACGCCGCGTACTGGGTCAAGGGATGCAGCTCGCTGGGCCGCTTGCGCTATGCGGTGCTGCTCGATATCGACGGCGCCGCGCTGGACGGCGACGATCTGTGTCTGATCGACATCAAGGAGGCTGCTCAGGCGGCAGCGCCGCGTTATCCGCGCGTGCGGATGCCGCGCGACAACGCCGAGCGGGTGGTGGAGGGCGCGCGGCATCTGTCGCCGTCGCTGGGCGAGCGGATGCGCGCGGCGCGCCTCGCGAACCGCGCGGTCGTGATCCGTGAGTTGTTGCCGCAGGACATGAAACTGACGATCGAACAACTGACCCGCGACGAGGCCATGAAGGCGGCACGCTTTCTCGCGCTGGTGGTGGGCAAGGCGCACGCGCGGCAGATGGATAGCGGCGAGCGCAAGGCGTGGCTCACCGAATTGCGCCGCAACCGCTCGAAGACGCTCGACGCGCCGGGCTGGCTTTGGACCAGCATCGTGGAGCTGGTGAGTAGCCATGCGGCCGGCTATCTGGAGCACTGCCGTCGCTACGCGACCGAACGCCGGGACGACTGACAGCGCATCCCGGGGCTGCCTGCGACGGCGACGGCGACAGTGGCCCGAAAGAACTCACCGTCGCCGCAACCCGCAAAACCCGCAAACTCCTACATCAGTTCGACAGCGACACGTACGGCGAACTGAGCGGCGTCGGCGGGAACGGTTGCAAGCCGGTCTGCTTGCTGAAGCTGTAGCGCACATAAACCGACGCGAGCCATTCGCGGTATTCATACGCATTGCCGAGCGAGGCCGTGGCGCCGAACGCCAGTTGCGGCGCGAGTTGATATTCGCCGACAGCGCTAAGCGAATACGACACGCCGGTCTTGCTCTGGCCAGGATAAACCGCGTTGCTGTCGAGCCCGCCGCCGAGGGAATTGGCCCGTGCCGCCGCGTTGCTTTGACGATCGGAGCTGTCGTTGAGCGGGAAGTAGTTCGACGCATCCTGCCGGTAATGCTGCACGCCGATCGAGCCTTTCACGTCGTACGTGAATGCGCCGTTGCGGCCCATCCACTCGATCGGAAGATTCAGGATCATGTACTGCTGCGGGCTGAAATAGCCGCCCTGGCCATACGTGAAGTACGACAGGTTGTTGTTATACGTCATCAGCGTGGTGTTCACGCCGACGGTAAGCGTCTGGTCGGCGTCTTTCAGCAGACGCGTATAAACACCGCCGCCGCCCTTGTACGCGTTGTTGCTCGCGACGTGGTAGCCCATGTAGTGCTGGTACGACGCGTTCACGTACAGGCCGCTCGTGCCGTCGTCCCACGCGAGGCTGCCGAGGCCGCCATTGGACGTGACGCCGCCCCATTCGAGGCCCGAGCCCGAATCGCGCGCGCCGGCATAGGAGAGCAGGCTGTCGGTCACCGCGCGCCGCGCGATGGCGAGCGAGTACGTCACCTTGTCGGTGATCGCGCCGTTGTACTGCGCCCCGCCCACGATGTTTTTCTGGGGGAAGCCGAGCGGCGTCACGCCGATATCGGCGCTGATGCTGCGGCCTTCGTAACCGAGCGACAGGCCCACGCCGTTCGCGGTCTGGCTGCCGTACGTGTTGTTGCCGGCCACCGCCGAGATCGCGGACTGCGGGTTGGACAGACCGGCGCCGAAGCGCGCCAGCGTCGACGTGGTGCCCGCGGCGCTGCCTGCGTCGAGCGTCACCGGCGTGGCCGTGATGACGATGTGGCCGTTGCCCGCCTTGATGCGCCCCTGGACCGGCGCTTCGATATCGGTGAGGGTGGACAGGCCGTCCTCGCCGGTGCGGTTGCGGAACATGATCCCGCCCGTCACGCTGCTCGATTGTTCGCGATTGACCTGCGCCAGTTCTTCCGCGATGCCGAGCGTTTGCGTGTTGGCGATGTTGGACGGCGCGTAGTTTGCGCCGTTGCCATTTGCGCCGGGCTGCTGCGGGTAATACGCCTGCGCGTAACCGGTCGGCGGCTGCGGAATGTACGGCTGCTGCTGTTGCGCGTAGTAGCCCTGATTCGGATAGGCCTGCGGCGGCACCGGTTGATACGGCTGCTGGCCATACCCTTGCTGCTGCGGCGGATACGGTTGATAAGGCTGCTGCGCGTAACCCTGTTGTTGCTGCGGATACGGTTGCTGGCCGTAATAGCCCGGTTGCTGCGGATAGCCTTGCTGTTGCCCATAGGGCGCTTGCGCGTAGGTCGGCGCGCTGCGCTTGCTCTTCGACGCGGTCTGCTTTTTAGCGGTCGGCCGTTTCGCATTCGCGCCATAAGGCGCATACGGTTGCGCTTGCATCGAACCGGCGTTGGCTTGCGCTTCGCGCGCGGCCGGCGACATGGGCCACGGCGTCGCGGCGTAACCCTCCGGCGCACCGTATTGCGCTTGCTGCGGATAGGGCTGCTGCGCCTGCTGCGCATAGCCCGCGTTATACGACTGCTGCGGCGCCTGCATCGGCGCCTGAGCCTGCATCGGCTGTTGCCCTTGCCCCGGATAGGGCTGCAACGGCGCGCCCGACTGGCTCGACCCATAAGTTTCTTGCCCATAGCCACCGGAATTCACGGCGGGGCGAGGCGTGTTGTACGGCAAGGCAGCGGGCGCGCCGTTCGGCGCATAAGGCTGCGCGGGCGCCGTATAAGGCGCGACATACGGTGCGGGCTGCGTGGGCGGCGGATAGTTCGGCACGGTCTGTGTCGGCAAGGAGGACTGCGAGTACGGAAGCGCGGCGCGCGCGGCGGTGTAATTGCCGCCGCCCAGCGCGGCGTTGTCGGCGTCCGACGGTGTGACGGTGGCGGTTTTGCCTTCGAACGGATTGGTGCCGGGCAGTGGCGTCGCGCCGATCTGGCGCATGGCCACTTCCCAGCCGCGCGGCACGTTGCTCGCCGGAGTGCGCGGCGCGTTCGCCATTAGCGGCGTATTGGCGGCGACCAGCGAGCGCTGCAGATACGTCGATGCGAGCGACAGCTTGCCTTCCGCGCGATACATGCGGCCGACGGTGGCCAGCACCCCCGGATCGCCGGGCGCGGCGCGCAATGCCTGATTCGCGAGCGATTCGGCGTAGCTGAACTGCTTCGCGCCGACCGCGGCGGGAATCGTGGCTTGCAACAGGTTCAGGTCGTCGGGCTTGCGTTGCAGCGCGACCCGATAGCTGGCGAGCGCGTTGCGATCGTCGCCCGCGCTCGAATAAAGACGGCCGAGCGCGGCCTGCAGATCGGGGTTGTCCGGCATGGCCGCGAGCCACGGCGCGATCACGTCGTAGGCGCTAGCCAGATCGCCGCGCTGCCGCACCGCGTCGCATTGCTTGATGACGATGCCCAGATTCAGATTGCCGAAGTCCGTGCGTTGCTGCGGCGTCAATTGCATTGCGGCGAGCCGGCGCATCACCATGCCGAGTTCGCTTTCCTGCTGCGTGGCCGACAGAATGCCCGCGTATTGCAGCAGCAGATCGGTGTTGCCGGGCGCCGCGTTCATCGCGCTGCGCACGAGGCCCAACGCGCGATTCGGGTCGCCCGCCTGCTGATAACCGGCGGCGATCACGCCGATCAGTTCGGGGTTGTTGCCCGCGACCGGTTCGGCCGCATGCAGCGTGGCGAGTGCCTGCTGGTTCTGACCGTTGCGCGCCATCCGCGTGGCGAGATCGGCCTGTTGATGCACCCACAGGCGGTGCTGCAAGGTCGTCATCGCGTCGGTGCGCTGCGCGGCCGGAATCCGCTCCAGTTGCGCGAGCCCCGCCGACCAGTCCTGCGTTTCCGCCGACAGCAACGCGCTCGCATAGAGCGCGTCGGTCATGTCAGGGTGCGCGGCCAGCAGGCCGTCCATCATGCTGCGGGCGTTGGCGACCGCCCCCTGCCGCACGTAAATGCGCGCGAGGTCGAGGCGCAGCCATGGGTCGTCGGGCGTATTCAGCAGCGCGTCTTCGAACAGGCTGCGCGCGCTGCCGAGATCGCCGCGCGCTTCGGCGGCGCGCGCCTGAGCGGCTTGCGCTTCGCCGCGCAGACGGTTGATGCCGCCGGCCTTGGTTTGCTGTTCGGCGTTCAACTGATTGGCGAACTGCAGCGCCTCGTCGCCACGGCCTTGCGCGGCGAGCGCGCCGACCAGCCCGCGCACCGCGTCGGGATTGTCGGCCTGGCGGCGCAGTGCCATCCGGTACGCCTGTTCCGCGCCGACCGGGTCGTTATTGGCGAGCAGCATTTCGCCGAGCAACACCTGCGCAGTGACGTCGGACGGATTCAGCGCGATCGCGCGTTCGAACAGCGACTTCGCCTTCGCGAATTCGCCGTTGCTGCGCGCGCCGATTGCGTCGCTGGTGTAGGTCCAGTAGGTCGCGCTGTCGAGCGCGGTTTTCCAGCGCGCCGGATTGCCGCTGCGCGACGCGCGTTCCAGATAATTGCGCGCCTCGGCGAAGCGCTCCTGCTTCAGCGCGGCGATCCCCATGCCGCCGAGCGCGTCGGTGTCGTTCGGGCTGTTGGCCAGCACCGAGGAAAACTTCGAGCGCGCGGTCGCGACATCGTCTTTATCGAGCGCGGTGAAACCGTCGGCGATGGTGCGGCCGCGTGTATCCGTCGAGGCGCTTTCCTGCGATCGATCGCGCGCCGCCTTGTCCTGCTGCACCATCGAATCGAAGCGCGCCTTGACCGCGGCGTCGTCGCCGGCGCTTTGCAGATACGACTGGTACAACGCGGAATCGGAGGGCCGCGCGTCGAGCCACAACAGCGCCTGACGCCAGCTCTTTTTCGCCGACGCGCCGACGGTGTTATCGGCCGCGAGTTTTTGCAGACGCGCGATACCGTCGCGCCGCGTGACGTCGCGATAGGTCAGATGCTGCGCGTAGGCGAGGGCGTAGCGCGGGTCGTCGGGGTTGTCGCGCGCGAGCTGTTCGAGGCCCCGGCGCGCCTGGTCCCAGCCTTGCGGCGTGGCCGACAGCGCCTGGTAATACTCGAGCTGCAATTCCGGCGTGGCCGGTTTGCCGTTCAGCGCGCGCTGGTATTGCTCCACCGCGCTCGCGCTCTGGCCGCTTTGCGCGAGCCGCCGCGCGTCGTTCACGGTCTGATCGCGCACGCTCGATTCGCCCAGACGCCGGCCGAGTTCATCCATATTCGGATAGTTCGGCGCGACTGCTTTCAAACGCGCCAGATATTGCTGGGCGCCGGCGCCGTCCTTGCGGTCGGCGAGCACCATGCCCATGCCGAAGAGCGCGTCGGGCTGCTTCGGATCGAGCCGCAGCACCTTCAGCCAGGCCTGCTCGGCGAGGTCGCCGCGCTGATGCGACTGCCAGTACTTGCCCTGATCGATCAGCACGTTCAGCGGATCTTTCGACGCCTGCGCCAGCACGTCGGGCGAGGCGGTCGCCACGTAGCAGACCGCCGTGACGCTCAGCGCGAAGCGCAATGACAACGCGAGGGCGCTCAATCGCATGTATTTCTCCAGCCAGGCACGAGACGGCCGGCTTCGTCGAAGCGATAGCGGCCGTCGATAAACCCCGTGCCGAACAAACCCAGCACACGATCGTAGTAAACCGGCTCGCGGCCGGGCACATTGGCGTCGAGCGCGGCGAGATGAGTGCGCGCGAGGCCGAGGCCGCGCTCGTCGCCGAGCGCCTTGAAATACGGCGCGAGCGCGCCCCAGTAACTGAGCGGACCTTCGCCGCTGGCCGTGCCGCTGGTCGACGAGACTTTCTCCGGCGGAATGCCGGTTTGTGCGACCTTCGTGCGCATGCCGCCGAGCGCCGCGAGCCAGGGTTTGGCGAGCGGATCGGCGGACGAGGTCAGACCGGCCCACAGATAGACGCGGATCGCGTCGTAGCTGCCGGTGTCGCCGTTTTTCGGATCCACCACGAACTGGCCGTTCTGCCACGCGGCCCAGTCGGGCGAAAAGCCTTGCGGCGCGGTGGTCTTGATCAGCTTGTAGGCGCTCTCGGCGAGCTTGGCCCACGGACCGTTCGGTTGTTCATGGGCGAGTGCGCGCAACACCGGCAAGGGCAGATAGCTCGGATTCAGACGCGTCACGCCGCCCACCTTGAAGCCTTGCGGTCCCGGCAGCAGCATCGGGCCGACGCCCGGTAAGCTGGTCATTTCCTGACGCGCGATCTGCGTGGCCAGCGCCTGGCCGAGTTGCGTGTAGGTGGGGTCTTTCCACAGACGGCCGGCTTGCAGCAGGTCGTAGGCAATCCACAGATCGGAGTCGGAGGCGGAATTCGGATCGAGCACGCCGAACGAGCCGTCCGGTTTTCTGCCCCATTGCCACGACGGCAGCCGCATGTTTTGCGCGTCGAACTGATTGTCCGCGAGGTTGGTGCGGGTCCACGCGAGCAAACGGTCGAAGGTCGCGCGGTCGTTCGCGACCAGCGCGAAGAACAGACCATACGATTGACCTTCGGAGGTGGTCTGCTGGGTCGGCGTCGAGTAGTCGATCACGCGGCCGTCGGCCTGCACGAAACGTTCGACGAAGCGCCGGTAGCCGGTCCACTCACCACAGGCGCCGGACGCCGCGGACGCGGGATTGACCTGCGCCACTTTCACGAGATTGGCAAAACTCGCCGACGCGGCGAGGCCGAGCGTCAATGCGAGGCATGCCTTCCGGTTGATTCGAACCTGCATAAACAGTCCTCAGTCCTTCAGGCGGCGCGCGGCGACCGAGCGCAGCGTCCGGTAGAACAGGCCCGCGATGATCAGCGCGGCGAGCACGCCGCCCAGCATCAACAGCAGCGGATGCGACGACAGCGCCCAGCGCAGATACTCCTGCGGCGACAGATGGCCGATGTAATACGCTTCGCCGTTCGACGTGATGGTCACGTTGCGGCCGTGAATCACGGCCATCGCGCCTTGAATTTCCGGCAGCACGTCGGCATCGAGCAGCGCCGCCGAGAGATCCGCGTCCGACTGGCCGGCCGCGCTCACCAGTGCGACCGCGCTGCGGTTCTTCTGCAACGGCGACTCGAAACCGGTCAGCAGTGCGTCGCCGTTCGAACTCACCAGCGTCAGGTCGGCGCGCGCCGGCGTGCGTTCGACACCGCGCTCGCCGTGCCACCAGTCCTCGAGTTTGAAGACGATGTCGGAGAGCTGGAAGGTGCGCGAATCGCCGTCGCTGGAGAACGGCATCGACTTGGCCCAGCGTTGCAGCAACGGCTGCTTGCCCGGCGCGCCGAAAATCAGCAGGTCTTTATTGGCGTACTTGTCGACGTCGTCCGCGGTGCCGACGCTCACGCCGTTCACCGGATAACCGGTCGACGCGCCCATCCGGCCCATGGTCAGCAGATACAGGCTGTAGTCGCTCGAATCGGCCTCGTTCGGCAGGATCGCGGCGGTCTCGGAGAGGTCCGCCATGCGCGTGAACGGGAAGCCGCTGTTGGCGAACGCGGCCAGATCGGGCAGCGCCATGTAATGCGGGAACGACGACAGGTCGATCGTCGAATTCGGATCGATCGCGCCGACCACGTTGTCGAGCAGACGGCCGTGGCATTCGCCGGTATCGGGAATGTCGTAGTAGAAGTGCAGGCGCACCTGCGCGCGCGGCGTCAGCAGCAGTGGCGGAATGTAGACGGTGCGGCGCGCCTCGGCGGTCTTGTCCGGCAACACGCTCGCGAAGTAATGACTCAGCTCGAACACGGAAGCGGACTCGGCCGGAATCGGCAGGGCCTGCACGAAGCCGTTGTTCACGCTCACGTTCAACGACGACCGGTCGACGTGCGGGCGCACCGTATAGCGGTAGCGCAGATCGATCGGCGCGCCCTTGGTGTGCCACATGAACAGATCGGGCGGCACGCGCAGATTCACGCGCACCGCGTCGGCGTCGTAGCCGGACACGGTCAGATCGCGCGCGTCGGCGAGTTCGCCGAAGCGTACCGGACGGTGAGTCGGCAGCCAGTTCGGCGCGTCGTACGGCGCGCGCGGTCCGAGTTCGTTCAACTGCGTGATGGTTGCGCTCGCACCTGTCAGCGTGTTCTGGCCGATGCCGAGCGCCTTGGCGGCGGTCTTCAGTTCGGCTTCGGTGCGCCCGAGCACGAGCAGCAGCTTGCCGCGTGCCGGCGCTTCGCGATCCACCACCGCGATGGTCGGACCGGAGATCGCCGGAATCGGGATGCCGGCCGGGCGCTGGTCGGAGGTGGCGAACACCACCGCGTTGCCCGACAGCGGCGCGTTGTCCAGTTGCGCCGGAAACACCGCGCCGCGATAACCGGCCAGCGCGCCGAACCACGAGGCGACGATGCCACCTGCTTCGAGCGTCGCGGCGCCCGGTTTTTGCGGAAACACGAACGGCAGTTCGAGCCGGCGCACGTCGCGGCGGTCGAAGAACGGCTGCGGCAGCGCCGCCAGATCCGGCTTGCTGGCAAGCGACGCGTAGGTCAGATCGAGCGAGCTCGCATTGCTGACGGTCGCCCACAGCGACGAGTTCGCCGGGTCCTCGCAACTTGTCGTGTAATGGCCGATCAACTGCACGTTCAGGTGATTGAACTCGGTGATGAAGCGCGGATCGATCGACACGTCGCGCGCCACCAGCATGCCGGACTGTTCGTGCGGCACCGGCAGGGTCGCGGCGACTTCGCCGTTCACCAGCACTTTCAGTTGCGAGAGATTCGGCAGCAGCGCGGGCGAGTAGCTATAGACCAGATGCAGCACCGCGCCGGTCACCACTTCGTCGCCACGCACCGAGAACGCGACGCCGTTCTGACCGTCGGTGCCGCGCAGTTGCAGCGGATCGAGCGCGCCGAGATCGGCGAAGGTCAGCGTCTGACGCCGGCCGCCCGGCACCAGCGTGCCCGGTTCGGCGGTGGTCGGCGTCTTGATGCCCAACGCTTTCACCGACGACGCGGCGAGCGCGGGCGTCGGCGTCGCCAACGCGGCTTGCGCGAGCGTGTTCGGGTCGTACGGCACGGCGGGGCCCGGCGCGGGCACGCTGCCCACGCCGGTGGCGACGAGGGCGGTGGGTGTACCGGGTGTACCTTGAGTACCCGCCGTCGCGCGCGTTTGAGTGGAACCCGCCTGGGTGGAGCCCGTTGCCGCCGCGACCGCTTCAGCCGCCTGCGCGATCGACACGAGCGGCCCCGCCAATGCGGTCTGCAACGCGAGCCAGCAGGCGAGCCCGCGCATCAGCCGTTGCGAGCCGGGACCTGCGAAGCAGCGCGCTGCCGGTTCCATCCCACCGCGCTCGTCGCGCGAGCGTTCGTTGTGTGCCTTCGCCATCCGGTTGCGCATAGATCAGTCTTTGGTCTTTAGCTTCTTGACGTCCACTGGACGGCTTTTCATCGAGCTGCGAAGGTCGGCGTAAAGATGTTCGAACAGACCCACGATGCCGCGCGCACCGACCGTCAGCACATGCGACAGGCCGCGCAGCGGCGTGTCCTGCTGACGCCCTTCGGCCCAACCGGTCCATGCATCCGCACGGGCGAAGGTGGTTTTGACGAACTCGTATTCCTGCTCGCGCGTGAGCTGCGAGAAGCGCAGGCCGACGCGGCCCGGCGCGGTGAAACCGACCGTCGCGGGGAATGCGTATTCCTCGTCGCCGCGAAACAGCGACACGGTCACGCGTTCGTGCATCGGCACCTGGATCGCCGCGGGCAGCGCGACACCCACGCCGCCTTCCGAGTAGTCGATGGTTTCGCAGGCAAGCGTGCGGCCGGTCGAGAACTTCAGCATCACAGGCATTTGCATTGCCACGCGGTGCACCGCGCGAATCTGCCGGCGCTCGCTCGCGGCGGCCACGCTCGCGCCGAGAATCAGCATGTTGTAGGTGGTCCACGCGAGGTTCAGCACGGTGGTCTGCACCACGCTGCGCAGATGCCAGTTGAAATAGATATGGACGATGCCCACGCAGAAGCCGATCAGGTTCAGCAACAGCAGGAACAGATACGGCCGCGAGATCGCCCAGTCGAAGTAGTTCTTCTCGATCTGGCCGCCCTTGGCCGTCACGTTGAACTTGCCGAGCTTCGGATTGATCAGCGCGAGCAGCGTCGGCGCGGTGATGTACGAGGCCAGTACCGACTCGTACACCTCGGCCCAGAACGAATGGCGGAACGAGCGCTGCATCCGCGAATTGGTGATGCTCGCGTGCATCATGTGCGGCAGCGCGTAGATCGCGATTGTGCTGGCGGCGGCTTCGATCACGTGCGCGCCGAAGAACAGATACGACAGCGGCGCGGTCAGGAACACCAGACGCGGAATGCCGTAGAAGAAGTGCATCATCGCGTTCAGATAGCACAGCCGCTGACCGATTTTCAGACCCTTGCCGGTGAGCGGATTGTCGATCCGGAAAATCTGCGTCATGCCGCGCGCCCAGCGAATCCGCTGGCCGATGTGGCCCGACAGCGATTCGGTGGCGAGACCCGCCGCTTGCGCAATCGCCAGATACGCGGTGGTGTAGCCGAGGCGGTGCAACTTCAGCGCGGTGTGCGCGTCTTCGGTGACGGTTTCGACCGCGATGCCGCCGATCTCTTCGACCATGGTCCGGCGCAGCAGCGCGCACGAACCGCAGAAGAAGGTCGCGTTCCACAGGTCGTTGCCGTCCTGCACGAGGCCGTAGAACAGCTCGCCTTCGTTGGGCACCTTGCGGAAGGTGCCGAGGTTGCGCTCGAACGGGTCGGCCGAGAAGAAATGGTGCGGCGTCTGCAGCATGGACAGCAGCTTGTCGCGCAGGAACCAGCCCAGGCCGATCTGCAAAAACGAGCGGGTCGGAATGTGATCGCAGTCGAAGATCGCGAGGTATTCGCCGCTGGTGATCTTCAGCGCTTCGTTGATGTTGCCGGCTTTCGCGTGGCGGTTAT
The DNA here is from genome assembly GCF_013409255.1 of Paraburkholderia bryophila. Classification (NCBI taxonomy): domain Bacteria; kingdom Pseudomonadati; phylum Pseudomonadota; class Betaproteobacteria; order Burkholderiales; family Burkholderiaceae; genus Paraburkholderia; species Paraburkholderia bryophila. The sequence continues at coordinate 2,793,348 of NZ_JACCAS010000002.1, forward strand.
GCGTGCGGATCGTCCAGTTGACGCCGACGTCTTCGCAGAACGCCTTGAACTCGGGACGGCGGCCGTCGTCGAGCACGTGGATCGAAATTTTTTCGGCGGGGTAGTCGAGTGCGAGCGCGGCGTAGATGGTCGGCTTCACCACCGAGAGCGGCTCGTTATAGGTCGGAATGAAAATGTCGACGGTCGGCCACAGGTCGCGCGAGGCGGGCAGCGGCATCGGCTTGCGTTTGAGCGGCCATGCGGTCTGGAAGTAGCCGAGCAGCAGCACGACGGTCGAATAGACTTCGGCGGAGACCAGCAGCAGACCCCAGGCGGCGTCGAGCGGATGTTCCCAGTAAGTGGTGGCGGTCAGCCGCCAGTACATATAGCGGCCCGACGTGACCACCGACAGCATGATCATCACCATGGTCGCGTAACGGCCGGGCAGGCGGCGGAACAGCAGCGCGGTCACGAAGCAGCAGGTCGCGAACGTCAGTTGCTCGTAGAACGCGAGTGGCACCGTGAACACGAAGTACAGCATGGTCAGCGCGAACAGCGTCACCAGGCCGGTGATGATGCGGCTGTTCCAGAAGCGCGCGTCGACGAAGCGTTCCAGCCGCGAGGGTTCCGCGGCCTCGATATCCTGCGACTGTGCCGTGCTCATGCGACGCTCCTCGGCGAGACGGCGATCGCGTCGACCGTCGTCATCAGCCAGGCGCCGCACGCGCGGAAATCGGCGGCGGCCTGGCTGAGTGGATCGTAATGAATCAGCGTGGTGTCGCAGGCGAGCGCCTCGCTCACGCCTTCGTCCAGATGGATCACGCCGGGGAATAGCTTCGCGCCGAGCATCTGGCGCAGCACCTTGAGCACGTCTTTGGTGAGCTGGCGCGACTGGTCGATCTGGTTGACCACGTAGCCTTCGCCGCCGAACTCGGCGCGCGGCGTCGCATACGTATCGATCAACCGCTCCATCAGCGGAATCGCCGCGTACGAGGCGGCGTCGGCGAGCACCACGTTCAGCGCGAAGGTGGCCGTGCTGAGCGCGGCGCGGACATACGCGGACGAACCCGGCGGCGTGTCGATAATTACGACGTCCGACGGATCGAGCCGCAAGTTCTGCAACGCTTGCGCAAGCCAGTGCGGGTCCTGGTCGACGAGCGCCTCGAAGCGGCGGCGGTCGTCTTCGAGCACCGCGCCGTAGGGCAGCACGGTCACGCCGTCCAGACCGTCGAACAACACCGATTGCCACGGGTCGCCCGTCAGCGTGGCGCGCGACAAACCGTCGATGCTGTCGAGCGGCACGCCGAAGTGCAGACGCAGCGCGTTCTGCGGATCGAGGTCGATCGCGATCACGCGCCGGCCGCCGGCGGCCAGCACGCAAGCGAGATTGGCGGCGAGGGTGGTTTTACCGACCCCGCCTTTGGCGGACACCACCGCGATGACTTTCATGAGCGACGAGGGCCGTTGACCAGCCACGAGTTGGAAGGGGCGGGCGCGGCGGCGCCGGTGGCGCTGAGCGGAGCGGCGGCCGTTTGAGCGGGCGTGCCGCGCAGCCGGTCGAAGACCGAGTGCAGCGGCACGGCGGCGGCCTGGGACGCGGCGGGTTGCGGCGGCGTGGCGGCGGGTTCGGGGGTGAAGAGTTTGCCGAGGATCGAAGGCGGCGCGGCGGGGGCTGCGGGTGCAGCCGGGCGTGCCCAGGTTTGCGCGGCGGGTTGGACCGGCGGAATCGGTTGCGTGGCTGGCGCGCGAAACTGGGCGGCGGCGACCGGGGCGCTTGCAACAGGTGCAACAGCCGGCGCCACGGGCGGAGCCGAAGCCACCGGCACAGCAGCCCGCGTCGCCGGCGTAACGGCATCGATCTTCGCAACCGCTTCCGGCAGATCGAGCTCGCCGAAGCGCGAAGCACCGCGCGGTGCCGTGGACGGCGCCGCAGCCACCGCCACCGGCGGAATATCCCGCCGATGCGAGCGGGTGAACAACGGCGCTTTCGCGCGCGTCACCGAGGCGGCATCTTTAGGCGTGGCGTCGTGCGGATCGACGGCGAGCGGCGTTGCGGCCACCTGCGGCTGAGCCCGCGCCACGCGCTGTCCGATGGCGGGAATCGTCGGTTGACTCAGATCCAGCGTGACCAGTAAAGGCCAGCGCGTGCGCGCCGAGCGCGCCTCGTTTTCGCGGCCGATTTCCTGGTACGCATTGGCGTCGCCGCCGAAATGATCGAAAAGCTTCTCGATGTCGCTGGATGAACTCATAGTGCCACCGTCTTGTTCATGACTTGCGTAACCCCGACGCCGATAGGTACCTGCCTGCTTCCGGCGCTGGAAAGCGGATGCTGCCACTGCACGCGCACCGGTCTGGCGCGTTGTTCCACCGTCTGATGCTGCTCATGCAAAAGCAACCGCCAGGCAACCGCTATCGCCGCTGTCATTGCTACTGCTACTACGCCCATTCACGACCCGTCCGCAAGCCGCGTTCAACCCGGATGGCGCCCAAGCCGAAACTCGATTGCGGTGTCCTCACCGTAACCGCTCGTCTGCGCGACCGACAAGCCCTGCGCGCCCAACGCGCTCAACCACGTCTGATAGACGCCTTCGAGAAACGCCGGGGTCCACGTCAACGCGGTGCCGCCGAATGCGAGCAGCGGCGAGCAGTAGTGAACGATGCGCAACGACTCCGGTTCGTCCGCCAGTTCCACGTAGCCCCAATCCATCTCATGCCAGACCAGATTCAACGTGTGCGCGAGCTCGGCGGTCGAGCCGCAGGCCGGCAGCGGATGCGCGGCCGCGAAACGGCTGCCGACCCGGTGCATCAGTTGACGGAGTTCATCGCGACCGATCTGCGCTTCGAACTCGGTCGCCAGGGCGCTCAGCATGCCGCGCCACTGTGGCGAGATCTGGCGTTCCAGCAGGTAATCGAGAATGGAGACCATGTTTTCCGGGAAGCGGCCGTCGCGCCTCCTCGTTCAACAGGCGGGCGATGACGGCCAGTGCAAAAAAACGTGTTTCGGGAATCGCGTTTTGTGCGCGGCCAGGTTGCTTTTACCGGCTTGTCTGGTTTGTCAAACATTGTCAGACACAATTCGCAGGAGTCTACTTAAGACGTTAAGTTTTAGCCACTTTCCATTTGTCTTTTGATACGCGCAATCGATTGCGGCGGATGCAGCGCAACAACGTAATTTTTTCTGATTGCGTTGCAAGAGCGCTTTCGCCTGAGCGTACGTCGTAAGATCGACCGCATCACGTGGTCTAACGGCATTTCGCGCGGATGTTTTAGCTTTTCTTTTTCGTGTTAAATGCAACGCTACGCCATAAGAGCAGGGCATAGGCACACAATTGTCTACGCAGTCATTGTTTCCGATTCTTTCCTGCTTCTTGCCGTTGATCCATTCATTGCGATGCTCAATCCACTCAGTCTTCTGCTGGTCACCGTTTTGTCGAGCGCCATGGCGATGGCCGTGCTCGGCTCGTTGCGGCGCGCGGCCATTCCCGGCGTCGGTTGCTGGATCGCCGCAAACGCGCTCGCGATCGTCGCGCTGATCGCCTTCTCGCTGCAAGGTCACGCGCCGCGCTGGCTGACTTTCGTCGCGTCGAACATGTTGCTGGCCGTCTCGCCGTTGCTGGTGGTGGCGGGCTGCCGGCGTTTTCTCGCGCGCCCCGCGCGGCCCTGGGTGGCCTACGCCGGGTTGGCCGTTCTGTTCGCCGGGCTGTGTTACTGGACCTTCGCCGTGCCGGACTTCAACGCGCGCGTCACGCTGGTGTCGGTGTTTCACGCGATCCTGTATGCCGTGCTGGCCGTGACCCTGTTGCGCGGCCGGCCTTTGAACCGGCCGTGCTACAGCTATTACTTCCTCACGGTCGCGGCCGCGTTGCTATGTGCTGGTCATACCTTGCGCGGCGTGATGTACGGCTTCGGCTTGCTGGTGCAGACCAACCTGATGCAGGTCACGCCGTCCAACATTATTTTTCTCGCGATCGGGGTGCTGGCGCCGCCCTGTCTGTCGATCGGCGTGGTGATGCTCGCGCACGACCGGCTGGCCGAGCGGCTCGAACGTCTGGCCAACATCGACGATCTGACCGGCGTGCTGGCGCGCCGCGCGTTCCTGAAGCTCGGCGACGTGCTGCTCGACGCGTCGCGGCAAAGCGGTTTGCCGCTGGCGCTGGCGATCATCGACATCGATTCGTTCAAGGCCGTCAACGACCGGCACGGTCACGCGGCCGGCGACCAGGTGCTGAGTCATTTCGCGACGTTCGTGGCCGCTCATCTGCGGGACGGCGATGTGCTCGGCCGACTCGGCGGCGAAGAGTTCGGCGTACTCTGTCCGGCGACCGGCGCTGCCGAAGCGGTGAGTCTGCTGGACCGGCTGCGGGCCCGGCTGACCGCGGCGACGGCGGCCGAGTTGCCGCCCGGCGGCTTGCGCTACACCTTTAGCGTCGGCGTGGACCAGCATCGGCAGGATGAATCGCTCGCGCAGTTGATGGCGCGTGCCGACAACGCGCTGTATGCCGCCAAGGCGGCCGGCCGCAATCGCGTGATGGCCGCCACGGCGCAAGCCGCATGAGGGACGCGGGAACAGGGTGAGGCAACCCAACGGCCTGAAGCAGCCGTAAGCGAACAGGCGTTCGTATCGATTTGCGTGGAAAGGTTAAATATTTGTCAGATGTTTGCCGATAACCATGGGCAGAGTGACCGGAACGAGCCTGATACCCATCAATATGCTTTCGAACTCCACGCAACATCTGTCCGATTCCGGTTTACGCGATCGCTTCCATCGACGATCGCTCGAACACCAGCGCCCACTCTCCACGGTGACGATGGCGTTCACGGTGGTCGCGTTCCTATGCTTCGTCGGGGCGCGCAACCTGGTCGGCGGTCCGGCCGCGCCGCTCGCCTACCGGCTCACGTGCGCGCTCGTGCTCGCCCTGCTGGTGCTGGCGATTCCGCGCGCCCGAACCATCTGGCTGTTCGGCGCGATCGGCATCGTCTACCTGCAGGTGCTGGTGGCCGGCATGGCGCTGAACGTCGCCGGTGTCGAGGCGCCGCTGCTGTGGGTGCTGCCGGCGCTGGCGGTGATCCCCATCTGCGCCGCGCCGCTGTGGCTCACGCCCACGCATTTCTTCACCGGCACTGTGCTGTTCTATGCGGCAGCCCTCGCGCTGCTGTCCGGCGAGCCGCGCCCGCATGACGTGAACGTCGTCGTGTGGATGTGGATCGCGGCGATCGGCATGCCGACTTCAGCGGTGTTTCACTTCGGGTTCTACCGGTTCCGGCGCAACCACTTCCTCCTTGAGAGCCAACTGGCGCAACTCGCGGCGACCGATCCGCTGACCGGTCTGCAGAACCGCCGCGCGTTCGTCAAGCAGGCCGAGCGCCGGCTCGACGGCGGCGCGCCCGACGAGCGCATCAGCGCGATCTTTCTGGACATCGACAGTTTCAAATCGCTGAACGACCGCTTCGGTCATGCGGTCGGCGACCATGCGCTGTATCAGGTCGCTCAGGTGCTGATGGAGGAGACCTCGGCGGAAGACAGCGTGAGCCGGATCGGCGGCGAGGAGTTCGCGGTGCTGCGGCGCGACGGGCTGGCCGGCGCGTTGCATCTGGCCGAGCGGCTGCGCGGCGCGATCGCCGCGATCGAGCGGCCGGACGGACATCTGACCGCGAGCTTCGGCGTGGCCGAGCACCGGCGTGGCGAAAGCATCATGGTGCTGCTGGATCGCGCCGACGAAGCCTTGCTGCGCGCCAAGCACTCCGGGCGCAACCGCGTGTGCGCCGAACGCGCGCTGCCGCTCGAAGCGCTGCAACTGCTCGGCGACGATTTTGCCGCGGACGGGGAGGTGCGCCGGCATCGCTGGGAGGAGTATTACCTGACCTCGCACTTCCAGCCGCTCTACAGCCTGTCGCATCAGAAGCAGGTCGGCTTCGAGGCGTTGCTGCGCGGCGAACAGGACGACGGCACGCTAGTGCCGCCCGTGGTGCTGTTCGCGCCGAAGCCGTCCAGCGACGAAGGTGCGCTCGACCGCGCGAGTCATGCGGTCCATCTGGGCAATGCGCGCAAGTCGCTGCCCGCCGACGCGTGGCTGTTCCTCAATATTTTGCCGGCCACCTTCATCGCCGAGGGGTATGCGGATCAGCTCGCGAAGATCGTGCGGGCGGTCGGGCTCGATCCTGAACGCGTGATCCTCGAAATTCTCGAGTCGCATGGCGGCAGTGTGGACGACATGTCGCGCGCGGCGGCGTTGTATCGCGAGCACGGCTTCCTGATCGCCGTCGACGATTTCGGCGCCGGTCAGTCGAATCTCGACCGCTTGCTGCGCATTCGTCCGGACATCGTCAAGCTCGACGGCGAACTGATTCGCGCGACCAGCCACGGCACCGAACAGCCGATCCTGCCGAAGCTCGTCTCGCTGCTGCACCAGGCGGGCATGCTGGTGGTGGTCGAAGGCGTGGAGACGACCGAGGAGCTGATTCTCGCGGTGGAGTCGAACGTGGATTTCGCGCAAGGCTATCTGCTCGGGCGGCCGGCGGCGGAGATTGCGCCGCCGGAGTCGGTGCATCGGCGTATCGACGACGCGTTCGACGTGATCGCGCAAGGCCGCGCGCATCAGCATGCGTTGTTCGAGTCCGAAGTGGAGCCTTACCGGGTGGGTTTGCGCGCCGCCGCCGATTCGCTGCTCGCGGGTGTCGTGATGGACGACGCGTTTGCTGCGCTGTCGCGCTTCGAGCGCTGCATCAGTTGCTTCATTCTCGACGACTCCGGCCGACAGGTCGGGCCCGAAGTACCGGGGCCGGCGCACAACAGCAAGGGCGCGTCGCTGCATCCGGTCGCGAATCCGCGCGATGCGCGCTGGGATCATCGGCCGTATTTCCGCAACGCGGTGTTGCTGCCGGGCGTGGCGGTGGCGAGCAATCCGTATCTGTCGCTGGCGAGTGGCCGGCCGTGTGTCGCGGTGACGTTGGCGGTGCAGTTCGCGGCCGGGCGCTCGGTGATTGGCGTGGAGCTGGACTGGTCGGCGCTGGGGTTGCCGTGGCCGGCGGGGGATTAGCGACGGGGCCGGGGGGGCGCGTCTGGTAGTGAGCCGTTAGCGAGCCGTCCCGCCTTATAGGCAAACGGTGACCGATTGCCGGTCACCGAGCGGTCAACTCAATACCCGCCTTTAACCGGCGCCGCCGCACCCGCCGTGTTTTTATACGACGCCGCCAGATCCGCCGCCGCGCGACTCAGCAAACCCGTGTCCGTGCCTACCGCCACGAACGTCGCGCCCGCCGCGAGATAGTCGGCCGCGAGCGCCGGATCCGGCGCCAGCACACCTGCCGCCTTGCCCGCACGCCGCACGATGTCGATGCCTTGACGGATCGCTGCGCGCACGCCCGGATCGCCGGGTTTGCCCAGCAAGCCCATCGACGCACTCAAATCCGCCGGCCCGAAAAACACACCGTCGACGCCATCCACGGCCGCGATGGCCGGCAGGTTCTCCATGCCTTGCACGGTTTCCACCTGCACCAGCACGCACAACTCGCTAGCCGCCGCGTTCAGATAATCGGGAATCCGATTCCAGCGCGAGGCGCGCGCCAACGCGCTGCCCACACCCCGAATGCCTTGCGGCGGATAACGCGTGGCGGCGACCGCGTCGGCGGCTTGCGCGGCGGTATCGATCATGGGCAGCAGCAGGGTTTGCGCGCCGATGTCGAGCAACTGCTTGATCAGCGCGCTGTCGCTGCGCACTGGCCGCACCACCGGATGCGACGGGTACGCGGCCACGGCCTGCAATTGCGCGAGCGTGCTGCGCACGTCGTTCGGTGCATGTTCGTTGTCGATCAGCAGCCAGTCGAAACCGGCCGTGGCCAGCAATTCGGTGACGTACCCATCGGCGAGCGCGGCCCACAGACCGAACTGCGGTTGGCCTTCGCTCAGCGCGCGTTTGAAGGGGTTGTGCGGTAGGGATAGGGACATAAGCCGCCTCAGATGAAATTCAAACCGATGCCGCCTAGCGGACCGTAGTCGACATGGAACGTGTCGCCCGCGCGCGCCGGGATCGGGCTCGTGAACGAACCGCTCAGGATCACGTCGTTGGCGTTCAGCGATTCGTCGTAGGGAGCGATCTTGTTTGCGAGCCAGGCCACGCCGGTCGCGGGATGGTTGAGCACGGCGGCGGCGAGACCGCTTTCTTCGACTGCGCCATTCTTGTACAGCAGCGCGCCGACCCAGCGCAGGTCGACGTCCAGCGGTCGCACCGGTCGCCCGCCGAGCACGATGCCCGCATTGGCCGCGAAGTCCGAGATCGTGTCGTAGACCTTGCGCGGTGCCTTGGTGTCACGGTCGAACTGTTCGATGCGCGCGTCGATGATCTCCACCGCGGGGGTTACGTAGGCGGTGGCGTCGAGCACGTCGAACAGCGTCACGCCGGGGCCTTTCAGCGGCTTGCTCAGCACGAACGCCAGTTCGACTTCCACGCGCGGGGAGATGAAGCGATCCGCGCGAATGTCCTGGCCGGCCTCGATAAACATGCTGTCGAGCAACGGCGCGTAATCGGGTTCGTCGATCTGCGACGAACGCTGCATGGCGCGCGACGTCAGGCCGATCTTGCGGCCCTTGATCACGTGGCCGGCGGCGAGTTTGAGCTTGACCCACTCGCGTTGAATCGCGTAGCCGTCCTGGACGGTCATGGTCGGAAACCGGGCGGAGAAGTGGCGCAGTTGCGTGCGGGTTTTCTCGGCGTGGTCGAGTTCTGCCGCGAGGTCGCGGATAGTCTGTTCGTCTAGCATGATGGGTTCTCGATGAGCCGCGTTTTTCCGGCCTTTTTAGGCCTTGAGCCGTGCGTGCAGATTGTTGTGCTTCCATGTGCCGGCTTCGCTGAACTCGTTGATTTCCAGCGACAACGCGAGGCCGTGCTGCTCGAATTCCGTGGCGAAGTGCTGTTTGATCAGCGCGAACAGGGCTTCGCCGGTGGCCTTTTTAGCGGCCTCCGAGCGGCCCGCGCCGATCTTCAGATTCGCGTGCAGGAACGCGGCGTCGGGGCGGCCGTCGGCAATGCAGTACTGTTCGCAGCGCAACGCGCGCACGCGGATGCCGCCGAGCGGATAGACCCGTTGTTCGTTTTCGCGCTGGGCGTCGAGGCACTGCGCGAGTGCGTTGCACAGTTGCCCGATGCTGTCGGCGTTCGCGAGATTGGCGCTGTATTCGAGTGTGAGATGCGGCACGTTAGGCTCCTAACTCTGATTCAGGCGACTTCAAACGGGCAGCGGCGTGACCGGAAAGATCGCATTGATCTGGCCGGTGCCCGAACTGCCGAAATACGGCGTGACGACTTCCACCTTGCCGTCGTAGCGATCCCAACCGAGTGCGCCGAGCAGCATCGCGGTGTCGTGCATGCCGCCTTCGCCCCAACATTTCTCGTTGTAGAGCGGCAGCATTTCGCAGAAGGTTTTCCAGTCGCCGGCTTCCCACATCTCGACCACTTTGCGGTCCATCTGTTCGAGGAACGGGTTCCACACCTTATGCATGAACTGCTCGGCGGTGCCGTTATCGGCGAAGTGGTGGCTGAGCGACCCGCTCGCCAGAATCGCGACGGTGCCGTCGTAGCGCTCTTCGATCGCCTTGCGCACCGCGAGGCCGAAGCGGGCGCTGGTGGCGAGGTCGTGCCACATGCACCAGCCCGCTACCGAGACGGTCTTGAAGTGCTGATCGGCGTTCATATAGCGCATCGGCACCAGCGTGCCGTACTCGAGTTCGAGCGTGGTCTGGCTGTGCGCGCGGCTTTTCACGCCCATTTCGTTCGCGACTTCGGCGATCAGGTCACCGAGTCCGACATTGCCGGGGTACGCGTACGGCATGTTCTTGATGAAATGCGGCAGTTCGTTGCTGGTGTAGACGCCTTCGAAATTCGGCGCGCAATTGATGTGGTATTCGCTGTTCACCAGCCAGTGCACGTCGAACACCACGATCGTATCCACGCCCAGTTCACGGCAGCGGCGGCCGATTTCATGATGACCGTCGATCGCCGGTTGACGGCAGCCCTTATGCGGGCCGTCGAGTTCGGACAGATATAACGACGGGACGTGCGTGACTTTTGCTGCTAATGCGAGCGTGCCCACTTTGATCTCCTGTCGACCCGAGTTAGCGCTTCAGCGCTTACTCGGGTCCCATGGCGCTTTCCTTGATCTCCGCAACGCAGTTGCGGCGCTATGTCGTGTGGCGCCTCAAACGCCCCAGCGCGGAATGTGATGCGAGCCGAGCGACACGCAGACGTTCTTCGGTTCGAGGAACACTTCATAGCTCCACGTGCCGCCTTCGCGACCCACGCCGGAAGCTTTTGTACCGCCGAACGGCTGACGCAGATCGCGCACGTTCTGACTATTGACGAAGCACATGCCGGCTTCGACCGCCGCGGCGACGCGCAGCGCGCGACCCGTGCTCTCGGTCCAGATGTAGCTCGACAGACCGTACGAAATATCGTTCGCAAGTCTGATCGCCTCGGCTTCGTCGTCGAACGGAATCAGGCAGGCGACCGGGCCGAAGATTTCTTCCTGCGCAATGCGCATGCGGTTGTCGACGTCGACGAACACCGTCGGCTTCACGAAGTTGCCTTTGCGCATGGCGTCCGGCAAATCCGGCGCGTCGAGTCCGCCGCACGCGAGCGTCGCGCCTTCTTTCGGGCCGAGTTCGATATAGCTGCGCACTTTCGCCAGATGCCCCTGGCTGATCATCGGTCCGACGATCGTGCTGTCGGCGAGCGGATCGCCCACCGTCAGGCGCTTCGCACGCTCCACGAATCGCTCGGCGAATCGCGCGTAAATCGAGCGCTGCACGAGAATGCGCGAACCGGCGGTGCAGCGTTCGCCGTTGTTCGAGAAGATCATGAACACGGCGGCGTCGAGCGCGCGTTCGAAATCGGCGTCGTCGAAAATCACGAACGGCGACTTGCCGCCCAGTTCCATCGAAAACTTCTTCAGGCCGGCGGTCTGCACGATACGGTTGCCGGTCGCGGTCGATCCCGTGAACGACACGGCGTGCACGTCGGGATGCGCGACCAGCGGCTCGCCGGTGTCTTTGCCGAAACCGTGCACGACGTTCAGCACGCCCGCCGGAATGCCCGCTTCGAGCGCGAGCTGGCCGAGCATCGACGCGGTGAGCGGCGACAGCTCGCTCATCTTCAGCACCGCCGTGTTGCCGAAGGCGAGGCAGGGCGCAACCTTCCACGTGGCGGTCATGAACGGCACGTTCCACGGCGAGATCAGCGCGCACACGCCGACCGGATGGAACAGCGTGTAGTTCAGATGTGTCTCGGTCGGATACGTATGGCCGTCGACGCGCGTGCACATCTCGGCGAAGTAGTTGAAGTTGTCGGCGGCGCGCGGCACGAGTTGCTTGCGCGTTTGCGAGATCGTCTGACCCGTGTCCTTCGTTTCGGTCTCGGAGATCTCCGGCACGTTCTTCACGATCAGCTCGCCGAGCTTGCGGATCAGCTTCGCGCGCTCGGCGGCGGGTTTGGCGGCCCAGGCGGGGAACGCGTCTTTGGCCGCACGCACGGCGGCGTCCACTTCCTGCGCGCTGCCGCGGGCGACTTCGGCGAGCACCTCTTGCGTGGCCGGATTGACCGTTTCGAAGTAATCCTGCGCGGCGCTCGTTTTGCCGTTGATCAGATGGTCGATTCGCATTGCCTTGTCCTTTCTCTATTCACTGTCGATCAGGCGATCAGCCGATCAGGCGCGGCCGAAGTCCGCGTCGGAGGCGATCGTATTGACGAGACGGCCAAGGCCGTCGATTTCGCAGACCACTTCGTCGCCGGCATTCACGTTGACGATGCCTTCCGGCGTGCCGGTGAGGATCACGTCGCCGGGCGCGAGCGTCATGAAGCCGCTCAGGTATTCGATCAGCGCCGGAATGTCGGTGACGAGATCGCGCGTATTGCCGTGCTGCTGGCGGGTGCCGTTCACGAACGTGCGCAATTCCAGTTGCGTGACGTCGGCGATATCGGCGGCGTCGACGAACCAGGGGCCGAGCACCGTGCCGCCGTCGCGATTCTTCACGCGCAGGTTGGGGCGGTAGTAGTTTTCGAGGTAATCGCGGATCGCGTAGTCGTTGGCGATCATGTAGCCGGCCACGTGCTGCATGGCGTTTTCGCGCGTCACGTTCTGCGCGGTGCGGCCGATCACCACCGCCAGCTCGCACTCGTAGTGCATGAAGGCGACGCCGGCCGGGCGGCGCGTGAAGCCGCGATGGCCGATCACCGTGCCCGGTCCCTTGAGGAACACGAGTGGCTCTTCCTGCTTGCTGAACTGCAATTCCCTGGCATGCTCGGCGTAGTTCAAGCCGAGCGCGAAGATCGTGCCGACGTCGATCGGCGCGAGCCAGACCACTTCATTCTCGCGACACACGCGGCCATCGGCCAGGCGCACGCCTTGTGCATCCGGATAGGCTTCGTGAATCGCGCCTGCATACGCTACACGGCCGCGCATCATGACGGTTCTCCTGCGTGTTTTGTTGCACCCGCTGCCGCGTCTGAAGCGGCGACAAACGAAATGGTCAGCGGCGGCAAGCCGCCGATAGAGAGCGTGGCGGTGTCGCCGACATGCGCGACCGGCGAACCGTGCGGCACGCCGAGCGTGATGACGTCGCCTGCGCTGAGGGTCATGAAATCGGTGACGTCGGCGAGCAATCGCGCCACGTTGCGCACCGACGACGCCGTGTTCGCCGTGAACGGTTCAGCGCCGTTGAGCGACACGGTGATGTCGAGACGATCCGGCACGGCAACATGATGCGCTGCAACGACCGCCGGTCCGATCACGCAAAAACCGTCGCGCGCGCGGAACCGCACCGAAGGGCGGTACACGCTCGCATGCGGCACGCTAAGGTCGCCCACCAGCGTGTAACCGGCAACGTAGTCCAATGCGCGATCCGCGTCGACCCGTGTTGCAGTGCGGCCGATCACGATACCGAGCGACGCACCCACTTCCACGCCCAACGCGTTGTCCGGCACGACGACCCGAGCGCGATGCCCGGCGAACGTATTGCGCGGCTTCAGATACAGCACCGGCGCTTGCGGCGGCGCCTTGTACGGCGCGGCGTGCATCGCATCGCCGAGCGCCGCGAGCGCGGCGCGGTCGTTCAGCAAGGTTCCATAAACCGCGCCGCTAACCGGCGCGCGGCATGCCATGCCACGGCCCAGCAGGGCGGCCGCGCTGGCGGCGTCCACATCGCGAGGCAGCGCGTCGCCTTCGGGATGCAGCAGATGATCGGCAAGTGCAAACATAGTCTGGCGGTCTCTCGGCAAAAACACTAACATGTTAGTAGTATCGCGCTTGATATGATCCATGGTCAATAGTCATGTCGGCTGATCGCGGGTTTTCCCTTAAGCTTCGACGGCTGCTTTTTTAATTCCTCTTCGAACATGTCCGCTGCCTCCACCCGAGTTTTGCACCGCAACCTGCCCATGCTGTTGTTGCGCGCCCGAGAAAAAATGATGGAGCGTTTTCGTCCATTGATTACCGCGCATGGATTGACCGAGCAGCAATGGCGCGTGATCCGCGCGCTCAACGAGCACGGGCCGATGGAGCCGCGTCATATCTCCGACATCTGCACGATTTCGAGCCCGAGCATGGCCGGCGTGCTCGCGCGGATGGAGAGCATGGAACTGGTGATCAAGGAGCGTTTCGCGGAAGACCAGCGGCGCGTGCTGGTGTCGCTGACCGAGACCAGCGTGGACCTGGTGCGGGTGATTTCAAAAGATCTTGAAGCGCATTACCGCGAGTTGGAGCGCAAGGTCGGACCGGAGATCGTCGAACGGGTTTATCGCGCGGTGGACGATCTGCTGGCCGGTCTCGAAGAAGAGGACGAGTAACGCCGTGGCTCAGTTGCCTGCGTCGGCGGTCGTAGGATTGCCGGCGGTTTCCCGCAGGCCGAGCAGCCAGGGAATCTGACTCTTGTCGTGCATGCCGAGCTTCTTGTACGCGCAACGCAGATAGTGGCGCACGGTAGTCGGTGAAATCGCCATGCGTTGCGCGACTTCCTTGTGCGAGAGGCCATCGCCATACAGTTTGATCGCGCTGAGTTCGCGCGGACTCAACCGGTCGAGCGGCGAACGCGGGCGCGCTTCGAGCTGAAACAGACCGACCACCGGCGAGCAACTCACGGTGACCGTTTCACCCACATAAGGCTGCCCCGTGTCCGCATGCAGATGTGCGATCAGCGGCGCCGGCAGATGCTGGTTCTGATAAACCGGCCACTCGCTGCGCAGAATCGTTTCGAATGCTTTATCCGCCTGGTGCACCGCACCGAAACCATCGCAGATTGCGCGGGCCGGCGTGGCGACGCTTTCGCCGCGCTCGCGCGTCAACTGGAATGAACGGCTGATCGTGAGCGCCGCGCTTAGGTGCGGAATCACGTCTTCGAGCGTTTGCGCGTCGGCGGGGGAGAAGGGTTTGTCGAGCGCGCGACGGTACACCGATAGAAATGTCGTGAGGCCGAAGCGATGATCGAGCGCCGATACCACCATCAGTTGCGCGAGCCCGTATTTGATCGCCCAGTTGCGAAAACGCGGATCGATGCCCGGCGCGACGATCGATACCTCCAGCGCGCGCCCATAGCGATTCATCGAACCGATCGCGAGCGGATCGCAGTCGCGCACACGCTGCCAGTCGGTGAAGAATTCGCCCGGCAGGCCATACACGAAGCTGTTGTGCATCACGGGACCGTTCGCCGTGTGCGTCGTCACGCCGGTCCAGCCGGCGTCGAACGGCAAGTGGCGCGATAGCAGGCGGAAGAAGCCGTGTTCGAATTCGCCGATACCGGTGCGGTTGGCGAGCGCGTACAGGTCGAGCAGAAACAGACTCAGGGCGCGCGTGGCGGTGCCGTTGCCGGCCAGCGGACCTTCGAAGTCGGCGCTGCGCTGGTCGAGCGGCGCGCTCGCGTAATCGTCGAGTGGAATCGCGGCGGGCATTTCGCCCCACTGATCGATAAACCGCTTGGTGTCTGCGATGCCTGTCACGCTGGCTCCTTCGGCTGTCGATAACGCGCGCTTCGCGAGTGTTTCGCGAATGTCCCGCTTGTGTCCCGCTGATGTCCCGCGAGTGCTGCGTGCCGATCGATTATACGTGGCGCTTTTTTTGAAAAGCGCTGTGCCGGAAAGCACGCTTTGCCCCCCTCATTTGAACGGCCCTCTACCGTGAATTGCGCGCCGCAGCACAACTAGCAAGGTATCAACGCGGGTTGCGCAAACGCGCGCAGCGGGCCGCATCGACCGATCAAGCCGCGTCGTGCGGGTTTTCCATACCGTTCATCTGGACGTCTATTCAGCGCAATTGCCGCTACCGACACTGCCGTTGCACTCGATACGGGATGCAGGCCGCCGCGGCGGACCTACGACAACAACATCGGACGGTTTGGAGCCTCTCAATGAAACGAAACGAATCACGGCAGCGCGGCGGTCGACGAACGTGGGCCGCGGCATTGAGCGCGGCGGCTTGCGTCGCCAGCGGCACTGCGCATGCGCAATCGACCGTGACGTTGTACGGGTTGATCGACGCGGGCGTTCAGTACCGCACCAACGCGGACGGTCAGCACAGCGCGGTGAATCTGCAGAACTACGGCGTGCTGCCGTCGCAGGTCGGCCTGACCGGCACGGAAGATCTGGGCGGCGGATTGCAGGCGCTGTTCCGCCTGGAGCAGGGCATCAATGTGAACGACGGCACGGCCACCGTGCCGGGCTATGCATTCTTTCGCGGCGCTTACGTCGGTTTGAGCGGCAAGTTCGGCACCGTCACGCTCGGGCGGCAGTTCAGTGTGCTGTTCGACCGCACTGTGTTCTACGACCCGCTGCTGTACGCCGCGTACAGCGGTCAGGGCGTGCTGGTGCCGCTGTCGGCGAACTTCATCGACAACTCGGTGAAGTTCAAATCCGCCGACTACGGCGGCTTCAGCGCTGAAGCGCTGGCGGCGACCGGCGGCGTGGCCGGCAACTCGCGCTCGGGCCGCGTGCTGGAAATCGGCGCGCAGTACAGCGGCAATGGTTACGGGATCAGCGCGGCGCTGCATCGCGCACAAGGCATGGTGTCCGGCGATGTCGACACGTCGGGATTGCAGCAGACCATCGGCACGTTGGCCGCGCATTGGGATATCGCGACGCTGTCGCTCTACGGCGGCGCGGAACGTCAAACCGGTTCGCTCGCGCCGTCTAAAACCGTCGCATGGGGCGGCGCGCGCTATCAGGCGACGCCGTTCGTCGGCTTCGCGGGCGGCATCTACCAGACCTGGTCGAGCACGCCGAGCGTCGGCCACCCGACGCTGTTTATCGCGAGCGGTACGTATGCGCTGTCCAAACGCACGGTCGCTTACGTGAATCTCGGTTACTCGCGCAACAGCAGTCAAAGCTCGCAACCGGTCTATGAATACGATCCGACGCCGTTGAATGGTGCCTCGCAGTTCGGCGCGATGCTCGGCATGTATCACACGTTCTGAGTTGGCCCGGCGCCGGCGTGGCGCTTCAGCTTGCGGTAGTGCCGGTGTTTAGCGTTTCCTGTCTTCACCGCGCTGTCGTTGCAACCGCAACCGTTACCGTTACCTCTGAGCCTCAATGAAAACTCCTTCGACTTCCTTCGCTCCGTCGGCCGCCGCGCCGCGCGAATTTGCGACGTCCACGCTGCTATCGCTGGTCGTGTTCGCGGCGATCACGCCGTTGTTGCTGCTGGTCGCGCCGGCGGTTGCCGCGCAACTCGGCGGCCAGCTCGGTCTGAGCGCGTCGCAGATCGGCACGTACTTTTTCGTCGAACTCGGCGCGTTCAGTTGCGCGACCTTGCCTTCGCTGCTGTGGCTCGGACGGGTCGACGCACGACGCGTCGCGGCATTCGCCACGGCGGTGTTCTGTATCGGCAATGCCGCCACGGCCGTGCTGATGCCGGGTTTTGTCGCGCTGCTGGTGCTGCGCGCGTTGACCGCGCTCGGCGGCGGCACGCTGATGGTGCTGTGCATGACGAGCGCGGCGACGAGCGCTAATCGGGATCGCGTGTATGGGCTTTGGGTGGTCGGGCAGTTGGTGGCCGGTGCGCTCGGTCTGTTCCTGCTGCCGCATTTGTTCGACGCGTTCGGTTTGCGCGCGCTGTATGTGGTGCTGGCGGTGTTGGCGTTGCTTGCTTCGCCGTTGACGCGTGGGTTCGATGCGGCTTTGGGTAGCGCGAATCGTGCGAATCGGGCGGGAGGGGCGAGTGGTGGAAGTGGTGCAGGCAATGCAAGCGGTACGGCTTTCCAGCAATCGCAAAACGATGCCTCCAACTCACGCAGCACATGGCAACTGGCCACGCTGGTAATCAGCGGCGTGCTCGCTTTTTACGTGGCGATTGGCGGCGTCTGGACCTTCGCGAGCAAGGCCGCGTCGCTCGCCGGACTCGACGCGGGACATACCGGCGAACTGCTCGCCATTGCCAGCGTGATGGGGATTATCGGCGCGGCGTGCGCGTCGCTGATCGGCAACCGGCTCGCGCGTGCGGCGATGCTGCTGACGGGTTACGCGATTCTCGTCGCGGCGTTGCTCGGCCTGTCGACCCATCCGGGCGCGACCGGCTACGCCGCCGCGATTTTCGCCTTCAAGTTCGCATGGACCTTCGTGCTGCCGTTCATTCTCGCGGCCGCCGCGAAAACCGATACGTCGGGCCGATTGATCGCCACCTTGAACTTCGTGATCGGCGCGGGCCTCGCGGTCGGTCCGTTGATTGCAGGGGTGCTGCTCGACGCCGGCGCGGGACTTTCCAGTTTATTTCTGGGCGCGGCGGCGATCAGCGCGCTGTCGTTCGTGTGCCTGCTGCGAGTGGAGCGCAGCGGGCGCGAAGTAACGGCCGCGCAGCGTTGAAAGCGCGCGTGGCCGGTCGATCTGAATCCACGAGTGAACTACAGGTAACGGACATCATGAGCAAGACAGCTTTTTTCACGGACGAACGCACTTTCTGGCACACGGGCGGCACGCATGCGCTGTTCTTTCCGATCGGCGGCTGGGTACAGCCGCCGTCGAGCAGCGGCTACGCGGAGTCGCCCGACTCGAAGCGCCGCCTGCTCGCGCTGATCCAGACCTCGGGGCTCGCCGATGCGCTCGCCATGCAGGGTGCGCCGCTCGCGACTCAGGACGATCTGCTGCGGGTTCATCCGCGTGACTATCTGAGCCGTTTCAAGGCGCTCAGCGACACGACCGGCGGCGATCTCGGCGACCTCGCGCCGTTCGGCAAGGGCAGTTACGAAATCGCGGCGCTGTCGGCGGGTCTCGCCATTGGCGCGCTCGACGCCGTGCTCGCGCGGCGTGCGAGCAATGCGTTCTCGTTGTCGCGGCCGCCCGGCCACCATTGTCTGCGTGACAAGCCGATGGGCTTCTGCCTGTTCGCCAACATTCCGGTCGCGATCGAAGCGGCGCGCGCGAAGCATCGCGTGGAACGGGTCGCGGTGATCGACTGGGACGTGCACCACGGCAACGGCACGCAGTCGATCTATTACGACGATCCGAACACGCTGACCGTTTCGTTGCATCAGGATCGCTGCTTTCCGCCGGGCTATAGCGGTGCGGACGAACGCGGCGCGGGCGCTGGCATCGGCGCCAATCTGAACGTGCCGTTGCTACCGGGCGGCGGCCACGACGCGTACCTGTATGCATTCGAGCGCATCGTGCTGCCCGCGCTGGACGCGTTCAAGCCCGAGCTGATCGTGGTGGCGAGCGGGCTCGACGCCAGCGCGGTCGATCCGCTCGCGCGCATGCTGCTGCACAGCGAAAGCTATCGCACGATGACGCAGTTGATGCGCGACGCCGCCGAGCGGCATTGCGACGGCCGTCTCGTGATCGTCCACGAGGGCGGCTATTCGGAAGCATATGTGCCGTTCTGCGGCCACGCGATTGTGGAAACGCTGGCGGACGTGCGTACTCAGGTGAGCGACCCGATGCTCGATCTGGCCATCGCGCAGCAGCCCAACGCGCGTTTTCAGGCGTTTCAGCGCGGGTTGATCGATGAGCTTGCGGAAGAGTTCGGGTTTTCGCGCCTGACAAGCGTGTGAGCTTTGGAGCCTTTGAGCCTTTGAGCGCGGCGGACAACGGGCACGTTGTCATCCTTCTGGTGGATGCCGCCGCGCCCGTGGCCTCCGTACAGTAGTCACAGGCGCTGCGGCGGATAACAACCGCAGCAATTCATCGAACTACTGGAGCAATACCGTCATGACATCTCAACCCGTTTTCATCCAGGTCGGCGCGCTGGCCGATGGCTTTGCACCCGACAGTCACATTCTTTCGCCAGTCGACGATCTGAGCGGCCGCACGCTGCGGCTCGATTTCACCGACGGCTTGGCGGTAACGCTGACGTTCGTGTCGGCGGACGTGGTGCGGACCGAACACGGCGAATTCGAATGCCGGGTCACGTCGGTGCGCGACGGCATCTATTTCGTCGATTACATCGGCGGCGATGCGGGCGTCGACAAGCACGGCGACGGCGGCGCGCGGCCGGTTTCCACGAGCTACGTGCTCGACGTGACGCAGGGCTTGTGTACGTCGGTCACCGGTACGCTGCCGAACGAAAGCGAAGCCCGCACGGATGCATTCACGCGTGTTGAGCGCGGGATGGAACTGACGAGCGTGCAGGCGACTTTTCGCCACGGCCGGATTGCGCAGCAGGGCAGCGCGGCAGCAGCCCAGCCGACTTTGCATCAGCCGACGCGCGAGCTGATCGGCATGCGCAATCTGTACACGTACAGCGCCACCGAACGCTACGAGCACGTCTACCTGAACGAAAACTTCTACGCGTGGCAGTGTCTGTCGGGTGTGGAAGCCGGTCTCGCGGACGTGGATCGCTGCCATTACATTGCCATCGCCGACGATCTGTTCCTGTTCGTCTGGCGCGAAAAAATCATTCCGACGCTCGGCGTGGTGATGATCGATCTCGCGCGCAATAAGACCGACGGCAAGATTTTCGGCTACCAGGGCAGCCAGTTCGGCGCGCTGTCGAACTTTCCGGTTGGCGCGCTGGCGCAGGTGCTCAACGTGACGCAGTACCCGCAATGAACGGCGCCGCACAAACGCCGCTACAGGTGCGCGATTTCGCTGGCAAGGCGGTGCTGGTCACGGGCGGCGCGCAAGGCATCGGCTTCGGCATCGCCGCGGCGTTTGCGGCGCGCGGCGCGGAAGTGGCGATTGCCGATTTGCGCGGCGAGGCGGCTTCGGTTGCCGCGCAGCGCATCGCGCAACAGGGCAGCGGCACGGCACGCGCTTATGAAGCGGACCTCGCCGAGCACGCGCAAATCGCGCGCCTCGTCGCCGAGGTGGAAGCGGATTTCGGTCGCCTCGACGTGGTCGTGCACAACGCCGCGTATTTCCCGCTCACCGCATTCGACGCGATCACGCCCGCCATGTTGCAGCGCACGTTAGCGGTGAATCTCAGCGCGCTGTTCTGGCTCGCGCAGGCGGCGACGCCCGCGTTTATCCGGCAGGGCGGCGGGCGGATGCTGGCGACGTCGTCGGTGACAGGGCCACGGGTCGCCTATCCGGGGCTCGCGCATTACGCGGCGTCGAAGGCGGGCGTGAACGGCTTCATTCGCGCGGCTGCATTGGAACTGGCTCGATACAAGATCACGGTCAACGGCGTCGAGCCCGGCATGATCCGCACGCCTGCCATGGACAATCTCGGCGACGACGCGCACAACCGGCGTATCGAACAGGGCATTCCGCTCGGGCGTCTGGGCGAGCCGTCGGATATCGCGGCGGCCATGCTGTTTCTCGCTTCGGATGCCGCGTCGTATATCACCGGGCAGACCATCGTGGTCGACGGCGGCGCGACGCTGCCTGAGTCGACCGCTGTGCTGGGGTAGGGCACGGCGGCCTTGTTCAATTCGAAGCGCTCGCGAGTAACTCTCACGAGCGCTTACAGGTGCATCAAAGACGCATCACAGATGCTCGAACGCCAACGTCGGCACATCGACAATCGACGAGCCACCGTCGGCGACCAGCGTGGCCCCCGTCACGATCGACGCCGCCGGCGACGCCAGAAACTCGCACACGCCGGCGATTTCCTCGGCGGATGCGGGGCGGCGCAACGGCACATCGGCGCAGACACGCCGGTAGGCCGCATCGAGCGATTCGTCGTAGTGCTGCATCAGCGGCGCCATTTCCGCGTCGGCCATCGGCGTGCGGACCCAGCCGGGGCACACCGCGTTGACGCGCACGCCATGCGGGCCGTAATCGCGCGCGAGCGAACGGGTCAGGCCGATCAGCGCGTGCTTCGACGTGGTGTAGCCGCACACAGCCGGACCGGCCGCGAGCGACGCGATCGACGCCACCAGCACGATCGCGCCGCGTCGTTCGATCAGATCCGGCAGGCAAGCGCGCGCGGCGACGAAGGCGGTGTCGAGATTGGCGCGCATCGCGGCGGACCACGCGGCGTCGTCGGTGTCGGTGGCGCTGCCCATGCCGAAGCCGCCCGCGCAGGCGATCAGCGCGTCGGCGCCGCCGCCTTGCACTTTGATCGCGGCGTTGAAGCGGGTCCAGTCGGCGCTGCTGGCGGCGTCGCCGTCGAGCACGAGGCCACCGGTTTCGCGCGCCACCCGTTCGAGCGGTTCGCGGCGCCGGCCGATCAGTGCCACGCGCGCGCCGCGTGCCGCGAAAAGACGGGCGCAGGCTTCACCGATACCGGTGCCCGCGCCTGTGATGACCACCGTGCGTTGTTCGGACATGGGGTTCCTTATGAATGTCGTGTTGAGTTGAATTCGCGGAGGCGAGGAGGTGAAGCATGAAACCAGAGTCTAGGCACGCTGGCGGCGGTGCGAAATCAGGCAAAAGGATGACAACGCAAGCATCGTCCGCGGGTTCGGCGCAGGCGTTCGTTGCACGCGCTCGGTGGTGCACACGCTCGGTGAGCACGTTGAGCCGCATCGATTTGCCAATTCGTGCTCACGCAGCGCCGACCCCCGTTTGTACGATGGGTTCGAGCTGGCGAACCGGGAGCGCGCAATGCTGAATCTGATCCGCGACGAAGCTGCATCGACAGGCGCCTTTCTGCCCGCGCTGGACGCCGCCGTGAACGCGCTCGCGCAACTGGTGCGGCCCTCCGCGACGGTGTTTTACTGGGTCGGTGCGGACCATCAGCCGTCGGGATTCGAACTCTTCGGTATGACGGAGGCGATGCATCGAATGTATTTGCAGCGCTATTGCGCGCTCGATCCGATGCATCCCGCGCGCTTCGCAGGCCATCCGGGCAGCGTGCTGACGCTGGCGGGCGAGTTGCCCGAACCCGCGCGCGGCGGCTCGGTGTACTGGCGGCGGTTTCTGAATCCGCATCAAGTGGTCGACGTGATGGAAGTGCTGCTGCGCGATGGCGCGCGGCCGGCGGCGGCGTTTTCGTTGCTGCGCATGGCGCCCGCCGACACTTTTTCCAGTGACGACCAGCAGCGCGCGCAGGCCATCCAACCGCTGCTCGAAGCCGCGCTCGTGCCGGCGTTGCGCGATCAGCGTCCGATGCGCACGCATTCGCGCGCCGAGTCCGAGACGGCGCTTCGTCCGACGCTCACGCACCGCGAACAGCAGATCGCGCGACTGGTGCGCAACGGTCTGTCGAACAAGGAAATCGCTCGCGATCTCGCGCTCGCGCAGCCCACTGTCAAGACCCACTTG
This sequence comes from Paraburkholderia bryophila, assembly GCF_013409255.1. Classification (NCBI taxonomy): domain Bacteria; kingdom Pseudomonadati; phylum Pseudomonadota; class Betaproteobacteria; order Burkholderiales; family Burkholderiaceae; genus Paraburkholderia; species Paraburkholderia bryophila. Next base: position 2,815,940 of record NZ_JACCAS010000002.1, read on the forward strand.
TTGCGTATGTTCCGCAAGCTCGGCGTGTCGAGCCGCACGGAAATGATCGGCGCGCTGTTTCTGTGAGGAGGCCGGGTTCATGATCGACAGCGAATTGCGACAAAGCTTGCGTGGTGAACGGGCTGAGCGCGGCGAACCGCGTGGACCCGGCGGTTTTTTGGAAAGCACGGAAAGCACGGAAACCGCCGAGCCGATGCTGCTCTACGCGGTGGCGGCGCTCGCCGTGCAGCGCGCCGACGGCTCACCGGGCGAGCGGTGGTTCCAGCGTCGTCCGTCAGCGCTAGCCGCCGTGATTTCACGCGAAGAGGACGTGTCGGACATTCTGCTGCGCTTGCCCGATAGCTGGAACATCGTCGACGGCGCGCGCTGCGTCGGCTTGCACGACGACGTCGACATTCTGGGAGGCGATCCCCGCTTCAACCGTGGCTTCGTGGAAGCAAACTGCGCGATCGTCGGTCATAGCGACGGCGTGCGCTTCGCGCTGCTGATGCAGATCAACGCGGCCGAAGCGGTGCTGCTGCCGGAGCGTCTGTTCGTGCAGCGCGACGCGTTCGAGGCCTGCCTGAAGGCATGAATCCATGAACGCGCGAACTCAAGCCCCGCTAGATGTTTTCCCTGACCCCACGGACGGCCTGCCGATTTGCGCTAACGCTGCGTGAGCGGGCCTGACTACATTGATTCTTCAGTCACGCGCAACACCAACAAGAGACCCAGGATATGAGTAACGATGCAACGGTGGTCGTCAGCGACGCGGTTCGCGCGTTCGTGCAACGCGACTTCGGTTTGTTTATCGGCGGTACGCAGCAAGCGGCGCAGTCGGACCGGCGTCTGGACGTGTTCAATCCGGCGACCGGCGAACGTCTCGCCACGGTCGCGGATGCGGACGCCAGCGACGTCGATCGCGCGGTCGTCAACGCGCGCGCCGCATTCGACGCCCGCGTGTGGAGCGGCCTGCGTCCCGCCGACCGCGAACGCATTCTGCTGCGTCTGGCCGACCTGCTCGAAGCCAACGCCGAAGACCTCGCGCAGCTCGAAACGCTGAATCAGGGTAAGTCGATCAACATAGCCCGCGCGGTGGAAGTCGGCGCGACGATCGAATATGTGCGCTATATGGCGGGCTGGGCGACCAAGATCACCGGCGAAACGCTCGACGTGTCGATTCCGTTTCCGCCCGGCACGCGTTACACGGCCTATACGCGCAAGGAGCCGGTCGGCGTGGTGGCGGGCATCGTGCCGTGGAATTTCCCGCTGATGATCGCCGTCTGGAAGCTCGTGCCGGCGCTCGCCGCAGGTTGCACCATCGTGATCAAACCGTCGCCGGAAACGCCGTTGACCGCGCTGCGGCTGGCCGAACTGGCGCTCGAAGCGGGCGTGCCCGCCGGCGTCTTCAACGTCGTGACCGGCGGACGCGAATGCGGCGCCGCGCTGGCCGCGCATCCGGGCATCAACAAGATTTCGTTCACCGGTTCCACGCCGACCGGCAAGCTGGTCGGCACGGCCGCGGTGCAGAACATGACGCGCTTTTCGCTGGAACTAGGCGGCAAGAATCCGGCGGTGATGCTGGCCGATATCGACGTCGAGCAGGCCATTCAAGGCGCGCTCGCGGGCGGCTTCTTCAACCAGGGGCAGGTGTGCGCGGCGGCCTCGCGCATCTATGTGCATCGCAGCAAGTACCGGCAAGTGGCCGAAGGTCTCGCCGATATCGCCAGTTCGATGACGCTCGGCCCAGGCCTCGACCCGAATGCGCAGATCAATCCGCTGGTGTCCGCGCAGCATCGCGAGCGTGTCACGCAGCACATCGCACGCGCGCAGGCAGCGGGCCTCAAATTTCTGGCCGGCGGCAAACCGGTCGATCTGCCGGGCTACTACGTGCGCCCGGCGGTGATCGCCGACGTCCCGCACGACGCCGCGATTTTGCGCGACGAAGTGTTCGGTCCGGTGCTCGCGATCGTGCCGTTCGACGATCCGCTCGACGCGCTGCGCCTCGCCAACGACACGCCCTATGGTCTCGCCGCGAGCCTGTGGAGCAACGACCTCAAGACGGTGATGAACCTCGTGCCGCAAATGGATGCGGGCACCGTGTGGGTGAATTGCCATGTGCCGCTCGACCCGGCCATGCCGTTCGGCGGCTTCAAACAATCGGGCATGGGCCGCGAATTCGGCAAGTACGCGATTGAAGGCTTCACCGAAACCAAATCGGTGTGTATCGCGCATTGAGCGTCACACCAGCATCCGTACACGACAAGCAATCCGCACTTCATGGAGTAGGTTATGAGCACCAACGAATCCGCCTTCTGGCATCCCATGCAGCATCCCGCTGAAATGCAGCAGCGCGAGCCGATCCGCATTGTGCGCGGCGACGGCTGTTATGTGTTCGACGATCGCGGCAACCGGCTCGTCGACGGCGTGGCGGGACTGTGGAACGTCAACGTCGGCCATAACCGGCGCGAAGTGAAAGACGCGATCGTGCGTCAACTGGACGAGCTCGAATACTTCCAGTTGTTCGACGGCATCTCGCATCCGCGCGCGGAAGAACTGTCGATGCGGCTGATCGACATGCTCGAACCGGAAGGCATGCGCCGCGTGATCTACAGCTCGGGCGGCTCGGACGCGGTCGAATCCGCGTTGAAGCTCGCGCGTCAATACTGGAAGCTGGAAGGCCAGGCGGATCGCACCAAGTTCATTTCGTTGAAACAGGGTTATCACGGCACGCACTTCGGTGGCGCGTCGGTGAACGGCAATACCGTGTTTCGCCGCAACTACGAACCCAATCTGCCGGGCTGTTTTCATGTCGAAACGCCGTGGTTGTATCGCAATCCGTTCACACAAGACCCGGCTGAACTCGGTCGTATTTGCGCCGAGATGCTGGAGCGCGAGATCATTTTTCAAAGTCCCGACACGGTGGCGGCATTTATCGCGGAACCGGTACAGGGCGCGGGCGGTGTGATCGTGCCGCCGGAGAACTACTGGCCGCTGATTCGCGAAGTGTGCGACAAGTACGGCGTGCTGCTGATCGCCGACGAAATCGTCACGGGTTTCGGCCGCACCGGCAGCCTGTTCGGCAGTCGCGGCTGGGGCGTGAAACCCGACATCATGTGCTTCGCGAAGGGCATTTCGTCCGGCTACATTCCGCTCGGCGCGACCGCGTTCAACGAGCGGATCGAGCAGGCCTTCATGCGCAACGCCACCTTCACCGGCGCGTTGATGCACGGCTACACCTACGCCGGTCATCCGGTGGCGTGCGCGGCGGCGCTGGCGAACCTGAAGATCGTCGAAGACGAGAACCTGACGGCCAATGCCGCGCAACAGGGCGCGCATCTGATCGAGGCGCTGCGGCCGTTCGCGCAGCGTTACGAGGCGGTCGGCGACGTGCGCGGCAAGGGGTTGATGGTGGCGCTCGATCTGGTGAAGTCGAAAACGACTCGCGAGCCGATCGATCCGACCTCCGGCTATGCGAACGCGGTGGCCGAAGTGGCACGCGCACACGGCGCGCTGGTGCGGCCGGTCGGCACGAAAATCATCCTGTCGCCGCCGCTGGTCGTGCAGGCCGAACAACTCGACGCGCTGGTCGGCGCGCTTGCAGCGGGTTTCGATGAAGTGAAGTTTGCAGCGTAGCTGCCGCATTACGGTTTTTTTTCGATTGAGCCGTTCTGGCCAGCCTGGCATAACATGTCAGCTTGATTTGCAACGGATGCGCCGCGCGTAGCGGCCGCCGTTCGAATCCAGGTTGGCGCTCGCCGCGACAGGCGGGCCGCTGTCGTATGAATGCAGTTTGTGCGGAGCAGGCGGGAGGAGACATGGACTTCCGGATCAGTACGCTGGCCGACGTGCACGATCATTCGCTCGCCGTGAGCGGTTGGGAGCAGGTCTATCGGCAGATGACGCCGGGGCGCTTTCAGAGCACGCTGGTGCAGGCGAGTTCGGCCGACTTTCACTTCTTCCGCGAAACCACCAATCGGCGCGTGGCGCAACACGGCGTTTCGCCGGCCGGTCTGGCTTCGATCGCGGTGCCGCTGTATGCGCCGCTGGTCGGCACGTTTCAGGGGCAGCGCGTGGACGGTTATGCGCTGCTATTGCTCGGCGCCGGCGAGGAGTTTCGCTTCTACACGCCGGAGTCGATGCACTATGCCGGCATCAGCGTGTCGGCCGAGTTGATGGAAGACCTGCTGAGCTTCACGGTCGGCGAGCCTGCCAGCGGGCAGGCACGACGCGGTGTGTTGCCGCTTTCCAGCGAGCAGGGCGTAATGCTGCGCGAGCAACTCGCGCCGTTTCTCGATGCCGCCGAACGCAACGCCGCCGCGTTCGCGCACCCAGCCGTCACCAAAGTGTTCCGCGACGAAATGGTCAGCGTGCTGGCGGGCCTGATCGAGAGCGCGTCGCAAACGCCGGCGCGCGACCTCACCCATACCACCTACAGCGATATCGTGCGGCGCTGCGAGCGCATTCTGCAAGAGAACGCCGAATTGCCGGTCACGGTGCTCGATCTGTGCCGCGCGTTGCGTTGCAGCCGACGCACATTGCAAACCAGTTTTCAGCGCGTCGCCAACGTGACGCCCGTTGAGTATCTACGATCGATCCGGCTCAACGCCGTGCATCGTTTACTGCGCATGACGAGCGCCGACGAGCTGTTGATCGGCGACGCCGCCTGCCGTTGGGGCTTCACGCACCTCAGCTACTTCGCGCGCGAATACCGCGACCTGTTCGGCGAATTGCCGTCGCAGACGCCGCGTTCGAGTTGACGCGGCGCACCGCCTTCCAGGCGTAAACCCCGGTTCCCGCCGTGTTGCCGATTTGTGCTCCCGCTCGCTAATTTTGGCTTTCTACAGTGCATCAACACTTGCACTGCGGGCGGCGTCTTCGTCGCGATGCAGACGAAGATCACTCCTGGAGCCACACATGAGCATTGCCGCCGAACCGGCGCCGTCCACCGAGTTGCGTAAGGGAGCCCTTGGACTGGGCTTCATCATTTTCTTCGTGATTTCGGCGGCTGGACCGCTGGTCGCGATCGCAGGAGGCTTTCCGATCGGCATCATGCTCGGCAACGGTGCGGGCACGCCGGCACTGCTGATCGCTACCGTGGTGATACTGTTAATGTTTTCCGCCGGCTATACCGCGATGTCGCGTCATGTGACCAACGCAGGCGGCTTCTACGCGTTCACGGCGCGCGGCCTGGGCGGTACGGCGGGCGGCGCGGCGGCACTGATCGCGCTGCTCGGCTACAACACGATGCAGATCGGTCTGTACGGCATGTTCGGCGCGGTCGCTTCGGGCTTCCTGAGCGTTCATTTCAACCTTGCCGTGCCGTGGTGGGTCTGCTCGCTCGCGGCGATGGCCAGCATCGGCGTGTTCGGCTACCGGCAGATCGATCTGTCTGCGAAGGTGTTGTCGCTGCTGGTGTTCGGCGAATACATCGTGGTCTTGATCCTCGATCTGGCGATTCTGAAAAGCGGCGGCGACAGCGGCATCGACACGGTTTCGTTCACGCCGCATGCGTTCATGAGCGGCACGCCGGCCATCGGTTTCCTGTTCTGCTTCGCGAGTTTTATCGGTTTCGAAGCGACCACCATCTATAGTGAAGAGGCGAAAGATCCCCAGCGCACGGTGCCGCTCGCCACCTATATTTCGGTGCTGCTGATCGGTGTGTTCTACGCGTTCTCGGTCTGGTGCATGGTGATCGGTGCGGGCAGCGGGAAGATCGTCAAGACGCTGACCGCGTTGAGCGATCCGACTACGTTTCTCTATACGTTATCCGACCATTACGCCAGCAAGACGTTGACCACGGCAATGAGCGTGCTATTCATTACCAGCGTCTATGCGGGGCTGCTGGCGTTTCATAACTCCGCGTCGCGTTACTTCTTCGCGACCGGTCGGGAAGGTTTGCTGCCGCAAGCGCTGGGCCGTACGCATCGGGTGCACTGTAGTCCGCATATCGGTTCGCTGCTGCAGACGGCACTCGCCGCGCTGGTCGTGCTGGTGTTCATCGTTGCGCATGCCGATCCGGTGCTGACGCTGTTCTCGTGGCTGACCAATGTGGCGACGTTGTGCATCATCGCGTTGATGACGCTGTCGTCGGCGGCGGTGCTGGTGTTTTTCGGGCGCATGGGTAGCCACGACGCGGGCGTGATGCGCGTACGCGTGCTGCCCGTGCTGTCGGGTATTGCGCTCGCTGTGGTGCTCGTGCTCGCGATCGTGAATTTTCCGCTGCTAACCGGGGCTGGCGCAGGGGTGTCGTATGCGTTGACCGCGTTGTTGCCTGCGTTCGCCGTGGCCGGTGTGGTTGCGGCCAGGACGCTGCGGCAGCGCGACCGTGATGCGTTCGAGCGGCTGGGGCGGTCGCGGTTGTGAGGTCGTGGGTGGCGCCGTCACGCGTTTTCAAAGTGAGGCGGCGGCCGACAAGGGCAATGCGGTGTCAGGACGTCAGTGCGTCGCCGCGCGTTTTCACCAGCCGTGAAAGCGTCGCCATTCCACGCTGGCGCCGTCCGGCGCGACCGCGTGATACTCGGGAAACTGCGCGCCGGTTGCGCAAGCGTGATTCGGCAGAATGCGCAGCTTCATGCCGAGCGGAAAGCGCTGGGTGATGTCGTCGGCGGAACCGGCGGTTGCTTCGGCTTCGGTTGAGGCCGACGTCGACGACAGAATCCCGTGCTCCTGATTCGCGCCGCTCACCACGTATCCGGCTAGCGGCGTGCCGTTCAGCAAACACGGCTGGCCGTAACCGAAATCGTGCGCCTGCTTCGACGTGCCGCGATCGCGGCTCAACGCCATCCAGCCCGCGTCGAGAATCGCCCAGCCCTTGTCCGCCTGATGACCGATCACGGTGGCGAGCACGCTCAGCGCGATGTCGTCGAGCGCGCAGACGCCGACGTTGTGCATGACCAGATCGAACAGCACGTAGACGCCGGCGCGTACTTCGGTCACGCCGTCTAGTTGCGCGGCGGCCAGCGCGGTCGGCGTCGACCCCACGCTGACGGCGGGGCACGCAATGCCGGCTTCGCGCAGCCGTTCCGCCGCGCGCACGCAGCCCGCCCGTTCCTGCTCCGCGAGCGCGGCGAGCGCTTCGGGCGTATCGAGTTCGTAGCTGGAGCCGGCGTGCGTCATCACGCCGCCTACCTTGACGCCGTTGTCATGCAGAATCAGGCCGACCACGAGCAAGGTGTCCTGTTCGGGCGTGATGCCGGAGCGGTGTCCGTCGGTGTCGACCTCGATCCACACCTCGAACGTTTCACCGTGCTGGTCGCCGAACGCGGCAATCGCCGACGCGGCGCCCGGGTTGTCCACCACCAGCTTCAGATCGCAGCCCTGGCGACGCAACGCCAACGCGCGCGGCAACTTGGCGGGCACCATGCTGACCGCGTACAGAATGTCGGCGACCCCGGCCGCGAAAAACGCCTCCGCTTCCTTCAGCGTGGATACCGTAATGCCGCGCGCGCCGGCGGCGATCTGCGCGCGGACCACGTCGATACATTTGGTGGTTTTCACATGCGGGCGGAACGCCACGCCCAGCGTGTTCATCTGCCCCTGCATGCGAGCGATGTTCTTCTGCATGCGCGCGACGTCGATCAGCGCGGCGGGCGTTTCAATATGGTCGAGTTTCATGTTTTCACCGGTAAAAAGCGTGAGTTCAGTTCGGGCCGAAGCGGCGCAGCCACGGCGTCAGCAGATCGAGCGCGGGCGACTCGATCTCGGGCGGCTGCGCGCCGCCGACGAGCGGTAAGCCGACGCGGTTGTGCCAGTATGTTCGCAAGCCGACGGCGGCGGTGCCGAACATGTCGTAGCTGGAGCCCGCGACGAACGCGGCTTCGTGCGCTTGCACGCCGAGTTGGTCGAGGGCGAGCCGATAGGGCAGCGGATCGGGTTTGTACACGCCGGCTTCTTCGGCGGTCACGATGGCGTCCCAGCGAACCGGGAACAGATTCGCCGCCTGCTTGCCGAGGCGCGCGGAGCAGTTGGTGACGACAGCCAGTTTGCAATGCGGCACAAGCGCCTGCAACGCGTCGACGGCGCCGCTCCAGGGGGCAAGCTTTAGCCAGTCGGCTTCGAGCGCGAGCGGCGCGGATTCGGGCAGACCGACTTCTTTGGCGGCGTCGCGCACCAGTTGTTCATACGGAACGTATCGGCCGCAGCCGTAGGTTAGACGCAGATAGGCGGCCCGCCATGCACGGCCGCTTTGTTCGGACCCGGCGGCGTGGTTCCACGACGTCCACGAGTCGAGCAGTGCGGTCAGAAGGTCGAAGAGCACCGCTTTCGGGTAGGCGGCGGGTGCGGATGTGTCAGTCATGATGTGCCCGGCTTTGAGTGTGAACCGATTATAGGTTTGCATCGGTACCGTGGCGTTTAGCCGGCTTTACTCATAGATTCAGCCGGACTGAATCTTCCTGCGATCATGCAACCCAGCCACCGTGCTTTGATATTCAGCGCCGCCACGGCGGCAGCGGCCTGAAACGGCCCTGCAGATACTGCATGAAATGACGGGTGCGCGCCGGCAGTCCGGTGCGTTGATGCGTGAGCGCGATCACGTTGGCATCCGGCGTTTTCCATCCCGGTAGCAGACGCACCAGCTTGCCTTTGGCGATGTCGTCGGCGACATCCCATTCCGAGCGCAGAATCACGCCGCGACCTTCGCACGCCCACTGTCGGATCACGTCGCCGTCGTTGCAGCTCATACGCGGCGCCACGCGTACGCTGTGGCGCGTGCGGCCTTTGCTGAACTGCCAGAGCGTGACGTCTTCGTTATTTTCGCGCAGCACGATGCAGGGCAGCCGGCTCAATTCCTCCGGCGACTCCGGCGTGCCGACACGCCGGATCAGGGAAGGCGCCGCGCAGACGAAGCGCGCATTCGGCGCGATCGTGTAGCCGACCCGATTCGACACCGGCAGTTCGCCGATATGCACGACGATGTCGAAGCGATCCATCGTCTCGGTCAACGGCTGGTCGGATAGCGTGAGCGCCACGTCGATATCCGGGTGCTCCTGCTGGAAGGCCGCAATTGCCGGCGCGAGATGGCGCCGGCCGAAACCGAGCGGCGCATTGATTTTCAGCGTGCCGATCAGGCCGCCGCGGCGCATCTGCAAATCGTCGAATAAGGCGTCGAACTGCTGGACGAGTTCGGCGCCGCGCTCGCACAGCAAGGTGCCTTCTTCCGTGAATTGCAGGCGGCGCGCGGTGCGGTTGACCAGTTGCGTGCCCAACTTCTTTTCGAGTTGCTGAAGACGCTGTGTCACCGCCGACGGCGATAGCCCTAGTTTTCGCGCTGCGGCGATCAGGCTGCCGCTGTCGCGAATGGTCAGCAGGAAACGGATATCGGTCGAATCGTTCATGTCGGCGACGGTTGAATGCTGGAACCTGGCAGCTTAAAGCCTTTCAACGGGCTTTAACCTGTTTTAGCGTTTTTGGATGCGAGGTTTCCACCGCCGTGCTGTCTGAGCTACACCAATGAGCCGCCCGAAATGCACAGCCGGCGTTGCAAGCTAAAGAGATGATTCTGTAAAGAAGTCGACAGCTTGACCCGCTAAAGTGTGCGCCAGGATTGAAGCGGCGCAGGCCGCGTCCGTTTTCCATCGCATCGTTGCCGTTTTTACTGGAAGAGAAGTCTCATGTCGTCTTCAGCTAATCCGTCAGGCGCGACTCCGTCGAACGATCCGGCCCGGCAGCCGGACGCTGTTGTGCAAGAAAATCCCCTGAAACAAGGGGTATTTCTGCACACGGGCTGGCGTAGCGCGGGAACGTGGGTCTGGTCGCGTCTGCGCGCGCTCGACACGGCAACCGGTTTCTACGAACCGCTCAGCAACGTGCTCGCGGACCTGAGCCTCGCGGATGTCGCCGCGTCGCGTCCCACGCTGACATCCGGTCATCCGCCGCTCGCCGCGCCGTATTTCGACGAATACCGACCCTTTCTTCACGAAGGCGCGCGTGGTGTCGAAGGATATAGAAAACGCTTCGGTGTCGATCGTTTCGCCATCGCACCGGATGCGGAATTCCCCGCGTTGCAGGCCTATTTGCGCAATCTTTGCGAGCGTACGCTGGAGCAGGGACGTGTGCCGGTCTTCAAGTTCTGCCGTTCGTCGGGCCGCTTGCCGTGGTTGAAGCAGGCCTTTCCGCAAGCCATGCATGTGGGTGTGTTGCGCAATCCCGCGTCGCAGTTCGCGTCGGGCTGGCTGCTCAGTCAGCAATGGAGCAATGCGTTTTTTGTCGCGGCGCCGTTTCGCGTGCTGGGTTTGAATCAGACGGATCCGCTGGTCAGGGAGGCCATCGCCGTCTGCGGCGTGAGCCTGCCGCCCGTCGCGCCCCCCTCGGACGATGCGTACGCGCTATCGTGCGAACAATACGCGCGCAGCGCGGAGGCCAATAACGCGTACCGGGCCTTCGTCGCGTTGTGGATTCTTTGCGCGTTGCGGATGGCTGACGGCGTGGATTTGCTGGTCGATATGGACCAGCTCGGGCAGTCGCGCGACTACGCGGCCGGCTTGCGCGCCGTGTTCGAGACGCACAGCGGTCTGTCGCCCGACTTCAGTAGCGCACGCGATCTGGTGGACGAGACGCGACGCAGTGCGGCGCGCATCACCGGCATCGACGGACGGTCTATGCGCACCGTTCACTCCGCCGCGCTGAAATTCCTCAAGGCGCAGGGCGCGACCGATACAGCGTTCATCGAACGGGTTCGCGAGAAGATGGTACTGGCCAACGAGCTGACGGAGCTTTGGCGCTGATTGCGCGAGCCGGTACACTCGCCAGACCAATACAGTTGCCACACAAAAAACAATACAGTGAGGCGCGGTTTTATTGCGCTGTATCGGGAATCCGACCGGCGCCGTCGATACAGTTTGCAAGTCTTGGCGAGTCTGCCGGCGAGCGGAACACCGCTCGCGCGCAGCACGGCTCAGCCTGATCTTTTTGCCTGCGGCCGGGAACCCGACCTGCGTCGCGGCCGATCCCGAACCCGAGGTAAGGACATGAATGCAGTGAACGAGCAGGCGAAGCTGTCGGTGCAGCAGTTGGGCCACCATATCGGCGGCGCGCCGGTTGCGGCGACCAGCGGCCGCTTCAAGGACGTGTTCAATCCGGCCACCGGCAAGGTGACCGGTTCGGTTGCGCTGGCCTCGGTCGAGGAAGTGGACGCGGCCGTGCAGGCCGCCAAGGCCGCGTTCCCGGCGTGGAGCGAAACGGCACCGCTCAAGCGTGCACGCATTCTGTTCAAGTTCAAGGAATTGCTGAACCAGCACCACGACGAACTCGCCATGCTGATCACGCGCGAACACGGCAAGGTGTTCACGGACGCGCAAGGCGAAGTGGTGCGCGGTATCGAAGTAGTCGAGTTCGCATGCGGCATTCCGAACCTGCTGAAGACCGACTTTACCGACCAGATCGGCGGTGGCATCGACAACTGGAATCTGCGTCAGGCGCTCGGCGTGGTCGCGGGCATCACGCCGTTCAATTTCCCGGTCATGGTGCCGATGTGGATGTTCCCGGTCGCGCTGGCCTGCGGCAATACGTTCGTGCTGAAGCCGTCGGAGCGCGATCCTTCCGCGTCGCTGCGTATCGCGGAGTTGCTGAAGGAAGCCGGCCTGCCGGACGGCGTGTTCAACGTCGTGAACGGCGACAAGGTGGCGGTCGACGCGCTGATCGAGCACCCGGACGTCGCGGCACTGTCGTTCGTCGGCTCCACGCCGATCGCCGAATACATCCACGCGGAAGCGTCGAAGCGCGGCAAGCGCGTGCAGGCGCTCGGCGGCGCGAAGAATCACCTCGTGGTGATGCCGGACGCGGATCTGGACCAGGCGGTCGACGCGCTGATCGGCGCGGCCTACGGATCGGCAGGCGAGCGCTGCATGGCGATTTCGGTAGCGGTGGCGGTGGGCCATGTTGCCGATACGCTGATCGAGAAGCTGGTGCCGCGCGTCAAGTCGCTGGTGATCAAGAACGGCGAGCATCTCGATGCGGAGATGGGTCCGCTGGTGACTGCCGAACATAAGGCCAAGGTGGCCGGTTATATCGCTTCGGGCGTGGAGGAAGGCGCGAAGCTGATCGTCGACGGGCGCACGCACCCGGTGGCGAATGAGGCGGGTTTCTTTATCGGCGGCACGTTGTTCGATAACGTCGGGACCGAAATGAAGATCTATCAGGAAGAGATCTTCGGCCCGGTGCTGGCAGTGGTGCGCGTGCCCGATTTCGCGAGCGCGGTCGCGTTGATCAACGCGCATGAGTTCGGTAACGGCGTGTCGTTGTTCACGTCCGACGGCGGCGTGGCGCGCGCGTTCGGCCGGCAGATTCAGGTCGGCATGGTCGGCATCAACGTGCCGATTCCGGTGCCGATGGCATGGCACTCGTTCGGCGGCTGGAAGCGCTCGCTGTTCGGCGATCATCATGCGTATGGCGAAGAGGGCGTGCGCTTCTATACGCGCTACAAGAGCATCATGCAGCGCTGGCCGGATAGCATCGCGAAGGGTGCGGAATTCACGATGCCGGTGGCGAAGTAATCGGTAGAGAATAAAAAAGTATTGCTGTAATGAGAAAGCCACGCCTGATTCAGGCGTGGCTTTTTTTTCATTTGAGGCCTAGAAATAGGCTAGATATTCGTTATGCATTGAATCAGGTTGCTTTCTGAAATTTCTCATCTTTGCCTCGTCAATTTCGTCATCGCGTCCTACGTAGAATCGCGCCTTCTGGCCCGTTAGCGTTGGCAGCGCGAGCCGAGGGAGACAAAAATTGGGCATAGAGAATGAAGCTAACCGATTTGATTCAGGCCATTCGCAGCGATCTGATCCAGCATGAGCGACTGCTAAAAACGGATATTCCGTCGCTGCCTGCCAACACGCTGTTACCGCGCCGGGCTGTGACGGTTGCCGAACTCGGTCGCGATTTCAGCGTGACGATCGACATGGTCTCGGTGGACAGCGACATCGAACTCAAGACGTTGATGTCTCAGCCGATGACGCTCTGGATTCAGCAGGCCGACAAATCTTATCTGCCCATCAACGGCTACGTTCATCGCTTCCGGCGACTCGGCACTAACGGCGATCTGACCAGCTATCAGATCAGCTTCGCGTCATGGCTGCATTTTCTGCGCTTGCGCAGCGACATGCGGATCTGGCAGGACCGGTCCGTCGACGACATCATCAGCGACGTATTCAACGAGCACCCGCAGGCGCAGGGCAAATTCATCTTCGCGCTATCGCGCTCCTTGCCGTTGCTGTCGTATTGCCGCCAAAGCGAAACCGACTGGAATTTCGTCCATCGGCTGATGGAGTCGGAGGGGCTATACGGATTCTTCCGGTACAGCGCGGACGGTCAATCGCATACGTTCGTTATTACGGACGATCTGCGGTACGTCGACGAGATATCGCCCGTGCGCTACTACGGGTCCGACATACGTGGCAGCGACGTTGATGCGCTCACGCTGTGGTCGGGTTCGCGCACGCTGCAAAGTGCCGCGTATGCGACACGTACGTCCGATTACAAGAATCCGCCCATACCCGCGCGCCCAAAAGGCACGCTTGTTCACGCTCGCCCGAATCAAGGGGCGTTGCCGTCACAGACTGAAATCTTCGAATACACCGGTTCGTACACGTACCGGGACAGCGAGCGAGGTCATGCGCTGTCGAAGATTCGCGTCGAAGAATGGGAGTCGCGCGCGAAGCGGTTTCATGGCGTAGGCGGTCTGCCCGGTATCGATGCGGGCCGGGTTTTCCAACTGGTGGATCATCCCGAGCATGATCGAGAGCCGGAAGAACAGCGCAAATTCGTTGCGCTCAAGGTATGGCGTTACCTCGAGAACAATCTGCCTGTCTCGCGTCAGGAACCGGATTATCCGCACAGCCTGAAACGCGAGTTGAAGCAAGCGATGGCGGGACGCGCCGACGACGAGTCCTTGAAGATTCGCCATTTCGACGGCAGCGAAGGATGCAGTCTGGTCGAGATCGAAGCACAGCGTACGACGGTGCCGTATCGCAGCCCGTTCGAACATAAAAAACCGGTGATGCATCTCGAGACCGCGATTGTCGTCGGGCCGAAGGGCGAAGAGGTCTACACGGACGAACTGAACCGTATCAAGGTGGTGTTTTTGTGGGACCGGCACAACCCCGGCAACGCGGGCGCGTCATGCTGGATTCGCGCCGCGCAGGCCGATACCGGCGCGGGTTATGGCGGCGTGCATGTGCCGCGAGTAGGCGAAGAGTTAATCATCGATCACGTCGGCGGGGATTGCGACAGACCGCTTGCTGTCCATCGCGTCTACAACGGTGCGGTGCGTCCGGCGTGGCACACGAACGGCATTCTTTCGGGCTACCGGTCGAAGGAATATCACGGCTCGGATTTCAGTCACTTCGTCATGGACGATGCAACGGGCCAGACACGCGCTCAATTGTTGAATAGCGGCAGCAACGGCATAACCCTGCTGCAGATAGGCTACCTGATCGATCAGAGCGGCAATACGCGCGGCGACTATCTCGGCTCGGGCTTCGATCTGAAAACGGATGCATGGGGCGCGATACGGGCCAATCGCGGCCTGTATCTGAGCACGTATGCGAAACCGTCGGGCAGCCAGCCGCTCGATGCGCGCGAGACGCAGGAGCAACTCGGCAATTCGGCAAGCCTGCTCAAAACCTTGGCCGACGCGAGCGAACAGATTCAGGCCGAAAGTCTGAAACCGGGGCATCAGGAACTGAAGGACTTTTCGGATGCGACCCGGCACAGCGTGTCAGGCACTTCGAAGGGAGGGCGGACAGCCGGTGGCGGCACCGGCAATGCGAATGTGTTTGCCAAACCGCTGCTGGCGCTTGGAAGCCCAGAGCACATTGGTTTTTCGAGCAAGGCTTCCATTCATACAACTGCCGATCGGCACATCAATCTCGCGAGTGGCCTGAGTACTGTCGTGGCGGCCGGAAAGTCGTTCATTGCGGGTGCGGTCGAGAAGATCAGTTTGTTCGCACAGCGCAGCGGAATTGATCTGTTCGCCGCCAAGGGGCCCGTCCGGATTCAGGCTCACGACGACGATATCGAATTGATCGCCGAGCGGGTGATCAAGCTTCTGGCAATCAAGGGGAAAGTCGATATCGCGGCGCTGGATGGTATCCGGCTGTCGTCAGGTGAAGGTTATATCGAGTTAGCTGGCGGCGACGTCAATATTCAGGCGCCCGGCAAGATCTCTTTCAAGGGAAGTCAGTACAGCTTCGAGGGGCCGGGCGGTGAGTCCTATCTTCTGCCGATGTTCAGACCGCCGTATCAGGCGCAGTACGTTCTAGAAAACGCAACGGACGGCGCGCCGATGATTCACCACCCTTATGAATTGAAGCTGCCTTCCGGGCGCACGTTGCTGGGTCGCACGAATTATCTGGGGGAGACGGTGCTGGTGTTTACGTCCAGTGCGCAGGATGTGCATTTGCGGGCGCTTGAACAGGATTCGGCCGAGGTGAAGCCCTGGACGTTTGCGGGTGGTGGGCAGGCGGATATTGAAGCCGACTATGTGGGCGATACCGGTAACGATTGAATAAGACAGGAGGCTATATAGCATGGGGGCATCGCTTAAAGAAGCAGGTTCGACCTGCACGACGGTTAATGAGAAACCGGAATACGCGCGTATTCCGCCCGGCAAGAAGGGTTATTTACAGGAGAAGGTCGAGCACGCGTTGCAAGTGCCGAAGATTGTGTACATCCGGTTGCCTGACGGTAGGACGACGGTCAATTTGTTGAAGCAGGTCGCGATGACATTGGCGATTCGCTACGATGAAACGAAGGCGTTGTTTTACTGGCAGTACAAGGCGGAGGTGAGCTTTGATATGTGGTCGTTTACAGCGTCGGGTGGAATCGCTGCACCAATGCCATTTTTGAGCGGCGACAAGACAGAAGGGTCAGGGCGGCGCCACAGTTTGAATCCATTTCCGCCGGGTATGAAACCGGGATTCCTGCGCCGCCCCGACTTGATCATCGTAAAAAATCCGGCGGACCGATGGCCCGGTCGCGGTAACGTCGACCGCGATGGTGCGTCCCATCGCGACAATATGTTGCGATTAGTTGAGGTCAAGTTTCCCGGCGATAAGTGGGGAGAAGGGCAAGAGGAGGCATACCAAATGATCGCAGGCGACTTCAAGAATCGCATGGCGGTGATTGACGTTAGCGATTGCAACCGGGCGTTGGAAAAAGCGCGTCAACGAGCGTTGGCGAACGCGCCTGCTCCGCAGTCAGCTAAGGGAAGGCAACGACGACGCGTGCCTATTCGCACGATTGCACCCGTGACTGAACCTGTCTGGTATGAGGACTGGTGGTCGTCGGCGGAACAGCACGTCGACGAGTTCGCCGAAGCGGTCGCGCCAATATGGGATGCGGTTCATCGCGGCTACACCTATCTGTCCGAAGAAACGAGCGCTTTCCTGCACGAGCAGGCACCTTGGATATTTACTGCCGGTCAGTGGGTTGCGGATAAGGCAAGTAATGCATGGGTATGGGTCGATGAAACGGGGCAGGAAATTTATCGATACACGATGGAGCAACTACGGGCCGGTTGGAACGAGATTGTGCGCACCACCGACATGACTTGGGAATTTCTGAAGCAGATCGATTGGGCTCAGGTCGCCATCACGACGCTCAAGTTACTGGCTGCCATTGTTGTCGTAGTTGCTGCCGTCGCCATTGTCATTCTGATTGCTCCAGTGCTGGTCGCAATCTTTTCCGCGTTGGCTGCCATTGTTGCGACAGCCGGTGCGGAAGCGCTGGCGGCACTGGCAATCGGACTTGGCGTGACGACGCTCGCGGCGGGCTAATCTTTTTATAGTATCGACAGATTCAGAACTGACTATGACACTTCGTGATTCGAAATCCGTATCGACTCCTTTGCAAGCGTTGGTCCGCTACAAGGAGGATTTGAGTGTGCGCCTTGCGGATAACAGAATGGGCGTGCTGCCCGGTGTGATTGGCACGATGTACTTTGAGCGCGGTTCTCAACCGGCTGTGCGTCAAGCCATTCTCGATTGCTTCGATTACTTCGAGGAAATGTTCGGCGAGCATCTGAAGGGAGGCAAAGATATCGATCTCGGCAATTTCACCAAGCGCACCGCCGCCGGCGTCGAAAAGATAAGGCGCGCTATTTTGGATACTCCGTCATACCTCGGAGTCAGCGCGATTCGTTCCAGCGCAACCAATCAGGACGCGGCCGCCGATTACAACATAAAGACACTTACCGGGGTCGCGATTCCCGATGACTATATTTCGCCCACGGGGCGATTGAAAGTACCCAAGGGCAAAGAGTCTGGCTTGTCGTATCTGAAATTCAACGTGCCGATGGATCTGGTGACGACGGAAGAGGGCATCGCGCAGTACGAAAATTTCCTGCGTTACGTGTGTGAAAAGCTCGTGGTACGCGGCGGTTACGGTGGTCTTTCTCCGATTCTCCCCTATAGCTATCACCGCTATACATCGCAGGAATGGGCACTTGCTAGCCGATTCAGTGGGCTGGAAATCGACAGCACGGCGCATCTGTTGATCTATAGCTACGACCCCGTTTCATATGAAGGCGAGTCGAGGGATGATTTGACTGCGGCCTACGATCACCTGCACCCGGGAGCAAAGGTCGGTCGATGGGGTTTCATCAAAGGAGTGAACTGGTACACGATTCTCGGCGATTTCTTTGTAGAGCGTTTTGGCGGCGAAGCTGCACTACGCAAGGCACTCGACCGCCCCGACATCCATATCGAACATATCGGGTCGTCATTACTGATTCGCGCGGGCGATTTTCCGCGTCTCGGCGCACCTGAAGAGGGTCTACCCGAACCATATGTCTTCGTGAACAGCGTATTACGTGTGCTGCGCGATCCGAAGCCGGATGGCCTGCATCTATACGACCCGTATCTTCCGCATGCGGATACGAAGAATGCACGGACGTGGACAGCGCGTTTCGATCTACCCGATGCGCCGCCCATTCCCGAGCCGCCGACCATCGTGCCGTTCCCCGTCAAACGTAAACCCGTTCGCCATAGCGTACCGGGTGGTAGCCCGTGCCCGGAAACGGGATGGTGGCAAACCCCCGCGAAGGCGGACAGTCGTCGCTATTTCGAAGCGGGAGAAATCATGCCGGTCTTTGCGGGCAGCAGATGGGGCGCAACAAACTGGATCTGGTCTGAAGACGAGAGTACATCATGACTGACAGGCAAGGGATGGTACGTCGAACGATGGGCGATTTTTCGTCCGACTTGAGTCGTAGTCTGGCTAGCGCGAGTGACAGCGGTTACGGCGGCTGGTTAGTCCTTTGATAGCACCAACAGATACGGAACAGACAATGACATTCCGTGATTCAAAACCCATATTGACGCCCTTGCAGGCGCTGGCACGCTACAAGGAATATTTGAGTGTGCGCCTTGCGGATAACAGCATGGGCGTGCTGCCGGGTGTGATTGGCACGGTGTATTTTGAGCGCGGTTCCCAACTGGCTGTGCGTCAAGCGATTCTCGATTGCTTTGACCGCTTCGAGGAAATGTTCGGCGAGCATCTGAAGGGAGGAAAGGATACCGATCTCGGCAAATTCACGAAGCGAACCTTTGCCGGTGTGGAGAAGATTCGGCGAGCCATTCTTGAGACGCCGGCACACGAGCAGGTCAGCGTGCTTCGTTCTAGGGAAGGTCTGCAAAAGTCCTGGCATTGACGTCTGGGTGAACTATCCTGGGAGATAGGAAAATTTAAGGGGTTCGTCGATGACACAACTTGGTCTTGGTCTGGATCTCTCAACGAAACGCACACGCAAGCGGGAATTTCTCGATGAGATGAGGCGCGTTGTGCCATGGTCGAGATTGATTGCGTTGATCGAACCGCATTATCCGAAGGGTAAGACTGGCCGGCCGCCGTTCCCGATTGCGACGATGCTGCAGATTCATTTCATGCAGCAGTGGTTTAGTCTGTCAGACCCGGCGATGGAAGAGGCGCTTTATGACGTACCGTTGTATCGCGACTTTGCGGGGCTGGATGAGGGTATGACGCGTTTGCCGGACGAGAGCACGATTCTCCGGTTCCGTCACCTGCTCGAAACGCACGGGCTGGCTGCACAGATGCTCACGCTGGTCAATGAGATCCTGAGCGAGAAAGGCCTGTTGCTCAAATCGGGGTCGGCTGTCGACGCTACCTTGATTCCGGCACCGAGTTCGACGAAGAACGGCTCTGGTACACGGGACCCGGAAATGCACCAGACGAAGAAGGGAAATCAATGGTACTTCGGGATGAAAGCGCACGTCGGCGTTGACGCTGAGTCTGGCCTGGTTCACACCGTCATCGGTACAGCCGCTAACGTTCACGACATCAACGCAGCCGAAGCGTTGTTGCATGGCCAGGAAACGGATGTGTACGCTGACGCCGGATATCAGGGAATCGAAAAGCGTTGCGAGGCTGACGCAGTACGCTGGCATATCGCGATGAGACCGGGCAGGCGCAGACAACTGGACCTGAGCGATCGTCTGGACGCGATATACGATCAGATCGAACGCCTGAAGGCTGGCATCCGCGCCAAGGTCGAACATCCGTTCCGCGTCCTCAAGCAGCAGTTTGGCTACACGAAGACCCGGTACCGGGGTTTGATGAAAAACACTGCCCAGATCACGACATTGTTTGCTCTGGGCAACCTGTGGATGGCACGCAAGGCTTTGCGGAAAGCTTGAAACGGTCGGGAATTGATGCAGCGAGTTTCGGCAAACGGGGGCCGTCGACGGTTCAAAAGCCGGCTGATAAACCTGCCAGCTGATTCTCGTGTTGATACGACCCAAGCGGCAAAAAGGTCAGCGCTCTGAAACGGGTTATGCAGACCTTCCCTAGCTCTACCGATCAAGACACCGCTGCGGAATATAGCATCAAGACATTAACCGGCATCGCGGCAGATGAGGACTATGTTTCCCCGAAAGGTTGGACAGCATCCAAGGGTCAAGAGTCAGGTCTGTCGTATCTGAAATTCAATGTGCCGATGGATTTGGTCACCACAGAGGACGGCATCACGCAATATGAAGGATTCTTGCGCTATGTGTGTGAAAAGCTTGTAGTGCACGGTGGCTATGGTGGACTAGCCCCGATTCTTGCCTACAGCTATCACCGTTATGCACTGCACGAATGGGCACTCGCCAAACGCTTTAGCGGACTCGAAGTAGACAGCACTGCACATCTGCAATCGCAGGAATACGACCCAATTTCCTACGAAGGCGAGTCTCTCGACCACATGACTGCTTTTTATCCGGGCCTACACCCCGGAGCAAAGGTTGGTCGGTGGGGCTTCATCAAGGGCGTCAGCTGGTACACGATTCTCGGCGAACTATTCGTTGAACGCTTGGGCGGCGAAGCTGCATTACGCAAAGCACTCGACCGCCCCGACATCCATATCGAACATGTCGGGTCGTCATTACTCATTCGTGCGGGTGATTTCCCCCGTCTCGGCGCACCCGAAGAAGGTCTACCCGAACCATACGTCTTCGTGAACAGCGTCTTACGTGTGCTGCGCGACCCGAAATCGGACGGCCTGAATTTGTACAACCCGGATCTTCGGCATACGGATACGAAGAATGCACGAACGTGGACGGCGCGCTTCGATCTACCCGATGCGCCGCCCATCCCCGAACCGCCAACCATCGTCCCATACTCCGTCGAACATAAACCCGTTCGCCACAGCGTACCTGACGGTAGTCCATGCCCCGAAGCATGATGGTGGCAAACCCCGCGCGAAGGCGGACAGTCATCGCCATTTTGAAGCCGGAGAAATCATGCCGGTCTTTGCCGACAGCCGCTATGGCGCAACAACCTGGACCCAGTCCGACAACGAGAGCACATCATGACCGACAAGCAAGAAATGGTTCGCCTGACACTGGCCGATTTCGCCGCCGACGTAACTCGTAGCTGGTTAAACAGTCACGCACCGTGGACCCTGACAACAGGGCATTGGCTCACTTCTCCATCGCACGAAAACTGGACGTGGGTCGATGAAGAGGGGCAGGAAATCTGTCGCTACACGGTCGCGCAGCTAGCGACGGGTTGGGACGACATCGTGCGTCAGTCGGATATGACGTGGTCGACGCTTGAACGGATCGACTGCATGCAACTCGATCTGATGATTATCCAGGGCGTGGTGTCGGTGATTTGTACGGCGGAAGAGACGATGTTCGGCGTGTCGCTGAACGATGGCAACACACCGCTGCAGCGGAGAAACGAAGCGCCGGCAGCCATCTTTATCGCGCTGGTCGTCATGATTGGCACGGCAGACGCGGAAGCACTCAAGGCACTCGCAGCCACCCTTGGCGTCGATGAATCGAACACTGGTTGAAACCGGCGCCGAATGAGTTGACCTCGACGAGACGAGTTTGCTGACTCCCGAACACGGCGACGGATAGCGGCTACGTCAAATACCCGCTCGTCGCCGCTTCATCCTCACACGCTCGACGACGTATCCTCTTCGGCCTCGTTCAACACCGCGTTCTGCACCGCCGTAGCCGGGCTCACATAAGCCGGCGCCTGGCGAGGATCGTCGATCGTATAGCGCAACCGTCCACCCTCTACATACACGCGCAACTGCCGGTACTTCACCAGATACATCAACCCCACCAGCGCCGCCGCGAACCCCGACGCCGCCCCCACGCCGAGTGCCCAACGCGGCCCGAAGCGGTCCGCAACCCAGCCGACTACCGGCGCGCCGAGCGGCGTGCCGCCCAGCGCAATCGCCAGCAGGATCGCGATCACGCGGCCACGCATGGCGGGTTCAGTAGAGAGTTGCACGAGACTGTTGGTCGACGTGGTGAAGGTCTGCGTCGACATACCGATCAGGACGAGCGCGATACCGAACAGCACGTAATTCGGCATCAACGAGGCCACCGTGCAGCCCACGCCGAAAACCGCCGCCGCGCCGAGCAGCAGCGCCATGCGCGGTTTCGACCGGCGCGCCGCGAGCAGCGCGCCGGTCACCGAACCGATCGCCATGGTGGAACTCAACAGGCCGTATTGACTCGCGCCCGCATGGAACGCAGTGACCGACATGGTCGAAATGAAGATCGGGAAGTTGAGCCCGAACGTGCCGATCAGGAACAGCATCAACAACGCGGCCTTCAGATCGGGACGCGTCCAGACATACTTGAAGCCTTCCACGAAACTGCCGCGCGCACGTTTCGCTCGCGGCTTCAGATACAACTGGTCGAGCCGCAGCATGCGCAGCGAACCGAGCACGGCGACGAACGACAGCGCGTTGATCAGAAACACCCAGCCCGTGCCCACCGAAGCGATCAGCAGCCCCGCGACCGCCGGCCCGATCATCCGCGCGGCGTTGAACGACGTGGAATTCAACCCGACCGCATTCGAGAGATCCTCTTCGCCGACCAGATCGGATACGAAGGTCTGACGTGCCGGCGAATCAAACGCGGTGACACAGCCGAGCAAACCCGCGAACACATAGACCTGCCAGAGCTGCACGAGTCCGGTAATGGTCAGGAGCCCGAGGCCGAGCGCCAGCGAGCCCATCGCCGCCTGCGTGATGAACAGCAGCTTGCGGCGGTCGAAGTGATCGGCCGCATAGCCGGTGAGCGGCAACAGCAGCATTTGCGGGCCGAACTGCAGCGACATGACGATGCCTACGGCCGTCGCGTTGTGATGCGTGAGTTCGGTGAGCACGAGCCAGTCCTGCGCCGTGCGCTGCATCCACGTACCGATGTTGGACACGATCGCGCCGCTAGCCCAGACCCGGTAATTAAACGTGCGCAGCGAACGGAAAGTACCTGTCACCGGATCGTTTCCATCGTGAAGAAACGTGTGGCGATCAGCGCGGCGCGCGGACTGGCGAACTCGCTCATGCGTGGGTGCGTTCGAGCAGATCGAGCACTTCCTGCGTCGTGCCGGTTTCGCCGATTCGCGGGAAGATACGCGCGAGTGTGTTGTTGTGCGCGTCCAGATTCATGTCCGTCATGGCGTCGACCACCAGCGTGAGGTTCAGGCCGAGTTCGTGTGCGAAGCGCGCGGTCGATTCGACGCCGATGCTCGTCGCCACACCGAGCAGCACCACCTGCGTGACGCCTTGTTGTTGCAGATACGCTTGTAGATCGGTGTTCGTGAACGCGCCCCACGTGCGCTTGGTGACCACGTGATCGGACGGCTGCTGGTTCAGTTCCGGCATCAGATCCGCGAAACCGGCCGGGAAGTCGCCCTTAGGACCCGTCTGGTCCGCACGCCCCGGCGCGCCGCCGGCAACGTTGACCAGCACGACCGGCAAACCGTGGCGGCGGAACGCTTCGGTCAGCAGTGCCGCGCGTTGCACGACCTCGGCGGTGGGATGCGCGGTGGGCAGTGCAACGATGCCGCGCTGCAAATCGATCACGACCAGTGCGGTCTTTGCGTCGAGCGTGGTAAGTGCCATGGTGTTTCTCCTGCGGGTTACGAGTCGATGAGGCGTTTGAGCAAGTCGACGCCGATAGCGAGTTGCTGCTGCTCGGCCGCCGAAAAGCGCGTCTGGATGGTGCGGAACAGCCAGTCTTCGCGCGCCGCGCGGCTGGCTTTGACCTTCTTGCGGAAAGCGGGGGTGAGAGAGAGAACCGTTTGCCGGCCGTCGTTCGGATCGGGCGCGCCGGTGACTAACCCGGCGGCTTTCAGAGCCGAAAGCATTTCGCCCATGGATTGCGGGCGCATGCCGTGCAGGCGCGCGAGGGCGCTGACAGTGGCGGTGCCTTCGCGCTCCAGCAGACTCAGCACCTGAATCTGCGACGGCGTGAAGTCGCCGATATGCGCTTCTTCGCGCAGCCGCCGGCGCAGTTTGCCGGTCACCACGCGCAGATCTTCCGCCATGGCGTGCAGGGCGTCAGCATTGGGTGGTGAGGCAGGTGAAGCGGACGGTGTATCGCTCTTACTCATGGCTTACAGATATGAAGGTTACCTACAAAGGTTACCTTCATATCTGCGTCGAGTCAAGGCGATGCAGGCGGGGGAGAAGAGCGGCAGAGTGGCGGCGCGACCACCACGGCTTGAATCGATCGCGTGCGCCGTCCGCGCTTTAGCCAGCGGCCTTTAGAACTTATGACGCAGCGCAACGCGCGCCACCACCTGATTCTGCGTCGACGACGGCGACTGCACGCCCGGAATGAACGCGTCGTCGAGAATCGAGTTGGTCGAACTGCCGGCAACCTTCTGATATTCGCCCTGCACGTAGACGTCCGTGCGTTTGGAGATGTTGTAGTCCGCCATCAAACCGACCGAGTGAATCTTCGGCTTTACACTGCCCGACGACGCGTCGTAGTTCTCCATCGTGTAGACATACTGCGCGCCGACAAAGAACGCGGGCGTGAACTGGTATTTCGCGTTCACCTCGAAGTTCTGATACTTCAGCGTGTTCAGCGTGACGCCGGCTGCGGCGAGCGGAATGCCGATATAGCCATTGCCGGTCGGGTTCTGGTAATTCGAGTTGGTGTATGCGAAGCCCAGCGTCGTCGAACCGAACGTGTAGTTGATGCCGCCACCGAACACGCGCATGCGTCCGGCGATAAAGCTTGCGTCGTTCGCGGTGATCGCGCCATTCGAGCCCACGCCCGGATTGTCCGCCTGCAAATACGCCGCGGCGACCAGCAGGCCGCCGGTCGCGTATTGCGCGCCAAAGCTGTACGCGCGGTTATTGGCGAAGTTCGTATCGTTGCTGAAGCTATACGTGCCGCCGAACTGGAAACCCGAGAACTGGGGGCTCGCGTATTTGATGGTGTTGTCGAGGCGGAACGAGTTGTCGGTGTTGTCGTTGTCGTACGGATGCGCGAACAGATAGCCGGCCCAATTGCCGTTGGCGGTTGTCTGCGCAAGGTAATCGACCACCGAATCGTACTGACGGCCCAAGGTCACCGTGCCGAATTTGTCGCTGCTAATCCCCACATAGGCCTGTCGTCCAAACATACGGCCGCCCTGATTGAGTCGGCCGGAATTCAGGTCGAAGCCGTTCTCGAGTTGAAAGATCGCCTTGAGTCCGCCGCCGAGATCTTCCGCGCCTTTCAGGCCCCAGCGGCTGCCTTGCGCATAACCGCTGGCAAGTTCGACGACGCTGCCGTGTCCAACGTTATTCGTGTAGTCGATGCCTTCATCGATCACGCCGTAGAGTGTGACGCTGCTTTGCGCGAACACGGGGGAAGCGGCGCCCAGCAGGGCGAGGGCGATGACTTTCTTTTTCATGAGATCTCCAGTGTGTATTGGCTAGGGGCCGTCGCATGATTTTCCGGCCAATACTTTTTGCAAAGCGAGGAATTCTGATGGGATCAATCGGCTTCGCCGATGGAGCAAGCGCTGGAGAACGCGAGCTCGCAGTCAAACGTTGGCGATCCGAAGTACTTCGAGGAGAGGCGAAGGGTTTCGCCAGAGAGAAGAAGCGTGTGAGGTCAGGCTAAGTGTTTCGATGAAACGCGGCGGCGCTCTGTGCAGCGCCGCCAAAAAAGTCACCGCCTTGCCATGAAGACCGCAAAGGCGGACTCCATCGTCAAGCGGCCACGCCGACCGTCACGTTTCTGCGTTCTTCGACCATCGCTTCGATCAATGCGGCGAGATCGTCCACCGCCGGATCGCGATTGACCGATGAGCGATGCAACTCGAGATCCGCCGCCGGCAGCAGCGGCAGGCCGTCACACACGCCGAGCACGCGCCAGTTTTCCGGTAACGTGCAGCGGTCGATGATCGTCACGGCCGCGCCGTGATTGACGGCCACCTTGATCCCCGTCGGACTCTGGCTCGTGTACACCACCTGGTACTGTCGCTGGAACGCGGCGAGCGCTTCGAGTCCGCGCTGGCGGTAGCAGCAGGTCTCGGGAAACAGCGCCAGCGGCACGGGCGCGTCGGGCTCCAGCACGAAATCCCGGTGCGCCGCCCACACCACCTCTTCACGCCCGAGATGCCGCCCGCTCGTCTGCGAGCCGTGCCGCACCACCAGCGCCAGATCCAGTTCGCCGGCCTGCAGTCGCTCCAGCAATTCGAGCGACATCCGGCAATGAATATGCGGCCGCGCGCCTGGCCTCAGCGCGTAGAACTTCTTCAGCAACTCCGGCAGCCAGAGCTCCGCGTAATCCTCCGGTAGGCCGAACCGGATCACGCCATCGCTATTGCTCCGGTTCAGTGCGGCGATCGCTTCGTTTTGCACCTGAATAATGCGGCGGGCGTGAATCAGAAAGTTTTCGCCGTCGCGCGACAGCGCGAGCCGCCGGCTGTTGCGCAGAAACATGTGCGTTTCCAGCCGCTCTTCCAGCGTACGAATACGCAGACTGATGGTCGATTGGGTGCGGTGCAGCAACTTTGCCGCTGCGGTGAATCCGCCGCTGTCGACCACGGCCACAAAGGCTCTCACCAGTTCGGGATCGAGAGAACTCAGTTTTGACCAATCGGGTCCGCTGATGGAAGCCATCGGAATTACTCGCTTTCCAAAGAAATTTGGCGATCAAAACATGGGGGCGTCAGTGAGGTGATTGTTGTCGAAAACAATTCGCGTCACAAATCAGTCCGAACCCCTAATCTGGAGTCCCGCCGTGTCAGTCAGTCTTCCTCTTGCCGATGCCGAATGCAACGATTTGAGCGACATCGTCGATACCGGGCGTTATCCGCTGCACGATCCGGACCACCCGCGCATGCGCGAGCTGGTGGCGAGCTGCCGTGCCCACCTGGCGGGCAACGGCAGCGCCGTGCTGCACGGTTTCCTGCGGCCCGAGGCGCTGGCCCAGGCGCGCGCCGAAGGCGTGGCGCTGGCCGCCAAGACCTACTTTTCAACCCGTAAGGTCAACGCCTATTTCACCGCGGACGATCCGTCGCTGCCCGCCGACGACCCACGCCGCGTCTTCATGGACCGCACCAGCGGCTTCGTGACCCGCGACGTGATTCCGGCCGACGCGATCGTGCATCGCATTTATGTAGCGCAGGCCATGAAGCGTTTCGTCGCCGCCTGCCTCGGCGAAACACGCGTGTGGGAATACGCGGACCCGTACGCCGGCCTGGTGCAGAACGTCATGCCGCCGGGCACCGAGCAGCCGTGGCACTACGACACCAACGAATTCATCGTATCGATGATGACGCAACAGCCGGAAGCGGGCGGCGACTTCGAGTACTGCCCGAATATCCGCTCGCCCGAAGGCGAGAACTACGGCGGCGTGGGCAGCGTGGTGCGCGGCGAAACGCGCGCGCCGATCAACGTGATCACGTTGCAACCGGGCGATCTGCAACTGTTCAAAGGACGCTTTTCGCTGCACCGCGTCACCCGGGTGGAAGGCACGGTCGAACGTCACACGGCGATCTTCGCGTACTCGCAGAAGCCGGGTGTGATCGGCCGGCTCGAACGAACCCGGCAGTTATACGGGCGCGTCTCCGAAATGCACCTGGAAGCCGAGCAGAGGCTGGTGCGTGCCGACAACCTGGTCGATTGAAACCGCTTTCCCAAACTGATAACCCCGTCCCCCTGTCGAGAAACCATGACGATTATTCGCCCGACTCATCTTCCGGAAGATTGCGAACCGACCGCGGAAGAAATCGCGCAGATTCAACGCGACCGGCTTGCCGCCGTGCGCCGTGAACTGAAGAAGCGCGACCTCACCGCCGCGATCCTGTTCGACCCGACGCATATGCGCTACGCCACCGGCTCGCGCAACATGCAGGTGTATTCGATGCGCAATCCCGCGCGCTATCTGTTCGTGCCGGCCGAAGGCAAGGTCGTGCTGTTCGAATATGCGGGCTGCGATTTCCTCGCCGACGGGCTCGACACCGTCGACGAAGTGCGACCCGCTACCGCGATTTCCTACTACTTCTGTGACGACATGCTGGGCCGCGTCACCGAACGCTGGGCCGACGAGATCGACGAACTCGTCAAGCAAAGCGGCGGCGGCAAGCGGATCGCGATTGAAAGCGCGACTTCGGCGGCGGCTTTTGCGCTGCAGGCGCGCGGCTATCAGATCAGCGACGCGCAGGAACCGCTGGAACGCGCCCGTTCGATCAAGGTGCCCAACGAGATCAAGATGATCCGCTCGTCGCTGCGCGCCGCCGAAGAAGGCGTGCGCCGACTCGAAGCGGCGCTGGTGCCTGGCATTAGCGAAAACGAATTGTGGTCGTATCTGCATAAGCACATCATCGAGACCGACGGCGACTATGTCGAAACGCGTCTGATCAGTTCGGGGCCGCGCACCAATCCGTGGTTCCAGGAGAGCAGTCCGCGCAAGATCCAGGCGGGCGAACTCGTCGGACTCGATACCGACGTGGTGGGCCGCTTCGGCTATTACGCCGATTTCTCGCGCACCTTCCTGTGTGGCGATCTGCCCGCCACCACGGCACAGAAGACGCTCTACAAGCTCGCCTATGAGCAGGTGCATTCGAATATGGAGAACGTGCGCGCCGGCACGACCTTCCAGGAGTTCATCGCGAAGGCGTGGAAGATTCCCGGTCCGTATCAGGCGCGCCGCTATTTCGCGCTCGCGCATGGTGTGGGCATGACGGGCGAATATCCGTACATCGTCCATCGCGAGGATAACGAGGCCAAGGGGTATGACGGCGTGATCGAGCCCGGCATGACGCTGTGCATCGAAAGTTATATCGGCCATGAAGCCGGCGGTGAAGGCGTCAAGCTGGAAGAGCAGGTGTACGTGCGCGACGATGGTCGTGTGGAACTGCTGTCCGACTATCCCTTCGAGAAGCGCCTGCTGGCCTGAACGCTCAGCGCGGCCGCATTCGGAGACATTGCGGCCGACGCTTCCCCTGCCAACCCATTCAATGCCATTCATTACTCCAAGGGTGATCCACGATGCAACTCAGACAACTTCGCGCGGTGCTGTGCGCCGCCGCCATCGCCTTGACCGGCACGACCGCGCACGCCGCGGATAGCTGGTGCGCGCAAGGCAAGACCGTCCACTTTGCCGGTATCACGTGGGAAAGCGGTTCGTTCGCGACCGAAGTGTTGCGGCAGATTCTGGAGAAGGGCTACGGCTGCAAGACCGACGTCGTGCCGGGTAGTACCGCGGCCACCGAAACCGCGCTCGCGCACAACGACGTGCAGGTGTGGGCCGAACAATGGACCGGCCGCAGCGAGATCACCGCGAAGGCGGTGGCGTCGGGTAGCGTGAAACTGGTCGGCGATACCTTGCCGGGCGGTACGAAAGAAGGCTGGTTCGTGCCGGAATACGTGGTGAAGGGCGATCCGAAACGCGGCATCAAACCGCTCGCGCCGGGCCTCGTTGCAGTCACCGACTTGCCGAAATACAAAAGCGTATTCGCCGACGACGAGGAACCGGACAAGGGCCGCTTTCTCAACTGCCCGACCGGCTGGGACTGCGAACGCGTCAATACGCGCCTGCTGAAAGTACTGAATCTGGACGCGACCTATACCAACTTCCATCCGGGCACCGGCGCGGCACTGGACGCGGCGATCGCCTCCGCGTATCAGCGTGGCGCGCCGATCGTGTTCTATTACTGGGGACCGGCCGCGCTGATGGCGAAGTACAAGTTCGTCGAATTGAAAATGCCGGCCTATAACGACGCCTGCTGGAAGACCTTGCGCGACGAGAGCAGCACGTCGCAATGCGCGTCGTCGTACATGGTTTCGCATGTCACCGTCGGCGTGTCCACGCCGTTCTACGACGCCGATCCGCAACTCGTGTCCATGCTCAACAAGGTCAAGTTTCCGATGGACTTTCTGAACAGCACGATCCTCGAAATGAGCACGAAGAAACTCGACGGCTCGGCCATGGCCACGCAATTCCTGCGCGAGCATCCGGAGATGTGGAAGCAATGGGTGCCGGCCGACGTCGCGTCCAAAGTGCAGGCCGGACTCAGCGGCGCCTGATCGATAGCGAAGTGCCGGACCGTTGTAACGTCCGGCCGATTTCGACGGCGTGAGGCTCTCGCGGCTTCACGCCCGACCGCAGAGGCGAGAGCGAGCTGACCCGCTGTCCATTTGCCGTGGAGGCTTGATCATGAATTCTTTTTTTCTGCATCTTTCGATTGCCGACTGGGTGAACGACGCCGTGCAATCGTTCGTGACCCGCTACGGCGACGGTTTTCATCAGTTCAGCATTACCGTGTTGCGCTATGTGCTGGTGCCGCTCGAGGGCGCGCTGCGCGCGTTGCCGCCGTGGCTGATCCTGCTCGCGGTCGGCGCGATCACGTGGAATGCGACCCGGCGATTGACCATCGCCGGGTTCTTTATCTTGCTGCTGTATGCGATCGGTTGCTTCGGGCTGTGGGAAAAGCTGATGCAGACGCTGGCGTTGATGCTGGTGGCCACGGTGTTATCGGTGTCGTTCGGTGTGCCGCTCGGCATTCTGACCTCGCGCAGCGCGTGGTTGCGTCGCCTGTTGTTGCCCACGCTCGACGTGATGCAAACGCTGCCCAGTTTCGTCTACCTGATCCCGGTGCTGATGCTGTTCGGCCTCGGCAAGGTGCCGGCGATTCTCGCGACGATCATCTACGCGTTGCCGCCGCTGATTCGCCTGACCGATCTCGGCATTCGTCACGTGGATGGCGAAGTGGTCGAGGCGGCACGCGCATTCGGCACCACGCGCTGGCAGTTGCTGGTCAACGTGCAGTTGCCGCTGGCGCGCCCGAGCATCATGGCCGGCATCAACCAGACCACGATGATGGCGCTTTCCATGGTGGTGATCGCCTCCATGATCGGCTCGCGCGGTCTCGGCGAAGACGTGCTCGCCGGGATTCAGACGCTCGACGTGGGCAAGGGCATGCAGGCGGGCATTGCCATTGTGATTCTCGCGATCGTGATCGACCGTATCAGTCAGGGCTATGGGCAGGACCGTCGCACGCGGCGTCTGTTCGCGCAGCGCAAAAAGGCGAAAGCGGCCTCGCGGATTCCTTATCGCGCGAGTAGCGCGGAGGCGAACGAGCAGGGCGCGGCGGAAAGCGGACTCGAAACCCGCGCGGCGAAGTAGTTGCCGACCCTGATAGCCCAATAGTCCATTCAGAGCAAAGCACCAGGAGAGCGAGATGGCAGCGATCGAAGTCAAACACGTGTACAAGCTGTTCGGGCCGCCCACGAGTCACGCGCGCGTGCTGGATCTATTGCGCGGCGGCAAAGGCAAAGCCGACGTGCTCGCGCAAACCGGCTGCAATGTCGGCCTTAACGACGTCAGCCTGAACATCGGCTCGGGCGAAATCTTCGTGATCATGGGCCTTTCCGGCTCCGGCAAGTCGACGCTGGTACGCCACTTCAACCGGCTGATCGAACCGACTGCGGGCGAGATCGTGATCGACGGCTCGGACGTCATCAAGCTCGGCGCGCAGGGCTTACGCGAACTGCGCCGCTACAAGGTCAGCATGGTGTTCCAGAACTTCGGGCTGCTGCCGCATCAAACCGTGCTCGACAATACCGCGTACGCACTGCGTGTGCGCGGTGAGAGCCGCGCGCAGGCCAACGACAAGGCGCGCGTGTGGCTCGGCAAAGTGGGCTTGAACGGTTACGACGAACACTATCCCGACGAGTTGTCCGGCGGTATGCGTCAACGTGTCGGACTCGCGCGTGCGCTCGCCGCGGATACGGATGTGCTGCTGATGGACGAAGCGTTCTCCGCACTCGACCCGCTGATTCGCACGGAAATGCAGGATCAGTTGCTGCAATTGCAGGCCACGCTGAAGAAGACGATTGTGTTTATCACGCACGATCTCGACGAGGCGCTGCGGATCGGCAATCGCATCGCGATTCTGCGGGACGGCAAGCTGGTGCAGCAGGGCACGCCCGACGAAATTCTGACGCGGCCGGCGGACGATTACGTGAGGCGTTTCGTGGAGCGGCGTTCGGATCGAAGTGCGACGCGACAGTGAGGCAAACGCCGGTTCGTGGCAACGCGAACCGGTCTCACGGAATCTGATTCTGAATTGCTTCGCTTCACTGCGTTGTCACTCGGTACTCGTAGATTGGAGGGGCTGTACCCTTTCAATCCATGAGAACCGAAATGACAAAGATCAGATGGCATCATGCAGGAACCGTTGCTTTGCTATGCGCAAGCAGCGTCGCTCACGCGGGCACACCGTCGGTGGGCAGTCGTGAATACAAAGTACTGCTCAACCCCGCGAGTTTCGCGAGCCAGCCGGCGGATGCGGCCAATCGCTTTCTCACCGACCTGCAGGCGAGTCTCGCGGCGAACGGCTTCGATCGTACGGTCACCGGCAGCTTCGCGGCCGACAACGATCGCACCGTGCTGTACTACGACTCGCCGGGCACCTGCGCGGTTAAGCAGGCCGGCTATTCGATGCGCGAACGCGACGACAGCAGCGGCCGCAATATCGAACTGAAGTTCGGCTCGCCGAACCAGACGACCTCGGCGAATACCGACGTGAGCGGCAGCTCATCGAAGGCGAAGAGCAAACTCGAAGACGACATCACGCCGCCGTCGAACCAGACCTATTCGCATTCCACCAACGAACCGCTGTCGGACTCGAAGAACATCAATCATCTGAGCGACATCAAGGACCTGTTCCCGACCACGCACGTGTTCGACAGCGTCAGCACTCAAACGCTGGTGCCGGTGAGCGGATTGTCGATTCATGAAGTCACGTACGACGGCGCGGTCAGCGATCTCGGTCAGGAAAATGCCGACTTCACGATGACGGTCTGGTACGCGAACGGTTCGACGACGCCCGCGCTGGCCGAGATTTCTTTCGAGGTCGACGTGAACAGCGACGGTATTTTCACCGACAAGGTGACCTCGCGTTCGCAACTCATGTTCAGCGTGATTCAAGGCATGACGAACTGGGTGCAGTCGCCGAGTTCGACGAAGACCGCGTGGGTGTACAAGTATCTGCCGACGTTCTGCGGGCAGTAAGGTAGTAGAGCGGTAAGGCGGTTCTGCGTTAATGCAAAGGCCACAGCATTAGCGCAGAACCCAGGCGAGTGCAGTGAAACTGATCAACTCATTGCACTCGCCGCCAATCACATTCAAGCTGCGTCGTCGAAACGTTTCGCCCAGCGTGCGCCGCAACCGAGCAACGCGCCGCTGATCAACAGGGTCACGGTGCCCATCGCCATTCCGTCGCCGATCGAGCCTTGCTCGAACTGCTGCCAGATAAAGATCGACGCGGTCTGCACGCCGCTCGGCGCGAGCAGTAGCGACGTCACCAGCTCACGCGAAGCGACCGCGAACACGATCATCACGGACGATACCAACGCAGGCGCAACCAGCGGCAATACGATCCTTAGCAACACGCGTGCACTCGACGCGCCATGCACGCGCGCCGCGGCTTCGAGTCCCGAACCAAGTTGACGCAACGCCGCGCTCGTATAGCGAATCGGATACGGCAACAGCAGGCAACTGTACGACAGCAGCAGAATGCCCCACGTGTTGTACGGCGTGACAGGCCAGATCGGCAGATTCCACGCCAGAATCAACCCCACGCCGACGACGATGCCGGGCAACGCATGCGGCAGCAGCGTCAACGCGTCGAGCGCGGCACGGCCCCGCAGGCGCGTTTTCACGACGACCCATGCGCTGAGAAAACCCAATGCACCCGTCACTAACGCCGTCGCGGCGGCAAGCGCGAGACTCGTGCCGAGCGCGCTCGCGCCGTCGCTGCCTGCGGAAAGCGCCTTGAAGTGCGCGAGCGTGAGGTTGTTGATCGCGAAACCGCCCGACAGCGTGCGCGAAAACGCCGTCGTGACGATCGCGAACAACGGCGCGATCGCCGCGCATAGTGCAACGAAGCCGAACATCGAAAGCACTGGCCAACGCCAGCGGCCCAATTCGCGCCGCAACGTTGCGGTGGGTTTGCCGGTCTGCGTTTCGAAGTCGCGGCCGGCGAGCACTCGCCGTTGCAGCACAAAGGCCGCTAACGCAAGCAAGGCAAGCAGCAGCGCGAGTACCGAAGCGCCGGGCAGATCGATCGGCCAGTCGGAGAAGCGTTCTTCGATCGACGTCACCATCAAACTGAAACCGGCACGCGAACCGAGCGCGGACGGCACGCCGAATTCTTCGATCGCCATCGTGAAGGTCAGCAATGCGCTGGCGGCGATGGCGGGCAGCATCAACGGCAACGTAATGCGCGCGAAACTGCGCCACGGGCCCGCGCCGAACACGCGCGCCACGTCGGCGAGGCGTCCGCCCAACGCGGCCAGCGTGCGCGACACCGAAAAGTAGACGACCGGAAACACGCCGAGCGTCATGGCCGCGACCACGCCGTTGAACGAGAACAGAAAGCGGCCGAGATTCACGCCGGTCAACTGTTCGAGATAGCCGCTCGGTTGCAGCAGCAGAATCCAGCCGAATGCCGCGAGATACGGTGGAATCAGAAACGGCGCGAGAAACAGCAGATCCCACAAACGCGCACCCGGCAGCCGGAACAAACCACGCACGACGCCAAGCGGCAAACCGAGCGCCACGCTGGCGAGCGCGACGCTCACGCCGAAGCGCACCGTATTGCCGAGCAAGGGGAGGGTATCGGCGCGCACCAGCGCCGCGCCGAACGCGCTAAACGGATGCGCGAACGAGCCGCGGTTGAGCAACGGAAAGATCGCCTGCAACACGACGAAGCCGATCGGCAACGCGATCAGCACGGCGAGCGCGGCAAGCAGCGGCGTCAGCAGCCAGGCCGAACCGCCGCGCGGCGCACCGCTGGGCGGCGCGGCGCGCATCATCACGCGAGCCATTAGTGATCGCCGAACAGCGCATTGAAACGTGCGAGCACTTCGGCGCGCGTCTTGGTGTTCGAGCCGTCGTCCTGCGGCAGCAGCTTCAGATCTTTCAGCGGCGGACGGGTGCCGGCGATATCGTCGCGCGCCGGAATCAGCCATGCGTCGGCGACCAGCTTCTGACCTTCGTCGGACAACACGTAGTCGATGAACGCGCGCGCTTCGTTCTGCACGTGCGAGGTCTTGAGGATCATCATGGGGCGCGGCGCGATCACCGTGCCGCTGCTCGGAAAGATCACCTTGACCGATTCGCCGTTCGAGGCCGCGCCGTACGCCACGTAATCGACCGCGCCGAATACCGCCGACTTCGCGCCTTGCAGCACGGGGTTGATGGCCTGCGCATTCGGACCGAGCACGACCATGCCGTTCTTGTGCAGGCTGTCGAACAGCGACCACGCGGATTCCCCCAGGCGATCCTGCAAGCCGAGCAGCAGATCGAGCGAGGCACCCGACAGTGCCGGATTCGGCGTGGTCACCTGATTGCGATAAGCGGGCGCCGCGAGATCGCGCCAGTCGTGCGGCTCCGGCTTGCCGGTGCGCGTATTCCACACGATACCGAGCGCGGAGATGCCTTGCGCGACATACGCGGGGCCTTTGAACATGGGCGACACATGCGCGGCATTCGGGCTCTGATAGTCGAGCAGCCAGCCGCGTTTTTCCAGATCCTGCGCGGTGTCCCACGAAGCGGAGATCAACACGTCCGCATGCGGATTGCTCGCCTCGGCTTCGAGACGCGCCATCACCTTGCCGGTGGTGGCCTGGAACAGATCGACCTTGATGCCCGTCTTGCGCTCGAAACCTAACGCCAGTTTTTTGCTGAGGTTGCCAGGTCCAGCGGTATAGACGGTAATAGAAGCAGCTTCGGCTGAGGAAGTGCCCAGCCCGAGGGTCAACGACATGGTGAGAATAACGAAGAAAATTGACTTGAACATTGTAGCGATTCCTTTACCGGTGAAGGACGCTTTCCACGCGCCCGTGTGCGAGCGTGACGATCGTATGGGCGAGGGCTTCGGCTTCCTTGCGCTCGTGGGTCACGTACACGGCGGTGGTGCCGAGTTGCGCGAGCAGGCCGCCGATTTCGTCGCACAGACTCGCGCGCAACTGGCTGTCGAGATTCGACAGCGGCTCGTCGAACAGCAGGATGCGCGGCTCGGCGACGATCGCGCGGGCCAGCGCAATGCGCTGCTGCTGGCCGCCCGATAACGCCGACGGACGCCGCGCGCCCATCCCGTCGAGACCCACGCGCGCGAGCGCCGCGGCGACCCGCTCGCCGCGTTCGCGCCGGCCGACGCCGCGCATTTCCAGCGGAAACGACACGTTGCCGGCCACCGTCATATGCGGCCACAGCGCATAGTCCTGAAACACCATGCCGAGGCCGCGCGACTCGGGCGGCACACAGGTCGCCGCATCGGCGACGGTTTCGTCGCCGAACATCACGCGGCCCGCGTCCGGTTTCAGCAGCCCGGCCAGCAGTTTGAGCAACGTGCTTTTGCCGCAGCCGGACGGTCCGAGCAGCGCGAGCGTGGTGCCCGCCGGCACGTCGAGATCGACGCCGTCGAGTACGGCCTGCGCGCCGAAAGTCTGACGAAGCCCGCGCACGCGGATCGATACG
Source organism: Paraburkholderia bryophila (assembly GCF_013409255.1). NCBI lineage: Bacteria > Pseudomonadati > Pseudomonadota > Betaproteobacteria > Burkholderiales > Burkholderiaceae > Paraburkholderia > Paraburkholderia bryophila. Next base: position 2,852,158 of record NZ_JACCAS010000002.1, read on the forward strand.
CTCGCGCTATCCATCCTGCCGTCCTCAGAACGTGTGGCGAATGCCGGCCATCAGGCCGACCTGGTTCTTGCCCGCCACTACGTCCGTGCCGAAACCGTTCAGGCCGAGATTCGAGCCGTTTCGGTTTAGCGCATACGCGAGGTTCAGATACAGATCGGTGCGCTTGGACAGGAAGTAATCCGCGTCGACCTGGAACGACCACGGATCGCGCGACGTGCCATAGAAGTTCTGGTACATCGCCGTGCTCGACAGGTTCAGCGCGGCGCTCGCGTGATAGGTCGCGCCGAGCCAGTAGAGGCTGGTCGCTTCGACCGGTCCGGTGGAGAGCGTGCTCAGGTGGATCGCTTTCGAATTCAGGTAGCGGTAGCCGCCGAACAGATCCGTGGAAGCCAGCGCATAGCGCACGCCGACGCCGATACGCCGGTCGACGTTACCTTCGTAACCGCCTGCCTTGGTGGTGTGCGCCGCCGTCGGACTCGTGCTGCCGCCGTTTTTCTGGTCGTACGCGATGGCCGCGCTGAGCGGGCCGCTCTTGTAGCGCAGGCCGGCTTCGATCACGCGCGCGTTGCGAGTGTCGCCCGCCGGTTGCGCGCCGTACGTGACGTTGTCGTAACCGAGGCTGTACTGGACGAGCGCGGTGACCGGGCCGAAATGGTGCTCATAGCGGACCGTGTTGTCGAGCCGGTCGGAGAACGCCGGGTCCTGCATCTTGATCGCGTAGACCGCGTTGCCGAGCGGGTTGTAGAGGCTCATCCAGTCGAGGAACAGGCCGCCTTGACGACCCAGCGACAGCGAGCCGTAAGTGGTGTCCGACAGGCCCACGTACGCGAGCCGGCCGAATTCGCGGCCGCCTTGCAGCAGCGCCCCGCTGTCGACGTTGAAGCCGCTTTCCAGCCGGAAGAAGGTCTTCGCGCCGCCGCCGAGGTCTTCGGTGCCGGTCAGGCCCCAGCGCGAGCCCGACAGATTGCCGGAGGTCAGGCGCGTGACGTCGTGCGTCTGGCCCTTGGTGGCCGAAGCATTGTTGAGAAATTCGACACCGGTGTCGATGATGCCGTACAGCGTGACGGAGGAAGAGGAAGAAGCTTCTGAGGCGGCGAAACTGGTGTTCGACTGACAGACGGAAACGGCCAGACAGCAGCCGACCGCCGCGATGCGGTAGGAGTGGTTCACGGATTGTGTCCTCTTTGGGATTAAGTTTGAGCCGTGAATGTAAGCTGGGCTTAAGTCAAATGAATGACAGCGTAACGTCCGGCATCTTTTCCGGTGTTTCCGGTGGCTAATGACCGATTCGTGTCATCGGCGAGCCGGGTTGTCACGTTATGAGGGAAGCCGTGCTGGCCGTCTGTCTCATGTTGACGCTCGCCAGTCTGCCCCTCATTCCCATCGGTTCTTTTTCGCGCGCGAAATTCATCACATGTCATTTCCTCTTTCAACGATCACGACGATTTCCAAAGCAGGCGTGCGCGCCGCGCTGCTGTGCGGCCTGTTCGCGAGCGGGTTCGCGCAGGCCGCGGACAACGTCATCGTGCTCGATTCCGGCGAAGCGAAACTCTCGCTCATCGACGGAGCCACCCACCAGGTGATCGGCACCGAGCCGACCGGCAAGGAGCCGCACCATCTGATGATCACGCCCGACGGCCGTTCGCTGATCGTGGCCGATTCGGTGTCCAACGACCTGATGTTTCTCGACCCGCACACCGGCAAAGTGCAGCGCCGCGTCGAAGATATCGAAGACCCGTATCAACTGGGTTTTTCGCCCGATCACAAGTGGTTTGTGACGGCGGGGCTGCGGCTGGATCGCGTCGATGTGTATCGCTACGACGGCCAGAACGTGTCGCTCGCGAAGCGCGTGCCGCTGTCGAAAACGCCGAGCCATATGACGTTTTCGTCGGATAGCCGCACGGTGTTCGTCACGCTGCAGGACACCGGCGAAGTCGCCGCAATCGACCTCGCGACGCAAACGGTGCTGTGGAAGCTGCATATCGGCAACACGCCGGCCGGCTTGTGGATGACGCCCGGCGATCGCTATCTGTTGATCGGTATGACGGGTGAGGACGATGTGGCCGTGGTCGACTGGCACAAGCAGCAGCTCGTGAAAAAGATCCCGACCGGCCGTGGCGCGCACAACTTCCGTAATCTCGACGACGGTCAGCACATCGCGGTGTCGAATCGCGTGGAGAGCACGATCAGCATTCTCGATTACAACACGCTGACGAAAGTCGGCGACATTACCGGTCTGATGCCCGGACCCGACGACATGGAGTTGTCCGCCGATCGCCGCTACCTGTGGGTGACGTTCCGTTTTGCGAAGCACGTGGGCATTATTGATCTGACAACGCGAAAACTTATCGACACGATTGCTGTCGGACGTTCGCCGCATGGCCTTTATTTCGCGAATCGCGCGCCGGTCACTGCGCCGAATCCGGACTGAGGCTGGAGGCCCACTGAGGCCTCAAGCTTCCGTTTTCATTACAGCATCGGTTTTTCAGAGGTTTTTCGATGATTCACGACATCCTCGCGCTGCTCGACAACGGCATCTCAGCGCTGCAAACGCTGCTGTATGTCGACGTCGTGCAGCCGTTCTTCTTCAAGTTCGGCTTGATGGGCTATGACGAAGACACGTACGACGCGCTCTACTGGGTGATCATCGGCGTGCTCGAAATCGTCGTGACGTATGCCGCTTTGCGGCCGCTCGAAGCGTTGCGGCCGATCGAGACCTGGCAGGATCGCAAGGCGCTGCGCGCCGATGTGATCTACACGTGGATCGCCAAGCTCGGCATCATCAATATCGCGGTTTTTTTCATGCTCACGCCGCTGTTCAATCACTGGCAAAGCCTGATGGCGATCTACGACGTGCCGAATATCGACGTCGATAGTTTGTGGCCCGGCGTGACCGATCAGCCGGTGGTGTCGTTCCTGATCTATCTGATCGTGCTCGACTTCTTCGGCTACTGGTATCACCGCTGGCAGCACCGTTTCGGCGTGTGGTGGGAATTGCACGCGGTGCATCACAGCCAGCAGCAGATGTCGCTGTGGGCCGACGACCGCAACCACTTTCTCGACGACATCATCCAGGCCGCGTTTTTTGCGGCGATTTCGCTGTTTATCGGCGTGCAGCCGACGCAGTTCGTCGTGCTGGTCGCCGTCGGCAATTTCATGCAGAGCGTGCAGCACGTGAATGCGCGTTTGCCGTATGGGTGGCTGCTGGAGCGCGTGATCGTCAGTCCGATTTTTCATCGCCGGCATCACGCGGTGGGGTATGGGCATGAAGGCACGCGTTATGGATGCAACTTCGGCGTGCTGTTTCCGTGGTGGGACATGATGTTCCGCACCGTGTCCTGGGACCGCACCGTCGAGCCGACCGGCATTCGCGATCAGTTGCCCGTGCCGCACGGCGCCGGCCGTTCGTATGGCACGGGGTTGATCGCGCAGCAGTGGTATGCGTTCGGCCGTATCGTGCAGCGTTTGCGCGGTCAGCGGAACTATGCCGGTGGCGCGGCTGAATAAGCGGCAGGCGACGACGTCGACGCTTCGGCCGCCAGATAGCGCCCAGGTGTCGTGCCCATCGCGCGGCGGAACATGTCGATAAACGCGCTGACGTTGTCGTAGCCGAGTTCGAGCGCGATCGTCGTGACGGGCATGCCGTCCGCGACAAGTTCAAGCGCACGCAGCAAGCGCGCCTGCTGCCGCCACTGCGCGAACGTCATGCCGGTTTCCGCCACAAAACGGCGGCTCAGCGTGCGCGGCGCGAGACCCGCCCACACCGCCCATTCATCGAGCCGGCGATTGTCGGACAGATCGCCGACCAGCGCGTCCGTGAGACGCACGAGCCTGGCGTCGTCGGGGCGCGGCAAATCCAGCGATTCCTCTTTCGACGCCGCGAGTTCGTCGACGATGACTTCCGCGATGCGCGTTTGCGCGTCGTCGAGTTCGACGCCCGGCCAACTTGCCACGCGCCGGACGGCTTCGCGCAGCAAGGGCGTGGTTTTGATCGCGCGCGGCTCGCGCGGCAGTTGCTCGCAGCGCTGCTCGGTAATGAACACGCTCCAGCCGGAAAACGGTCCGTAGGAGCGCACCGAGTGCTCGTAATGCGGCGGAATCCAGATGGCGTGGATCGCGGGCACGACCCATTGCTGTCGGTCGAGGCCCACCGAGACGAGCCCGCTCAACGCACCCATCAGCTGCCCGCGCGCATGACTATGCGAGGACGTCGAACGCGCCTCGGTTTGCGTCAGTTCGGCCGCGGCGAGGAAAGGACCGGCCGGCGAGGTGACGAGATCCGGGCGAATCAAAGGTTGGGTCATGGCCTGAATACCGTATTGATTGGCCTTTATACCGGAGACCGGCCGCATTTGCACGCCTACACTGGATTCCATTGTGATCAACAAGGAGTGCAGTGCGATGCGAGCTGAACAGGTTCTTCCCGATTCAATCAATCAGACTGAGATTGGCGGTACGACGATCCGCAAGGGCACCGTCGCGGCTTTTCTCGCCAATGCGCGTGTGTGGACCGATCCCAACGCGAGCAAAGCGGCGTACGCCGAGGCCGAAACCGATATGGTCGATGCGCTGCCTGCGTTGCACCTTCTCGGTTTGTTCGACGTGCTCGAGATTCGCGATCACGCGTTGCGCGACTGGGTTCAGGTGCGGCAGCGCGCGCTTCAATCCCAAGCTTCAGCACAATCCCAGGCTAACAGCAAGGAACCATCATGAAAGCAGCCATTGTCAAAGCGGCGGGCGAGGCGCCCGTCTACGCGGATTTCGCTCGACCCGAAGCGTCGAGCGGATTGAGTGTCGTCGATGTCACGGCATCCGCGCTCAGTCACGTCACCCGTTCCAGGGCGGCGGGCTCGCATTATTCGTCGTCGGGCGACTTTCCGTTCGTTGCCGGCGTGGACGGCACAGGCCGACTGAGCGACGGACGACGCGTCTATTTCTTCAAGCCGCAGGCGCCGTTCGGTGCGATGGCGGAACACAGCCTCGTCGCGGACACGCATTGCATTGCGCTGCCCGACACGCTCGACGACGTCACGGCCGCGGCGATCGCGATTCCCGGCATGTCGTCGTGGGCGGCGCTCGTCGAGCGGGCGGGTTTCGTGGCGGGCGAAACCGTGTTGATCAACGGTGCAACGGGCACCTCGGGACGGTTGGCCGTGCAGATCGCGAAGCACCTCGGCGCGGCGCGAATCATTGCGACGGGGCGTAATGCTGCTTCGCTGGAAGCGCTCAAGCTCATCGGCGCCGATGACACGATTTCGCTCGATCAGGACGAAGCCAGCTTGAGCCGCGCGTTCGAAGCGGTGTTTCGCGACAGCGTGGACGTGGTGCTGGATTATCTGTGGGGCGCGAGTGCGCGGTCGTTGTTGATCGCGGCGGCGAAAGCATCGGAGGACGATCACCCGGTGCGCTTCGTTCAGATCGGCGCGATTAGCGGCGCCGAGATCGCGTTACCGGCGGCCGTGCTGCGTTCGACGGATATCAGGTTGGTAGGGAGCGGGATTGGCAGCGTTCCTTTGGCGCATTTGTTCGGGGCGCTGAAAGCGGTGTTCGATGCAGCGGGGCCTGCTGGTTTGCAGGTGACGACTCAAACGGTGCCGCTGGCGGAACTGGGCGCGCATTGGGGGCATCCGGATAGTGCTCGTCGGACGGTGTTTGTGCCGTAGACGTAGGGGGTATAACGCCTCGCTGCACGTTCACCTTTGTCTTGGTCATGACCGGACACGATCGCTCATGCCGTCCTTGCCTTATCGGTTTATTTAACTATAGTGTGAAATATTAACCGTAAGGTTTATCAAAGGAGGCCATCATGAGCGAATCGTTTGAACGTCCTTCGCTGGGGGCATCGGTGTACTACAAGGACGCGTTTGCTGCGCTCGACTGGCTGGAAAAGGCCTTCGGCTTCGAGCGTCAGATGGTCATTACAGACAACGATGGCCAGTTGGCCCACTCGGAAATGCGTTTCGGCGACAGCTACGTGATGATCTGCCGCGAATGGTCGGAAGATGCGGCGAGCCCGGCGTCGATCGGCGGCAAGAATACGCAGTCGGTGCATGTGCAACTACGTGACGGTATCGACGAGCACTGTGCTCGCTCGCGCGCTGCTGGCGCGGTGATTACGCGTGAGTTGGCCGATCAGTTTTACGGCGACCGTGTGTATGCGGCTCGCGATCCGGAGGGGCATATCTGGAGCTTTGGGCAGACCGTGCACGAGGTGTCGCGTGAAGAAGCCGAGCGTGCCAGCGGGTTGAAAATCGAAGGCTGGGTGTAACGCATGGGACTGCCCGCGAGTGTCTCGCTCGATCGCACGCTGGCCGCGCTGGCCGATCCGAACCGGCGTCACGTGGTCGATCTGTTGAGCCGGCAACCCATGCGCGCCGGCGAACTCGCGCAGGCCACCGGTCTCTCGCCGCAAGCGATGAGCCGGCACTTGCGCGTACTGCGTTCGAGTGAGTTGATAGAAGAATCGCGCGGCGGCGGCGACAGCGTCGACGCGCGCGTGCGGCTTTATGTATTGCGATCGACGCCGATGAACGAATTGAAAACGTGGCTCGAGCAGACCGAGGCATTGTGGTCGGAGCAACTGTTGTCGTTCAAGGCGCACGTCGAGGAGCAGGGATGAGTTCGCGCGTGCAGGTGTCGCTGCGCGTTGCCGCGTCGCCGTCGCGTGCGTTCGAGGTATTCACGCGCGATATCGGCCGATGGTGGCGGCCTAACGGGCTGTTTCAATTCACGCCGCAAGGGGAGGGGGTATTGTCGTTCGAACCGGCTGAGGAGGGGAGTGGCGACCATGGACGTCTGGTCGAAACGCAGCCGGACGGCAGCGTGTTCGAGGTGGGCCGCGTCACTGTGTGGGAGCCGGGCGAACGTTTGGCATTCGGCTGGCGGCAAGCGAGTTTTTCCGCCGCGCAACACACGCATGTCGAGGTGCGTTTCGAAGCGGTGGGCGACGAGACACGGGTGACGGTCGAGCATCGTGGCTGGGATACGGTGCCGCAGGATCATGTGGCGCGCCATCATTTTCCCGATCGCGTGTTTCTATTGCGGCACGGGGAGTGGTGGCAGGTTTTGTTGGCCGCGTTGCGTGCGGAAGTGGGGGATGGAGTGCTACCGCCGGTGCTTTAGCAGAGTGGAACCGAGCCACACGATGAGCGCTGAAAAGACGAAGCTCAGAGCGAGCAGCAGGCCTGCTATCACGCTTTCGTGGCCCTCTACGCCGACTGTGCCAAACAGACGGAAGAGAGGGGCAAGCGCCTGATACCCGCTCTCGCTGTATAACCACGCGAGCAGGGCATTGATTCGGGAGACTGAATGGCGATGCATCCTTCGCTGATGCCGAATCGGCCGTCGGGATGGAGGCGGAAATTGCCGCGACGCACGCCATGCACGAACGTGTAGTCGTCGATGACACCGTCATTACGGTAAAGGGCGAACCATTGATCGTGCTGCACGTGAGATGCCTTGTCTTTTGCCCAATCCCAAAGCCACCCGAGACGCCCCCCGCTTTGACGCCCGATGATGTAATAGCGTCCCTTCGGGATTGGACCGGCGTTCTTGATGGCCGTGTTCGCGCGGCTGCTGATCCTGACCGCGCGTCGTGTGGTCCGAAAAATCAGCGAGCACGCCAGCGCCGATTAACAAACCGCCACACCGCACTCACCAGCAACGACCCGACGCCAAGCCCCACGCCCAGCAACACGATCGAACTCATATGATCGCGCACCAGGGGCACATTGCCGAACAGATAACCGGCGGCCACCAGCGACACGATCCACAGTGCTGCGCCCGCGCTGACGAACGACAGGAAACGCGCGAACGTCATGCGCGAAACGCCCGCGACGAACGGCGCGAACGTCCGCACCACCGCAATGAATGGCGACAGCAGAAACGTCAGTCCGCCGCGCGCTTCGTAAAATACATGCGCCTTGCGCAATGCGTTCTTGTCGAGCCAGCGATAGTCGGCGGTATAAACCTTTTCACCGATCGCGCGGCCAATCGCATAGTCGACGACGCTGCCGGCCACCGTGGCCGCGAACAGCACGGGGATCACGAGCCAGACGTTCAGCGCGCCGGTTGCGGCGAGTCCGCCGCAAATGAAAATCAGCGGATCGCCGGGCAAGAAGAACAGCGGCAGAAAACCGATCTCGACGAATATGACGAGAAACAGCATCGCGTAAACGGCGGTGCCGTATTGCACGATCAGACCGCTCAGGTGCTGGTCGAAGTGCAGGGCGACCTGCAACACATGCATCAGATCCATCTCGGGGCGCGGGGGAATTGGGATGTTCGGGAGTGTAGCCCGACGGCGGCACGGGTACCTGTCTATTTCCTTGGAGAGATGTCAATATCGCGTCGTGTCATACGCAAATAAAACCTGAAACAAACCTGCGAAACCTTTATGCGACAAGCTTCCGCCGTCACTTTCCGTTTTGCCGCGCCACCCGATGCGAACGCGATCCAAGCTATCGAATTCGAAGCGGGCCAGCGTTTCGCCAGCGTCGGTTTGACGGGCATTGCCGATGCCCCGCCGATGGATATCGAGCGTATCGAAAGCAAGATCGCCGCGCGCGAGATCATCGTCGCCGTGGATGCCGATGCGACCCGCGTCGGATTCGTCATGTTCGAGCCGCAGCCCACGCGCATCTATATTCAGGAGCTCGACGTGCTGACGTCGCATGCGGGGCAGGGTATCGGCGCGGCGTTGATCGAGCAGGTCGCGCAACACGCATTGGCGCGGCAGCTCACGCAACTGATTCTGTCCACCTATCGCGAGGTGCCGTGGAACGCGCCTTACTATCGACGGCTCGGGTTTCGCGATATCGAAGCAGCGGAACTCGACGCGCATCTGATCGAGCGGCGCGACGCGCATATCGCGCGTGGGCTCGACGAATCCAGGCGCGTGTTCATGCGGCGCGATCTGGCATGAGATGAGGTTGGTTGCGCGAAAGAAAAACGCGGCGGGTGCGACCGATATCTATCTCCGGTCACATCCGCCGCGTCGTTTTACCGCTTGCTACAGCGAGCTCGCTGCCACGCAGGTGGCGCTTATTCCACCCGCTTATTCCACCGTTTCCAGCGCCGGATAATCCACATACCCGGTTTCGCCGCGCGCATAGTACGTCGACGGATTCGGCTGGTTCAGCGGCGCATCCGTTTCGAAGCGGCGCACCAGATCCGGATTCGCGATGAACAGTTGGCCCCATGCCACCGCGTCCGCTTCACCCGCGTCGAGCAATTGTTGCGCGCTCTGCTTGGTGAACTTTTCGTTCGCGATGTACGGGCCGCCGAATGCCTGCTTCAGTTGCGGGCCGAGGCGGTCGTCGCCGAGCGCTTCACGAGCCGCGATGAACGCGATCTTGCGCTTGCCGAGTTCGCGAGCCACGTAACCGAACGTAGCGGCCGGATCGGAGTCGCCCATGTCGTGCGCGTCGCGGCGCGGTGCAAGGTGCACGCCCACGCGATTCGCGCCCCACACATCGATGCAAGCGTCGGTGACTTCGAGCAGCAGACGCGCGCGGTTTTCGATCGGACCACCGTAGGTGTCGGTACGCTGATTGGTGCTGTCCTGCAGAAACTGGTCGAGCAGATAGCCGTTCGCGCCGTGCACTTCAACGCCGTCGAAACCGGCCGTTTTCGCGTTCTCGGCGCCCTTGCGGTACGCGTCGACCAGACCGGCGATTTCGTCGAGTTCCAGCGCGCGAGGCGTCACGAACGGACGTTCCGGACGCACCAGACTCACATGCCCTTGCGCGGCGATCGCGCTCGGCGCAACCGGCAATTCGCCATTCAGGAACACCGGATCCGAAATACGGCCAACGTGCCACAGTTGCAGAAAGATCTTGCCGCCGGCGGCGTGCACCGCGTTCGTGACGAGCTTCCAGCCTTCAACCTGTTCCTGCGACCAGATGCCCGGCGTGTCGGCATAACCCACGCCTTGCGGGGTGACCGAGGTGGCTTCGCTGATGATCAGGCCGGCGCTCGCGCGCTCGGCGTAGTAACGCGCCATCAACGCGTTCGGCACGCGGATTTCTTCGGCGCGCTGGCGCGTCAGCGGCGCCATGATGATGCGGTTCGACAGCGTGATATCGCCAATTTGCAGCGGATCGAAAAGAGTCGGCATAACAGTTCACCTTCGGCAACGAGCTTGTGGCCCGGCCTGAAAAAATACGTGATGAAAAAAGCGTGCTGACGCGAATGAAGCCCTCAAAGCTGCTCGTTCATATGCTCGAGAAAGGCCTGAATGACGGGCTCATTGCGTTTGAAAAACACCCACTGGCCAACCCGCTTCGACGTGACGAGGCCCGCGCGCTGCAGTGCCGCGAGGTGCGCCGACACGGTGGACTGCGACAGACCGCAGCGTGCGTCGATCTTGCCGGCGCATACGCCGTGGTCGAGCGGCAACTCCTGATCGGCGAAATGCGCGTACGGCTCCCGCAGCCAGCCAAGAATCTCCCGGCGTAACGGGTTGGCCAGCGCTTTGTGAATCGCGTCGATGTCGGGTGTCGTTCGGGTCGGTTTCATGGTTGTCAACAACACGCAGGCCTGGAACGCCGGTTGGCGTCCATGCATCTGCATCGCTACAAGACGAATCATATATCGTATTTTGACGATATGCTTGAAGACACTACTGTCTATGTGGGCGATAGGTGTCGACGCACAACAAAGCCTGCACTTCGGCGGATGCACGTTTTATGCGCAAAAGAGTTCACACTTTGTGTTGCACATCGTGGAATTTTTCGGTGGATAACGCTTCAACCTGCTTTCGTTTTTACACCGCGATGACGCAGCCAGCGAAGCGGAAGCAGCCCTGTAGAAAGAGCGTCGCGCAGGCGATTCACTTCGTCCAAATTAACCCGTTGAATCACGTCCGTATTTTCACGCTCGTCAACACGCATCCAGGGGAATCATGAGTCGACGTGTCTTTGTTGCTGCCTTCGCTGCACTCTGTTGCGAAATGCCGGGCAGGGCCGCGGCGTTACTCGTGCTTCGCGCGTTCATGACCGCCCTGAACACCTCGATATCCCTGATCCTCATAACCTGTGCTTATTGACTAAATTATTTCCGATGTTGATGAAATCTCGGGCGAAAGTAAACTGCAGTCGTCAATACGCCACCAGGCAATCACCGAGAGCATGATGACAAGTCATACCCAGAAAGCGCCGCAGCCGTTTTGCAGCTTGTCCCTGGTTGGGTGGGAGGCCGTTACCGGAAATCCGATGCCCGATCGCCTTGCCGCCTAGCAGGCTGTTGAATTTTGGTCCCGTGTAAGCGGGGTTTGAGGGACGGGCGTTATGGATATCGTGTTCATGATCTTTGGCAGCGGATGCGATGCGCGGAATGGATGAGATGCAGGAAACCCTGTTCACGACGGTCAAGCTGGAGGACTTCGTCCCGGCAGATCACCCGTTGCGACCGATCCGGGTGCTGGTGAATGATGCGTTGAAACGGCTCAACGGGCTGTTCAGCGTCATCTACGCGGACACTGGCCGTGCCTCGATTGCACCTGAGAAGCTGATGCGAGCGCTGCTGTTGCAGGTGTTCTACTCGGTGCGCAGCGAGCGCATGCTGATGGAGCAGATGCGCTACAACCTGCTGTTCCGCTGGTTCGTCGGGCTGGCGATTGAGGACGCCGTGTGGGACCACTCGGTGTTCTCGAAGAACCGAGACCGGTTGCTGGAGCATGAAGTCGTGGAAGCGTTCTTCACCGAAGTCATGAGCCTGGCGGACAAACGGGGCTTGTTGTCGAGGGACCATTTCTCGGTGGACGGCACGCTGATTCAGGCGTGGGCCAGTCACAAGAGCTTCCGCCGCAAGGACGGCCCGGAGGATGGTCCGCCCGCCGGCGGTGGCCGCAACGCCGATACTGACTGGAGAGGCGAGCGACGTAGCAATGCCACGCACGAGTCGACTACTGATCCGGAGGCGCGATTGTTCAAGAAGAGCCACAAAAGCCCGGCCATCCTGTGCTACCACGGGCACATCCTGATGGAGAATCGCTCAGGGCTGGTGGTCGGTGCCGTGGTTAGTCACGCGGATGGTTTCGCCGAGCGGGCCAGCGCGTTGCGATTGCTCGATTGCGTGCCAGGCGCTCATGCGAAGACAGTCGGTGCCGACAAGGCGTATGACACCCGTGACTTCGTGAACGATTGCCGCGCTCGCAACGTGACACCGCATGTCGCGCGCAACGATGAGCGTTCGGGCGGCAGCGCAATCGACGGGCGCACTTCGCGGCATGCGGGCTACCGGACCAGTCAGATCATCCGCAAGCGTATCGAGGAGCACTTCGGCTGGGGTAAAACCGTCGGTCGGATCCGGCAGACGGTCTATCGCGGCATCCGGCGAGTCGACCAGCACTTCAAGCTGACGATGGTTGCGAGCAATCTGACCCGCATGGCGCGAATGCCAGGTGTGGTGCCGCAAGGAGCGACGCGATGAGCCGCCACGGCATGGCGAATGCACGGCGCGCCGCCTGCGCGCACGCGCATTGCCTACAAAAACCACCGTGCGAACCCGCAATTCAGCAGCACATCGCATTTGGAAGCCTCGTGAACACTGCTCCCGTCTTCATGACGGGGCGCTTTTCAACAGCCTGCTAGGTTAGCAATACCAATGTCATGCGTTTCCGCATGCACGTCATTCCGCAAGTTGACAATGCCGAATCGTGTGAATTCACCGATGTGCGGTCGTCGCGTTGGGGGCAATCATGATTGAATTTTCAGACAGCACGGATCGCAAATGGACCGTGTCGCTGATCCAGACCAAAATGATCCCGCCACGTCTGCCGCCGGGCTGCGTCCGTCGGTCCGGGTTGATTGAGCAACTGGGTCGGCGACCGCCGCGCAGTGTAACGGTCGTGACCGCCCCGGCGGGTTTCGGCAAGACGACCTTGCTGGCTGAATGGAGTGAAGCGCTGTCGGAGCAAAAATACCCGGTTGCATGGCTCAGCCTCGATGATGAAGACGATGATCCGCAGCAGTTCGGTGCCTACCTGGTGGCGGCATTGTCCCGCGCGTCGGAGGACATTGGCTGGCAGGCGCAACAACTTCTGGATAACGATGCGCTGACCCCCATCAGAACGGTCATTTCGGTGCTCCTGAATGGGATCGCCGCATGCGGCCGCTGCGTATTCCTGGTACTGGATGATGCCGACCGCCTGACTGCGAAACCGGTTCTCGCGATTGCGTCGCGTCTGCTGCAATATGCGCCCGACAACATGCACGTGCTGCTCGGAGCGCGCGGCGAACCTGCCTTGACGCTCGGCCAGCTCAGGGCACCGGAAAAGCTGATGCGAATTAATGTCGACGACCTCCGTTTTTCGATCGACGAGGCGCAGGCGTTCTTTGACCAGACAGGTACACGGCCGCTCGACCGTACCAGTGTCAAGTTGCTGAACGAGACGACTGAGGGGTGGGTGGCGGGCTTGCAGCTGGCGTCCCTTGCACTGACTCAGGCGGGAGATGCGGCCCGGGTTGCCAGTCACCTTGCCGGAAGCGGCTCTGGGATCGATCGCTACCTGAACGATACGGTGCTGATGCATTTGCCGCCGCCCATGCTCAAGTTTCTGCTGTACACGTCGATTCTTGAACGGCTCACCCCTGGCGTATGCGATGCCATCATGGGCGATGGTGCTGAAAGCGGGAAAAAGCTGGACTGGCTCGAACGGCATAACGTGTTCATCCGGCCACTTGATGAACCACAGGTGTGGTACCGCTATCACGCACTGCTGTCCGACGCACTGCGGCGCCGCCTTATCCGCCAGATGCCGCAACAGGTTGCTTTGCTGCATCACCGTGCAAGCCAGTGGTTCGCAGGTGCACGTCTTTGGCCCGAAGCAGTCCGACATGCCTTGGCCGCAGACGAACCCGAGCAGGCCGCGCAGTGGGTTGAGAACTGCGCGATAGAGAGGTTGGAACACGGTGAGCCATACACGTCGCTAGGTTGGATCGAGAAGCTTCCGGCGAATGTGGTCCACGGACGGCTACGTTTGCGTCTCGCCAAAGCGTGGGCACTTGCACTCTCACTTCAGACAATCCGTGCCTCGACGGAAATCGGTGCTGTGGTGGACGAATTTAATCGGATGTGTCACGCACATAGTGCCGTAGTCGACGAGACTGCGTTGGCGGAAGTGAGCGCGGTCGGCGCATTGATCGCAGGCGTTAGTGACGATAGCGAACGTGCGCTTGAACTCGGGCGCGCCACAGAAGGCTCAATGGCGCCTGTGGCACCGTGGGTAAAGCGCTACTCGCAAATAGCCCAATTTTTTGGTTTGATATATCGGGGAAGGTTTGATCATATCCTTGGCATATGGGAGATCGTTAAAAACGGAGCGGGGCATGGTGAGGACCCGAGCTACTCCGATATGTTTCGACACGCGATGTACGGTCTTGCCGCACTTATATATGGCGAGCTTCGTGACGCAAAGCGAACGCTCGAGGCGGCGGTCCGGCATACGGAAAATGCTTTCGGTGCGTCATCCTCCTGCGCGGTTGAGCTGGCCGGCCTACTTGCATTCGCCTACTACGAGTGCAACGAACTGTCTGAAGCACGAAAGATGATCGCAGGTCGCATGAGCATTGCACTGGAGACTACCCATCAGGGTGGCTTGATACGCCACGTGCTTTGCGCTGCCCGCCTGCTGTGGCGCGACGGGGAGACGGGCTCGGCGCTGGCTATTCTGGAGGACGGTCGACGGGTTGCAAAAGCCCGGCAGTGGCTACGCCTCAAGCTGGCGTGCGATGCCGAGACGGCAAGATTGCTCCTCGACGACGGCAACGTTACCCAGGCCAGGCAGATCGCCGACGAACTGAGCATGAATGTTCCAAAGATGTGCGAAGGGCGGATGGGGTCCGCTGTGGAAACCTGGACAAGCTACTGCCTTGTGCAAGCCCGCGTTCTGATTGCCGAGAATCTAAGTGATAAGGCCGTCAGCATTCTTGTGCGTTTGCTGGATACGCTGGCTGCTCTATGCTGGCGTCCTGCCGAGGCTCTTGTTTCCCTGCTGCTTTCGCGCGCGTTCGATCAACGTGGAGAGTCTGAGAAAGCGCTCACCGCGCTCGATCGTGCGCTGCGCATCGGTGGGGCGATTGGCATGATCAACAGCTTCGTAGATGAAGGGCAGCCGGTGCGCGAGTTGCTACGACGGTTTTGCCAGGTCTCAGGAGAGGACTCGTTTGCGGAAATCGCTTACGCAAACAGATTGCTGGCAGTTTTCGATGAGCTTGATCATTCGCGATCTGCATCCACCCGGTTTGTCGAGGTCGTAACGTCGTCGGATACGCTGAGTGCGAGAGAGCTGGAGATAGTCACCTATGTTGCCCGTGGCCTTTCGAACAAGGAAGTGGGTCGAGCGTTGAAACTGGCACCTGAGACGGTCAAATGGCATATGAAGAACATCTTCGAAAAACTCAACGTGAACTCGAGAATCGAAGCCGTACAAACGGCGCTGTCACGTGACTGACCCGATGACCAGATAGTGGCAAAGACCGCTGTGTCCCAGAACACGGTGGACGGAGCTTGGGCAATGCCGCTAGAGTGCGAAGTGTTGCCGGGTACGAACAGACGCACTGCAGGTTTCAAAAATCGTAGCTACTGCTCAAATAGAAAAGGCGCCCAGGCTGTAGCTCCACGTCCCTCAATGCGTAATCGCCGTACAGCCTGTGATTGAAGACGTTCTTGACGCTCAAAGTGGTCGACCAGTGTCGCGCGCGGTAATACAGGCTGGCGTCGGTACGGGCCTGGCCCGGTACCGGATGCATGGCCTCCTGACTGTCCGTCGCGTTGTATCGGTTACGTGCCCATATGCCGAACCCCATCCCCCATCCACGCAATGGCTCACTCTGAAAGTCATAGGTCGTCCATAAGCTCGCAACGTGCGCCGGCAATTGCCCCCATTCGTCGTCCGGAGTTTGCAGGTTGCTGTAGGCATAGCTGGCAATGACGTTCCAGCCCGGCAGCAAGCGTCCGGTCATGTCGAATTCGACACCGCGATAAGCGAAGTCCGGCGAGGTCACGTAGAAGCCAGGATGAGTCGGATCGACCTGGACGGGATTCGATTGCCGGCTCCGGAATAACGCCGCCGTCGCGGTGAGCCGGTCGTCCAGCAACGCGAGTTTCACGCCTGCTTCGACAGAGCGGCCAACCCTCGGAAGCGGTGCGCGTCCGTCGAAAGCGGGAAAGGTGTACTGCGGTTCGAAGCTATGCGTCGCGTTTGCATAGACGGTAACGGCATCGCTCATCCGGTAGGCAATGCCGATACCCGGTGACCAGTTTGCCGCGCTGTTCGATGCAGAACCGGGCAGGGCATGAGTCGTCCAGACGTAGCTGCGCGCCAGATTTAGCAACACGCGTAACGGTCCCCATGCAATCTGGTCCTGCACGTAGAGCGTTGCCTGGACGTCTGTCTCGGTTGGAATTTTGGCGATGTCCTGCAGTTCGATCGACGGTAACTGCGGCGATGGGAGCGCGGCGGCGCTCGCCGGTCCGTTTCCGGGCATCTGCGCGTACCGGTCCGACGACCATGCAACGCCGGCCAGCAGCGTGTGTTTAACCGAGCCCGTGTGGATCTTCATCTGGAGGTTGTTGTCGAGGCTGATCTGGTTTTGCCGGATCTGATCGGTCTGCGCGTTGAAGATGCCGACCGACGAAGTACCGGGACTGAGTTGGGCGAGTGCGTAAGCCTTGAAGTCTTGTCTCGCCGCGTCGTACCGGGCCTTGCTGTGAAAGGTTAGCGATCCGGCGAGTTTGCGCGTGTAGTCGTAGTACAGCGACGTGCTGTTCGACATGAAGCCGTCGTCGGGTCGACCCAGCGGCGACGACGACTGCAGCGGCCCGCCCGGAAGGAACAACGAAATCGGCGCGACCGGTACCCGGCTCGTATGCTGCTCGAACCCGACGACGACGCGCGTCTGCACGTCCTGCCAGCCGATCGACGGTGCTACGTAGAAGTCGCGTTGACCGTCGTAGCCGATGAAGTTCCGATCGGCGTGTTCGGCGGAAACCACAAAACGGTAGGTCAGTTTCCCGTCGTCCAGAATCGAACCGGCCAGATCGAGTGAGCCTAGCCAGTCGCCATATGATCCGGTCTGCACGGTCAGTCGATGCACCGGATCGGCCTGTGGCGTTTTCGTGACCACGTTGATGATGCCGCCCGGGTCCATGCTTCCCGCGAGGATCGAATCGGCGCCCTTGAGCACTTCCACGCGCGACAACGCAACGGCAGGCAAGGAGAGCGGTATGTCGCTCTGCGTTAGCGCGACCGGCAGGCCGTTAATCAGCACCGGTGCCATGAATCCACGAATGTAGGGCGTGCCCTGCGCCGTGTAGGTCTGAGCGCGCTCGATCGTCATGCTGCTGACGTTCCTGAGCGCATCCGTGACGGACTCGTCCCGCTGGCTTTCCAGCACGTCCGGCGTGAGGACCTCGATCGATTGTGGAATGTCCGCGATAGGGGTGTCCGTTCGTGTGGCGAAAGACGACGATCGGGCGGCAAACCCCAGATCCTCCGTTGCTGCTGGAGCTGTTACCGCAATCGTCGGCAGAACGGCGAGGGCTTCGGCGGCGAGCGGCGGGGCAGTACCTGATTGCGCCGGCAATCGCTCGATAACGTAGGTGCTCTCGTTGCGTTTTTGAGCCGTGAGCCCGGTGCCCTGCAAAAGACGATCGAGTGCCTGAACGAGCGTCAGCGTACCGGACAACGCCGGTGCGTCATGATTCGCCGTGAGCGCGGCCGGCGCCAGAATGTTTACGTTGCCGTCGCGTGCCAGTTGAGAAAGAGAGAGCGCCAGGGTTTGAGCAGGCAGGTCGACGGTCGTCTGCGCATGAGCCGCGATGCTGACGAAGTTCAGGGTGCCCAGGAGCACCGCCAGCATGCATCGCTCAAGCATCTTCCTCGTCTTGCTGGCTGTCATTCACTGTCTCATCGATGCGTTGCGCAACTTATCGCGTGTGGCCGAAGGCTGACGAGAGGCAGCGTGCCCCGTCGACGATCCGCATCCGTAGCCGGATGGCTCGCGTCGAACGCTTTTGCTTCGGGGATAAGGTCTATCGGCGCGACGCAACGACTGCGGTACCGTCCGGCTTCACGGTCACCGTGACGGGCGCGACAGAGGGGAGGGTCTTGAGCAACTGGTCCGGATCGGCAATCGAGAATCCACCGGTCACGCGAAACGTGCCGGCGCGTGGGTCGGCGAGCACGATGGGCTGCGCTCGATAGCGTTGCAATTCCTCGATGACATCGCTAATGCGGGTCGCGTTGAAATCGAGGCGTCGGTCCGTCCAGTCGAGCATTGCCGACACGGCCTGAGATCCGGTGACCGGTACCACCGCGGTCCCATTCGTGCGCAGGGCTTCGTGCGCGGTCAGCAGCGCGGGTGGCGCACTGGAGGACGACGTGACCGACACTTGTCCTTCGAGCACCGCCACGCTTACGCCGGAATCGAGCAGTCGGACGCTGAACTGCGTGCCGACATCGCGGATCTCGGCCGTCCCGGCATACACGTGAAAAGGGCGCAGCGCGCTGTGGTTGACGGAAAAAAGTGCTTCGCCCCGCTCCAGCGTCAGTTCGCGCGAGCGCAGACGATTAACGAAACGAATTGCCGTATTCGTGTTGAGCAGCACATGGCTTCCGTCGTCGAGATCGAGCGACGATTGCTGTCCGATGGAGGACGACATGTCCTGCCGCGATTGCACGGGATTGATGACCCAGACGGTCGTCATCGCCATCGCGCAGCACGCTAATGCGATGCCTGGCCAGAGACCGGGCAGGCGCGCCGTACGCGCAGGTTCTGTCGGGCGAGGCGTGCGATTGTCGACCTGCCGGGGATAGCGGCTACGCAAAGCGGCAAGGTTGGTGTCCACCGCGCGGTCGGCGGCCTCAAGCTCGGCCAGGTAGGCGAGCCGCTCCGGGATCTGGCCGGCCCAAGCCTCGATGGCCGCGAGGGCAGCCTTTTTTTGCTGCGTATCGCCGAACTTCGCGGATGAGAACAGATCGTCGGCGTGATCGCGCTCAGACTGGCTCAACGGCATGGGCACGGCGATCCGGGAAGTAATTCATGCGTGACACAGGTGTTATCGCAGCACGGCGCGGCACTCGCGCATCGCTTGCACCAGGTATTTACGGATGACCGTTGGACTGATGCCCATTTCACTGGCTGCTTCTTCATAAGTCATGTGATGCAGTTTGCAGAGGACGAAGGCTTCCCGGCAACGGGGCGGCAGCGCGTCGATAATCGTACAGAGTTCGTTGACGGCCTGGCGACCCGCGAGCGAGCGTTCGGGCGTGAGTTCGGAGTAAGCGATCCGGTCGAGGTCGTCCTCGCTATCGTCGACCGATCGCCACGACACCCGGGAGACTCGGCGGCCGCCGTCGATCTGCAGATTGCGTGCAATACCGAACAGCAAGCCACGGGGCGAGTGTACCTCATGGCTTTGCGCATAACGCAGCGCCCGTTCGAACGATGACTGCGCGACGTCGGCAGCGTTATCGGTATCGAGTTCGCGAGTCAGCACCCGCTTCAACTCGTAATAGCCGCTGACCAGTTCATCGAAAAGCCCCTTAGCCAAGGTAACTCCAAACGGGTGCGACAAAGCGCAGGGTTGAGATATCGGTAGGCGGATGTCGTTGCCATGCGGTGATTACATGAATGTGACATCAGTGACGTCGACTTTTACGCGGTCAGACTTTTTGTGTCAAGCGGCGCTGCCGCCGATAGAGCGCCTGGCTCTATCGGCGGCATCAACTACACAGAAATGCCCGCTGGCGGGCGTAAGTTATGAACCCGCGAATGCCGGTCCGTTTTTCTGCCTGAGATAGCGTTCGAGGTCATCGAAGCTGACGTAGCCGCCGCCTGAACGATCGATGTCGTGGAAGTGATCCGCGATATAACCGAGCCCCGCCTGCTTCGCTGCGGCCTGCGTAAGAAGGTGCGTGGAAGGGTCGGCCGCCTCGGTAAAGCGACGCTTCAGATTCGCCAGTACCTGTTCCCGTAACGCTTGTCCCTGCGGCTCCGGAACGACGGTCCCAGCCGGGTCGGGTGGCGGCGATACGAGCCGGTCTCCGACCTTGAGCAAACGTACCGGTGCTTGCCCGTCGGTCACTGCTGGAACGCTGTATGGGGTTGCCTGGACCAGAGAGGCCGACATCAGCCCCATCGCGATCAGAATGGTTTGTGCACAAAGAAATTTCATCGCTGCCTCATTTCAATCGAAGTGATCGGAATCGATACCGTCTTAACGCGCGGCTACGCTTGCCACCGATGCCGTGCCGAAGAAGCGGTCTATCGCCTGTTTCATCGGCTGCCGCGAGTCTTTGGTCAGGTAGATCATGTGACCGCCCGGGAACGCCTTGACGGGGACGGTTGGAGCCAGACCCGCTCCCTCCAGATCAAGCTCGCTTTGATGGAGCGGGCAGGCCAGATCGTGGTAGCCGTGAAACACCACCACCTTCAGCTTCGGATCGAGCGTCAGTGCGTCGGTCAGATCGGGTAGCGATGTCGGGTGATTGGACTTGTCCGCTCCGTGCTTCCAGTCCCACATGTCGATTGGATCGCTCGGCTCCAGCGCATAGGTCGACTTGCTTGTGTACCCGAGGAAATTCGGCAGGAAACCCGTGATTTCATTCTGGAACGCGAGATCGTTGTAGCTTTGAGCATCGTATGTGGCGCTCGCCGGAATGGTGACCATGCCGTTGTAGCGATCCATATGCGTACCGTCATCGCCCAGGCCGAGTTGCGCAATCATGCTCGCTTCGAAATATTGAGGCCGCATGTTGAGGCTGGTCGACCATTCGACATTGGTCAATCCAGTCTTTGCGGCGAGCAATCCGAATAGCGTTTGCTGGTCTTGAGTAAAGGAACCGGGCTCGCCTGGGACAGACTTCCTGCTCGCCGTGCTCCGAAGATACGGCGATAGCGCGGGAACCCAATACTGCGACGAGAACAGGCGCATCTGATTCACATAATCAGGAAGCGTTGCCGTTGCGGCAAGCGGGTCGGTCGCGACTTTCTTCGAGTACGCGACGGCACCGTAGCTCGGAATGAACCCCTCACACGAGAAATTGCCAGATCGCTCGCAATTGGTCTTGTAGCTCAGGATCGGCGAATTCAGTATGACGCCGGTCAATGCCGGTCCGCCTTGCCCGGAACTACCCGCCTGCTCGAGCAGGTCTGCGACGATCGGCGTACGGATGCCGCCGTAAGACTCGCCGTACAGATACTTGGGCGAGGTCTGCCGATGGTTAGCCGCAATGTACCGGGTGATGAAGTCGCGGAACGCTTTGGTGTCCTGGTCCACGCCCCAGAATTCCTGATTCGTGTGCGGAGCGATCGCCTCTGAAAAACCGGTGCCCGGTGCATCGACAAAAACCAGATCGGTGTCGTCTAGCATGCTCACGTCGTTGTCGACCAACGGGAAACTCGTGGGCTGCGTTTGCAGTTGATCCGGCGTAAAACTGGCTTCGTCCACCTTGAATGTCTTCGGCCCCCATGAGCCTAGATGGAGCCAGATCGTCGACGAGCCCGGACCGCCATTCCAGAAGAACGTCACGGGGCGCGTGCCGAGCGGCTGATTGTCGCGCGTATAGGCGACGTAGAAAAACGAGACCTCGTTGTCGGCCGGTTTCGATGCATCGGCACGGGGCGCAATGGCCGTCAGATGCCCCGCGGTCGCGGTGTAGTTCACGACCTTGCCGTTAAGGGTCATCGTGTGATGGGTGATGGCTGCCTGGTCGAACGCGCTGTTTGCGGGAAGGCCGTCGCCTGCTGCCGTGCTGTATGTATTGGGATCCGCATAACGCTGGTCGGCGAGTGCTGCGGCACTGGGGCCCGGGGCGGGTGATTGTGCCGTTTCGGGCACGGCACCCGCAGGCTTGTTGTCGCCGCCACATGCGCTCAGCAATGCAACAGCAAGACTGAATAGGCATCCGTAGCGTGCGCAATAAACGACCCTGTTGACCATTCTTGAACCTCGTATTTGTATTGAGTGTTTATAAACGGCGTCCCTACGATGCCTGCCTGTCATGGGCATCGCGTCTCCAGCCGCTGTGAGGTAATCCGACATCTACGTACGACCACGGTCCCGCTTTGCAAAGTCATGCGGTCGTGCATTAAAGACGAGCGGCGCAAGAAAGGAGACCAGTTCGTCGGGAAATTTTTTTTGCCCGACCGATGGCACGACCCATTGCATGAACGCAGCAGAAAAAATATTTCGGCTTCGCCTGGTCCTTTATCGATCGTCGTGCGTCTTTAGCTTCATTGCAGATCTGGCGGGTACGTAGTGCGCCGGTTCTCCCTGGCACAACAAGATCAAAGACCATCGCAGGAGAGCAGATGAAGCATCAGGAATGGCTACCGTCGTATCTGACTCGAAAGAGCTTCGCGCCCATCCTCGTGGCGCTGATGTCGCTCGCCGCGTGCGGGGGTAACGACCTGCCGGGTGCGGCCAGCAAGGCATCCGGTAGCGGTGCCGCGATCGCGCCGCCGCAGACCGTGACGACGACGCCCGAACCGGCGCCGTTCAAACCGCCTGTGCCGACGCCCGGCGTCGGCGCGCAGTTTGCGAATTCGCCGACCGGCATTCCTTATCCTCCGCTCAGCACGCTGTATCCGGGGCACAACGGGCCGACGGTGGACGACGGCATGGTGCTGCCGTGGCTCTCCATGCGCGCGCCGAAAAGATTCAGTGCGACGGTGCAGACGTCTTTCGATACCGATCACGATGGCAAGAAAGATCGCATCGCGCTGCGCATCGTGCAGCCCGCGGAAGTCGACGAAGGGTTGAAGACGCCGGTCATCGTCCGGCCGTCGGTCTATTACGCGGACCCCGACTATGCCGCGACCGAACGGGAGCCATTCCTTGGCGAAGCGGAATATCTCCGGATGGGATTTACCGTCATCTATGCGGATTCGCTCGGTACGAATCTGTCGGACGGCTGCTGGTCGGTGATGGACTCGACCGAGGGCGAAGCGATGGCTGCCGTCGTCCGCTGGCTCACCGGCGACAAGTCGGCGCCGGGGTTCGACGACAAGGACAATCCTCTTGGCGCTAGCTGGTCCACGGGACACGTTGCGATGGAAGGGATTTCATACGGCGGCACGCTACCTTCGATGGTCGCCATTACTGGCGTGCCGGGTCTGGAAGCAATTGTTCCGGTCGAGGGGATCAGCAACGGCTACGACTATTTCCGCTACAACGGCGTGATATCCGATGTGATCGGAACGATCAGCCTCACCGACTACCTGTCTGCGGAAAGCTCGACGCGTACCGCAAAGGCATGCGCACCGTTCCAACGGGAACTGTCTGCTCGATCCGACGACGCGACCCTCGCGTACAACGATTTCTGGAAGGCGCGCAATACGCTTGCGCATGCCGACCGGATCAAGGCGGCGACCCTGGTCACGCAAGGGCAGGACGACAACAACGTCAAAACGAAGAACGGCGTGCAGCTCTACAACGCGTTGTACAACCTGAAGAAGCCCGTACAGCTATGGCTGCATAGCAGGAACCACGACGATCCGGTCTGGCAGAAGGAATGGGCGAAAGAGGTTCTGCTCTGGTATTCGCGTTACCTGTTCGGCGTGAATAACGGCGTGGAAACACAGCCGGCCTATGCTCGCGAAACGCCTGCGGGCGACAAGCCCACCGGTGGCAGCAATACGAGCAACAATCCGGATAGCGGCGACAACACGCTCATCGGTCACTGCAAGGACGGTCATAACCCGAGGGACTGCATTCCGACGGGCGAGCTGATCGTGAAGGAGCAGGCATGGCCCGCAACACAAGCCGTTGCCTACTATCTTCGCGGTGACGGCAAGACGGGCGGGTTGTTCACGCCGGTCTCAACGGATGGTGCCGACAACAAGGCAATCAGCTTCGACGGCACGCATCCGGTTTCGTACGAGAGTGCGCCGCTCGTCAACGCAACGCGGTACGCCGGCGTCATCGCGATCGCGATGACCGGGAAGTTCTCACCGGCGGTGACCGATATCAAGGCCACGCTTTCCGTCGACGGTACGCCGGTCACGTATGGCTGGGCGAATCCTCGCTTCTACAAAGGCCTCGATCAGGTCGCGACGATTACACCGCGCTCGAACTACAGCTTTTCTCTGGAGATGATGCCGCGGGATTTCACTGTGCTGCCCGGCAGCAGGATCGAACTCAAGCTGGAGGGTTTTCAGGGGAGTGCGCAGGTCACGCTCGCGCTGGATCGGACGGCGGTAAACATGCCGGTGGTACCGGTGGCCAACGTGATCGAAGTGATGAAGCTGAACTGAGGCGGAAGCGGGCCGCGTGAGCGGCCCGCAAGACGAGCTGGACGGCTCTGTCACGTAGGCGGAAGTGAAAGTCAGTATTGCAAGGAAGCGTAGCAATCCCGGCTCCAAAGCGTGATTCAATGAACGCAATGGACAAGGAGTGCCGATGATGAACCGAACCCTGATGTTGGCGTTAGTTGCAGTAGCCGCCTTGTGGACGACAGGCAGCGAAGCGGCACAACCTGCTTACTCTTACGCGACAACGGTGCGCCTCGCCGACGGCAAGACGCTGAATTGCGCTGTCAACGAGTCGGTGGATGTCGCGCACGTGTCGAGCGAGCCCCTGACTCGTCGCGAACAGACGGAAGCTGACGTGCTGGCTACGCAGCGGCTGCGTCTGCTGAGCGGGCCGACGTCCGAGTATCCGTCCCCTTACACGGCGCCCAATGTAAGCTGCGGAGCGGCCGGCTGAGGCCCGATTGAAACTTGGCTGAAAGCGGGCTAACACTCGCGCGCCAGCAAAAACGGCTTACCGCGCATCGTGGTCGTGGTCGTGGGCGGCGCTCGACGTATCGACCAGGCCGCCCCGCCGTGCCGGTTTAAAAACGGGTTCGAATGCCGCTCGTCAGTTCGAGCTGGGTATTCGCGCCGAACGTGGTCGCTTCCGTATAGCCGCCGTGCAGTTTCATGAAGTCGCCCGCCAGGTAGACTTCAGTGCGTTTCGACAGATGGTAGAAGGCCGACCAGTAGAGGGTCTCCTTATAGCCGTTGCCGACACCGTTGGTCATGCTGAAATCGCCGATGTTTGCATTCGGCGTGAAACCGTCGGTATTGTTGGCCGCATTGTGAATGCGCATTTGCTGGTAACCGACTTCATAGTCGAACGCACCTTTAGGCGCCAGCTTGAGCGATACCGTCCACGCGTTGTCCTGACGCTGGCCGAGCGCCCCCTGGTTGCCCAGGTATCGGAAGTAGCCGGCATTGGCACGCAAGATACCGTACGTGTAATTACCGCCTACCGAGAATGACTGATTCGTAAAGCCGTCGCGGTTGGCGTGGCTATAGAACGCCGACACGTTGAACGGGCCGCCGTTATAGCCGAGCGCGGCCTGGTAATTCGAGTCGACGCCGAAACTGGTGGTGTTGCCGAACGCGTAGCCCGCACTCGCGAAGATGCCGTTGTCGAACAGCTTCTTCCATGCGACGCTGTTGTTATACCGGGTGCCGGTCGCGCTGCCCGCGTAGAAGATCAGTTGCTTGAAGTTGTTGGCGTTGGTCCAGCCGCCTTCTTCCGTCGTGAGTTGCGCGCTACCGTACGGGTCGCCGTAAATGGTCGAGGCGTCACGCGCGATCGTGTTCTGGAAACCTACCGTGATCTTGCCGAACGTGTCGTTGACGATCCCCACCCACGCATCGCGGTCGAAAATCTGACCCGGATCTTCCATCTGACCATCGCTCATCCGGTATTCGCTTTCGAGCCTGAAGATGATCTTCGAGCCCGCTCCGATGTCTTCGGCACCCTTCAGGCCCCAGCGGCTACCGCTGAACCAGGGCTCGCCGCCCACGCCCATGCCGATCACGTGGGCACCGTTAGGGCCGGCGTGAGAGACATAAGTGGGTGCACTGAGATCGATGAGACCATACAACTGGACGCTCGACTGCGCATGCGCGTTGGCCGCGGCGAGCGTGCCGGCTGCAACGGCTAAGGCCTGGTATTTCTTCTTCAAGGTTGTCTCCTGAACTTGCTGCGTTGAATTTCTGTTTTTCACTCGCAGTACCGGCGGTATCGACACTTCACTCGCTGCGATGCCGAGCGACTAAGTGTCATCCTAGTGATCTCAATCCTTCACGCTCCTTTCCTGAACGATTTGGATCGCTAAGTGATATCCCTGATATACACGACGAGCGCAGCGCAAGTGGCAGACGTCCTTGCTATTCCTCCTTGTTGCGCAGAATGTAACCCAGCCCGCGCAAGGTCATGATCCGGGCACTGGAGCTCGCCAGATGCTTGCGCAAGCGGTGGATGTAGATGTCGATGGCGTCGGCGCTCGGTTCGTCGTCGAGACTGAACACGCTTTCCATCAAGGCGTTCTTGGAAACGGTCTTGCCCTGACGCAGCATCAGCGTTTCGAGAATCATGTGCTCGCGGCGGCGCAGCGTCAGTGGCGCGTCGTTATGACGGAACTCCCGCGTGTCGGCTAGATAGTGCAGGTCGCCGCAGATCAGACAGGTCGCTTTTTCGCCCGACTGGCGGCGAATCAACGCCTTGATGCGGGCAACCAGTTCCCGCGCGTCGAACGGTTTGACGACATAGTCGTCCGCGCCGGCGCTGAAGCAGTCGACCTTGTCGTCGATCGAGCCATGCGCGGTCAGCATCAAGACGGGGACGTTGTCGCCGCGGCGGCGCAGACGGGCGAGCACGTCCTTGCCGCTCATCCGTGGCAGACGCATGTCCAGCAGAACGACGTCATAGCGTTGCGTGGTCAGCACGACATCCGCGCCTTCGCCGTCGGCGACACAATCGACCACGAAATTCTGCGCTCGCAGCAAGTTGACGATCCAGTGCGACAGTTCGATGTTGTCTTCCACGAGCAGCAGCTTCATGTGTTTTCCTCAAGCGCCTGCGGCCGGCATGCGGACCGTGACGACGAGTCCGATCCGGCCCGCGCCCTGGGCGATGCCGACCGTCCCGCCATGCAAGTGGGTGATCTCACGCACGATGGACAGGCCAAGACCCGTCCCCTCGACCAGGCTTGGGCCGCGATAGAATCGCTCGAACACGTGGGCTCGCGCTTCGGCGGGAATGCCCGGGCCGTTATCCACGATCTGCAGCATCACG
The DNA here is from genome assembly GCF_013409255.1 of Paraburkholderia bryophila. Lineage (NCBI taxonomy): Bacteria > Pseudomonadati > Pseudomonadota > Betaproteobacteria > Burkholderiales > Burkholderiaceae > Paraburkholderia > Paraburkholderia bryophila. Next base: position 2,879,239 of record NZ_JACCAS010000002.1, read on the forward strand.
TCGTCGCCATCGCGCCGGCAAATTACCGTGACACGCCCGCCGTCTTGCGTGTAGCGCACCGCGTTGTCGAGCAGATTCATGACCATCGCGCTCAGCAGGTGCGCGCTGCCCATGACCTCGACGTGGTCGTCCAGTTCGGCGCCGAGGTCGGTGCCGCGCTGTTCCGCGGCCACAATCAGTTCCTCCAGGGCGGACAGCACGACCGCGGTCATGTCGACCTTCGTGCGGGTGCGCAGCGGCGGCGCAGATTCCGCTTGCGCCAGCAGCAGCAACTGGTTGGTCATCTCCGTCATTTTCCGGCTGCTGCGGCGCATGGCCGCCAGCGCTTCGGTTAGCGGCGGGTCGCAATAGTCTCGCCCGCAAGCGTATTGAATCTGCGTGTCGAGGAGGGTGAGCGGCGTGCGCAACTGATGCGCTGCGTCCGCGATGAATTGACGTTGTGTCGTGGTATGCAGCTTGAGCCGGGCGATGCATTGATTGATCGCGTGGACGATGGGTCGCAGCTCAAACGGCAGCCGGTCCGCGCTGATCGGTTCGAGCTGCATCGGTTCGCGGTCGGCCACGTCGTCCTTGAGCTTCATCAGCGGCCGCAACTCGATGGTCAGACCCAGCGGAACCAGTGCGGCAACCAGCGCCAGCATCAGGCACTGGCGAATCAGTTGCGGACGCCACAATTGCCCGATCATCGCCTCGCGTGAGGCCTGCGTCTTCGCGACCACGACGATGACGTGCTCGACCTTGCCGGAGTCGTACAACTGACGTGGATAGGCGACCGCGCGGACGCCTTTGCCGTCGAGTGTGGTGTCGTAGAACACGGGCGATACATCGAGACGCGCGGGCAATTCCAGGTCGGGGTTGCCGACCAGCAAGCGGGTGTCGTCCACAATCACCTTGTAGAACACCTGATCCTGATAAGGCGACTCGAAAATCTCCAGCGCGGCCGGCGGAACGATGGCGCTCAGGCCGCCGCTGTCCCAGTCGACATCTTCCACAATAGTGCGGGCCGACGACAGAAGTGCGCTGTCCTGCACGAGATTGGCGGTCTGGCGGGCCGTATCGTACGAGATCACGCCCGTGATGACGACGAACATAGCTAGCGGCAGCAACAGCCACCAAAGCAGTCGGGTGCGCAAGCTTGGCGTCATACGGTCTCCCTGATTCGTTTCGACCCGATGGGCGACCGGCACGCGTTACTGCGTCCGCGATGACGAGCGCGGGCGCGAGCAGAGGCAACTTCACGGCGCGCCACGTTCAGAATGCGGCCGGTCTCCACTTCAGCAGACGCTTTTCCAGCGCGGTAAGCAGATAGTCCGCGCTAAGCGCGACTACCGCAAGCACGATCATCGCCGCGAACACGCCGCTCGCGTTGAACGCGCCTTGGGCCGTCGAAATCAGTAGCCCGATGCCTTGCTTCGAGCCGAGGAATTCACCCACCACGGCGCCGACCAGCGCAAAACCGAAACTGACGTGGAGGCTGGCGAGAATCCAGCTGAGCGCCGATGGAATCACCACCGAAGTCGTCAACTGACGCCGGGAGGCGCCGAGAATCTGCGCGTTGGCGATCATGTAACGATCGGCTTCGCGTACGCCCTGGAAGGCGTTGCCGAACACCACGAAGAACACCATCACGACCGCCAGCGCCACCTTGGACGCCATGCCAAGTCCTAGTGCGATGACGAAGATCGACCCCAGCACCACACGCGGAATCGAATTGGCGATCTGGATATAGAGACTGAAAACATCGGAGAGGAGTTTATTGCGGCCGAGCACGACTCCGCAGATGACGCCGGCCACCGAACCGATCAGGAAGCCGAGAAAGGTCTCTTCCAGCGTGACCCAGACTTGCAACAGCAACGGACCCTGCGAGGTGCCGTTCACGAACCAGTCGACGATCTGCGCGTAGATCGACGAGGGCATCGAGAAAAAGAACGGGTCGATCCACTTGACGCGGCCGGCGAGCTCCCAACCGCCTAGTATGAGCACGAGCACCAGCACACGCAGGCCGATGATCAGCGCGTGCCGTTGGCGCAGTCTGCGCTGCGCGACACGTTCGACTTCGGCAAGCGATGACGCGCCGTTATCCGATGCCGGCGCGTATTCAGAGGTAGAGGTAGCCATGTTTGTATTTCCGCCGTTCGATTTATTCATGCGATCTGTACTTCTTCACGCAGGTCGCGCCAGATGTCGCGCGAGATTTCAATGAAACGCGGCTCGTAGCGAATCTCCGACGTGATGCGCGGGCGCGGCAAATCGATCTCGTAGACCTTCTTGAGGGTGGCGGGCCGCGCGGTGAGCACGAAGACGCGATCGGCCAGCGCGATCGCCTCTTCGAGATCGTGCGTGACGAACACCACCGAGCCGGCATTGGCGGACCACAACTGCAGCAGTTCGTCCTGCATCAGCGTGCGGGTTTGCATGTCGAGCGCCGAGAACGGTTCATCCATCAGCAGGATTTCCGGCTTGTTGATGAACGTCTGCGCGAGCGCGACGCGTTTCCTCATTCCGCCCGACAACTGATGCGGGTAGTGCCGGGCGAATTTCTCGAGACCGACGCGGCGCAGCCATTCGTAGGCTTCTTCGTGTGCCGCCGCTTTCGAACGGCCGCGATACAGCGGGCCTGCCGCAACGTTGTCCAGCACCGTGCGCCAGGGAAACACGGCATCCGCCTGAAACACGAAACCGATGCGCGGATCGATGCCGTTCACCGGCTTGCCCATGACGCGCACCTCACCGGAGGTCGGCTTGAGAAGTCCCGTAATCATGCTGAGCGTCGTCGATTTGCCGCAACCCGTCGGTCCGACGACGGCGACGAATTCACCCTTGGCGACGGCCATGCTGAAGTCTCGCAAGGCGAGCGTCGCCCGGCCGTCGGGGCTGATAAAACGACACGACACCGAGCGAAACTCGATGACCGGAACGTCGGCGGAAACTGCATGGTTCATGAGGTCGATCCGTGGAAGTGGCCGCAGCCGGCTCATTTGGCCGAAGTGAATTCGTTGGTGTAGGTTCGCGCGAGGTCGATGTGCTTGCCCTTGACCGAAGGATTGAATGCGGACAGCACTTTCAGCACGGTTTGCGGGCCGTCTGCCGGCATCTTGCCGTCGGCCGTATACATCGGCAGCGACGCCTTGAGGGCTCTCACGTACAGCGCCTTGTCTTTCTGGTAGTCGTCAGGCATTTTCGCGGCGATCTCTTCCGCGCTGTGCGTGTGGATGAATTGCATCGTGCGCACGAACGCGTGCGCGAGCTTGGCGGCATCCGCTTTGTGGGCCGCGGCCCAGGTGGCCTGCACGTACAGGCTCGAGGCCGGATAGGTGCCGCCCAGCGCCGCCCGGGTGCCTTCGACCGAGCGCATGTCGACCAGCACCTTCGCGTCGCCGGACTTTTCCAGCGCCGAGACCGTGGGTTCGGTGGTCATGCCCGCGTCGATGCGGTTCTGCTTGATGGCCGCGATGAAGCTCGCGTCGGCGCCGACCGGCAGCATGGTGTATTCGCTCGACTGGACGCCGTGCTGGCCGGCAAGGTATTGCGTCAGGAAGCTGGTGGATGAACCCAGTCCGGTCACGCCGAGTGTCTTGCCTTTCACGTCGGCCATCGATTTGACGGTCTCTGCCGCTTTCGTCGAGACCATTTCGACTTCGCCGGGCACCTGGCCGAACACGACGATCGCCTTGACTTCCTTGCCCTTGGTTTGCAGATCGATCGTGTGATCGTAGAAGCCCACCACGGCCTGAACCGCACCGGCCAGCAATTCGTTTTCCGCGTCCACGCCGGCGGGCTGCGACAGCAGTTCGACGTCGAGGCCTTCGTCCTTGAAGTAGCCGAGCTGCTCGGTGAGTCGGGCGGGCAGGTAGATCAGCTTGGTGATGCCGCCGACCATGATCGTGATCTTTCCGTCGTCGGCCATTGCATGCTGGGAAGCCAGGCTGAACAGCAGGCCAGAAGCGATAGCGATCTGGCGAAACGCGCGAAAGGTCGGTTGCATCGATTGTCTCCGTTATTGTCGCGGGCGGTGGAATACCGCCTCTGTGGATCGATGGCGCGATTTTAGGGCGGCGAACCCTTCTCACGGCTTTCATGGCGAGCCGTGTTTCGTCCGGGATTTCCATGAGTTCAATGCGCCGACGGGTTGCTCCGCTCGCGTTGGCGGCCCGATATCGCGCACGGTGAACCGGTGATTCGGCGCGGCGCCCACGTGGCCATTGCGGCTGATAGGGCCCGGCGGCAGACTAGCGCTGGCCGCTACGCGCTTCCTCGGCGTCGCGGAACCAGGTTTCCGCATGGGAGCGGTCGGACACCCATGAGCGAGACTGCGGCGTATTGAACTCACGATCGATATAGCGGCGCCCCCATTCAATGCCGTCTCGTGCCGCCTCCTGTTCCGTGAGCCACTGGGGCTGTATCGTCGCGGGGCGGATATCGACCAGCGTGCGGGCGCCGAGACGCACACTCACGCTGGCGAGCCACGCGCCGCGCGGGTTGATTTCAGGGTGCACGAGGATTTCAAACTCGCCGTAAGAAACAGTGCTTGCGGGCATCGTTGTCTCCTTGGGAGCGTTTGCAGCAACGGATCAAACCTTACTCCACATGAGGTGTCAAAAGTACAGGAATCCGATTTCCACATTGATCAACCCAAGGGAGCGAATCATGGCCGACCAGCAGAGCGACCTGAGTGAAGAGTTCATTGCACAGCAGCGCGCGCGCCTCATGGCGCTCCGCCGGCAACTACTGGGCGGCGAGGAAGACACCATCGCGGACGAGCGCACCGCCAAGGAGGAGCGCGGCGACGAAGCCGAAGAGTACGAAGACGACGCGCAGGACATGGCGCAAAACGAGATCACCCAGTCGCTGCACGATGTGAACGACCACCGCGTCGCCGATATAGAACGCGCGCTGCAGAAGATCGACGAAGGCACCTACGGGCTGTCCGACGAAAGCGGCGAGCCGATTCCGCAGGCTCGCCTCGAAGTCATGCCGGAAGCCATCCTGACCGTTGCGGAGCAGAGTCGGCGTGAAACGGGGCAGTGAACGGGTTGCGACACCGCGTCCCGCCGCCGATGGCAGCCTACGCGCCACGCAATAGAACATCAGGTGATAATCAGGGCTCCCGTCGTTACGCAAAAGCCGTTGCCACCCGGAGCCGCAGATCCATCATGGAACTCTTCGATGCTTTCCATCTCGCCAGGCTGCAGTTTGCGTTCACCGTTTCGTTTCATATTATCTTTCCCGCCATCAGTATCGGCATGGCGAGCTTCCTCGCGGTGCTGGAGGGGCGCTGGCTGCTGACCGGCGACGTCGTCTATAAAGACATGTTTCTGTTCTGGTCGAAGATCTTCGCCGTCGGCTTCGGCATGGGCGTCGTGTCCGGCGTGGTGATGGCTTACGAGTTCGGCACCAACTGGAGCGGGTTTTCTTCGTTCGCCGGCAATATCACGGGGCCGCTGCTGACCTACGAAGTGCTCACGGCGTTCTTTCTCGAAGCCGGTTTTCTCGGCGTCATGCTGTTCGGCTGGCAACGCGTCGGTCCCCGCGGGCACTTCTTCGCCACGCTGATGGTCGCCCTCGGCACGCTCATTTCGACCTTCTGGATTCTCGCGTCGAACAGCTTCATGCAGACGCCGCAAGGATTCGCCATCGAGAACGGCCGGATCGTGCCGGTCGACTGGCTGAAGGTGATCTTCAACCCGTCGTTTCCGTATCGTCTCGCGCATATGACGATCGCCGCGTTTATCGTCGCGGCCTTCATCGTTGCGGCTTGCGGCGCGTGGCATCTGCTGCATGGCCGGCGCGACGGCCCGATCACGCGCAGTTTTTCGATGGCGCTGTGGATTCTGCTTCTGCTCGCGCCGGTGCAGATTTTCGTCGGCGATGCGCACGGTCTCAACACCCGCCAATATCAGCCGGCCAAGATCGCGGCGATCGAAGGGCTGTGGCAAACCGAGAAGGGCGGCACCGCGCTCAATCTGGTCGGCCTGCCCGACATGGACGCGGAAGTCACGCGCTACACGCTGCAAATACCGCACCTGGGCAGCCTGATTCTGACCCACAGTTGGGACGGTGAAATTCGCGGGCTGAAGGAATTTCCCGCCAAAGACCGCCCGTATTCGCCGATCATTTTCTGGACGTTCCGGATCATGGCGGGTCTGGGCATGCTGATGCTGCTGACCGCGCTGCTGGGACTGTTTCTGCGGGTACGTGGCCAGTTGTACGAGACCCGCTGGTTTCAGGTGCTGGTGCTGTGCATGGGACCGTCGGGGCTCGTCGCGCTGCTGGCCGGGTGGGTGACGACCGAAGTCGGCCGTCAGCCCTGGACGGTCTACGGCGTGTTCCGCACCGAAGACTCGCTCTCGCCGATCAGCGCGCAGCAAGCCGGCGTGTCGTTGCTGATCTTCGTGCTGGTGTACTTCCTCGTGTTCGGCATGGGCGTCTACTACATGCTGAAGATGATGGGCCGCGGGCCGGAAGCACAGGTCGACAGTCCGCCGTCCGTCAGGCATCCGGTATTGCGGAATCGTCCGCTCGACGCGCTGAAAGGGGAGTGACGCCATGCAAATCGATCTTCCCGTCGTGTGGGCTGCGATCATCGGCTTCGGCGTGTTTCTCTACGTGATGCTGGACGGTTTCGATCTCGGCATCGGCCTGCTGTTTCCGTTCTTCGAACAGAAAGCCGACCGGCAAGTGATGCTCAATACCATCGCGCCGGTCTGGGACGGCAACGAGACCTTTCTCGTGCTCGGTGGTGCCGGACTCTACGGCGCGTTCCCGGTGGTCTATTCGACCCTCTTGCCGGCGAACTATCTGCCGCTGATCCTGATGGTGGTGGGCCTGATCTTTCGCGGTGCGGCCTTCGAGTTGCGCGCGCGAGCCACGCGCACGCAGCATGCGTGGGATCTGGCGTTCATGGCCGGGTCGGCGTTGGCGGGGTTCTGTCAGGGCATCGTGCTGGGATCGCTGCTGCAAGGCATCAAGATCGTCGACGGCCGGTTTGCCGGCGATCCGTTCGACTGGTTGTCGCCGTTCAGCCTGTTGTGCGGCATCGGCGTGCTGACCACTTACGCGACGCTCGGCTGCGGCTGGCTCATCCTGAAGACCGACGGCGACCTGCAGCGCCGCATGCGCGAGGTGATGGGGCCGCTCGTGAGCGTGCTGCTCGGGGCCATGGCGGTGGTGAGTCTGTGGACCGTGATCGGCTTGCCGGCGGTCGCGCACCGCTGGTTCGGCAGCGGCAAGCTCGGCTGGTTTCTGCCGGTGCCGATTCTGGTGGTGGCCTGCGTGTGGGGGATTTTTCGCACGTTGCGGCTGCGGCATGAAGCGACGCCGTTCCTGCTCACGCTCGCGCTGTGTTTTCTCGGCTACAGCGGCTTGCTGATCAGCATCTGGCCGAACATCGTGCCGCCTTCGCTGACCATCTGGGAAGCCTCGTCGAGCCATTCGAGCCAGATGTTTACGCTGGTCGGCACGGTGATCGTACTGCCGGTCATTCTCGTCTACAACGTGATGCAGTACCGCGTATTCCGTGGCAAGGTGCGCGAGGGCGATGCCGGTTATCACTAAGTGGTTTGACGCCGGACAACATCGCCGCGTGTGCGGAACACGCGGCGACGGACTCAGCGACAGACTACCGGCGCCGCTTACTCAACCTGGCTCAACGTCACCGACGCTTCGCTCGTCAGCATCAGGAAGGTCAGCGTTTCGCGCAGATAGAGTCGCACGGTCGTCTCGGTATGGCTCACATAACCGATCGACACGTCTTCGCCGAGGTGCAATTCGAAGTCGCCGCCGCGCATGGACAGCACGCTGCCGCCCGCGAGTGCCGGCGCCCAGATGATCTCGCCGTTCACGATCCGCTTGATGTGTTCGAGGATCGGATAGCCCTGGTCGCGGGCTTCGCCGAGCGCCGTGTAGGCATCGGCGCCGAGCAGCACGGAATAGGGGCCGTCCACGCCGGCCAGCCGCAACTGTTCGAGCGCTTCGCTGATCGCGTTCGGATAGTCGCTGATGTCGGCCGGCAGCGCGAGCACCGGATTCGACGAACCCTCACGCAGTCCGCCGATGCCCGCCGCCTGATAGCCGTCGAAGATCGCCCGGTCTTCGGCGTAGGCGAGCTGCCTGGCCGCTTCTTTCGCGGGTTGCCAGTCGGCGTCTTTCGCGCCGCGCAGCACGCTGTCGATCGCTTCGCGCTGCAGTTCGAACGGCACGGTCAGTTCGACCAGGCTTTTGACTTCGGCCAGCTTCGCCACCACGCCTTCCTGCGGCGCGCCGATCGTGGTCTGATGCCCGGTGCCGACGCCGGACAGTTCCGTGCCGCCCGGGCCCTTGACGTCGACCACACGGCGGCCGGCTACGCTGCGTTTGAAGGTGCGCGCCACTTCCTCTTCGAGTTGCGACCAGGCGGCGCGGGAGATGGGGGCCAGCTCGCGATGCAGATTGTTCATGTTGGGCGATTCCCTTTAGTGAGTCCGGTGAGTCCAGTGAGTCCCTTGAGTGAGCCGATATTCAGCGAGCCTTCGTGATGCGGCTCGGTGGATGACGACGCGTCGGACGGCGTGTCGACCGCCGCGGCGGGTTGCGGCTCGCGGTCCGCGAGTTCGTCGAGCTGGGTGGCCGACGGAACGAAATACAGGCTGCCGGTGACCGCGCGGCTGTAGTCGAGCAGCCGGTCGTAGTTGCCGGGCGGACGGCCGACGAACATGTTCTCCAGCATCTGCTCGATCGGCGCGGGCGAGCGCGCATAGCCGATGAAATACGTGCCGAATTCGCCCGAGCCCGGGCGGCCGAACGACATGTTGTCGCGCAGGATTTTCACTTCCTTGCCGTTCTCGGTCAGCGTGGTCAGCGAGCTGTGCGACCGGGATGGTTTCACCGCAGCGTCGAGCTCGATATCCGACAATTTCTTGCGGCCGATAATCAGTTCCTGGGTCTCGACGGGCAGCGCGTTCCAGCCCGCCATGTCATGCAGGTACTTCTGCACGAGCACATAGCTGCCGCTCTCGAAGTCCGGGTCTTCGTCGCCGATGAGGGTGAACTGCACCGCCTCGCGGCCCGCCGGATTTTCCGTGCCGTCCACGAAGCCCACCAGGTCGCGCATATCGAAGTAGCGGAAGCCGTGTACTTCGTCGACCACGGTCACGGCGTCGCCGAGCGGCGCCAGCAACTGCGTGGCGAGCTCGAAACACAGGTCCATATGTTCGGCGCGAATGTGCAGCAGGATGTCGCCCGGCGTCGCGATGGCCTGGCGTTCGCCCGTGCCGAATTCGCGGAACGGATGCAGACGGGCGGGGCGCGGTGCGCCGAACAACGTGTCCCATGCGTCGGAGCCGAAGCCGCACACGCACGAGAGGTCGCCGGCCGGCACGCGCTTGCCGACGGCGCGCACCAGCGCGGCGATGTCGCCGGTCCACGCGCGCACTTTTTCCACGGCGTCGCTGTCGCGGGCAAGGGTCGCGACCAGAAAGATCGCGCTACGGGTGAGGTCTTTACAGATGCCTTGCGGCTCTGGGGGATCGGCGCGTTCTGGAGTGTCGAGGAGTTCTTTAGTCATCGGATTGAATGTGATTAGGTCGTGACGAATTCCGATCGCAATGAAACGACTGTCGCCAACGGATGTTATACCGGCCGGGCACTTCATGACCGCCAGGCTGCCTATGCGAACGTTGCACACATCGCGCACCTTGTACGCAGGCATCCCGGATGCGGGCTTATCATGAGAGCGGCGAGCGAATTGGGTTCGCCGCGACCAATCCCCGGAGCCACCGATCATGACGTCGCCCGCTAGCGAAGATCAGATTCATCAAGCCATCGACACGTTCTATCGCGCCTTCGAGCAGAAGAGCATCGCCTTGTTGCGAACCGTCGTCACGTCCGACTGGGAGTACGTGCCGGAGCCTGCCGGCGTGGCGCCGGGACCGGACCAGATGATTCCGATTTTCGAGGACATCGCCACGGCGATGCCCGATATGCACGTCACCATTCTCGACGTGCTGATTCACGGCGAGCGGGTCGGCGTGCGCGCGGAGATCAGCGGCACGCAAACGGGGAAACTGCTCGGTATTGCGGCCAGTTCCAAACCGATAAAATTCGCGATTCACTCGTTCCATGAGATGCGCGGCGATCTGATTGCGAAAACCTGGCACCTCGAGGACTGGCTCGCGGTGTTCCGGCAACTGGGGCAGTTGCCGGCGTCGCTCGAGCGGCCCTGAACTTCGCGGTTAGCGAGTTGCACGGCGGCCGGGCGATGATTGGCGTTCATGCTAATGGCGCATGGCCGCGGCGATCATGAGATGAAACGGCAGCACCAGCAAGGCCGTTCCCGCGACGCCGAGCAGCCACAGGGCAATGAACCATAAGAAGCGGTGACGCGCCGGTTTGGTGGCGTCACGGCGGGCGTTGGGTGACATGCGTGTCGCTCCAGTCGGCCAGGTTTCTCGTCGCAATGCGGACCTGCAAGGAAGCACTGCGCGCATCGCATCGCGCATCGCACCGCGCATCGCACCGCGCATCGCACCGCGCATCGCACCGTATTATGCGCGACCTACCGGCTACGCGCCCACTCGACGCCGCCGCTTGATGTGCCGCAACGGCGGTGCGATGATCCTGTCCGTCGCCGTTTCCTTTCCCTCGCCCGGACGCGCATGCCCAGTTCCAACCGCCGCAAGACGAGCATGACCGACATCGCGAAGGCCGCCGGTGTCAGTGAGGCGACGGTCGACCGTGTGTTGAACGGCCGTGGCGGCGTGTCGCGTGAGAAGGAAACCAGCGTGCTCGAATGGGCGCGCAAGCTGAAGATCGATCGCGCGCTCGAAGCGGTTTCGGTGCGCTGGCTGCGCATCGCGATCCTGATGCAACAGCCGGTGGCGCCGTACTACGTGTCGTTGAAACAGGGCTTCGAGGTCGCGCAGAAAACCTTCGAGGCGCAGCGCGTGATCTGCGCGGTCACGTATTTCGACGGCCTCGAACCGGCCCGCGTGGTCGATACTATTCACCGCGCCACGCAGAAGGCGGACGCGCTCGTGATCGTCGCGTATGAGCACCCGGACATCACCACGGCGTTGAGACAGATCATCCGTGCGATGCCGGTCGTCACGCTGGCGAGCGATCTGCCGGGCACCGGGCGGCTCGCCTATGTCGGTATCGACAATCGCTGCGCGGGACGGGTGGCCGGCGAACTGGTCGGCCGTTTTCTCGGCGAGGCGGGCGGCAAGGTGCTGGTGCTGACCGGCATGCACGATTTCCTCGGCCACGAGGAACGCGAAAGCGGTTTTCGTTCGGTGCTGCGGCGCCGTTTTCCGAGCTGCGACATCGTGGAGACCGTCGAGAGCCGCGAGCAATCGGCCGTCACCGAGCGCCTGATTCGCGACGCCTTCCGGCGCTACCCGGACCTGCGCGGCATCTACAACATCTCAGTGGGCAACGAGGGCGTGGGAGCCGCGCTCGTCGCGCTCGACCGCGTGCGCTCGACTGTGTTTGTCGGGCATGAACTCAACGAGGGAACGCGGCGCCAGTTGATCGAAGGCACGCTCGACGCCGTGCTCGACCAGAATCCGGGCGGCGAGGCGATGCGTGCCATCGAAATCGTGCTGCGGCACTACCATCGCGATCCAGGCGTCGCGTTGCCGCATCAGATTCCCGTCACGGTGTTGCTGCGCGAGAATTTGCCGCTCAGCGATTAGCGGTGGTCACGACCGCGCCGACGATCACCATCGCGGGGCGCGTGGTCATGCTTCGTCTCGCGATGTCACGCCAAGCAGCACCTCGCCGTTCTCGACGCGCACCGGATACGTCTTCAGATGTACGCACACCGGCGGGCTCATCGGCTTGCCCGTGAGAATGTCGAAACGCCCCTGATGCAGCGGACATTCGATCTCGCCATCCACGACGAAGCCATCGGCGAGATGCGCGCGTTCGTGCGTACACCAGCCGTCGGACGCGAAAAAGCCCTGATCGATGCGGTACACCGCGTAGCTCGCGCCGGCGTGATCGAAGCGCATCACGTCCTCCTCGTCGATGTCGCCGGTGGCGCAGGCCACGACCCATTTGATGTCGTTTGTTTCGACTGTCACGATTGTCTCCGTTCTGGTTTCGTGGTTCGGTGTTCTTCGGCGTGGTTCAGCGTGGTTCAGGCGTTCGATTGCGCGGGGAGCGCACCCTGCGGCACGTCCCTCGCCGGCAGCGTTCTTTCGATCACATGCGTGGAATCGGAGCGCTGTTTCCACAGCGCGGGCAGCATCTCGCGATACGCCGAGTAGAGGCTCGGATAGGCGGGCGGCAACTGATCCTTGATCGCTTCATGCAGACGCGGCAGCGCGTGGAACGGCACCATCGGCAGCAAATGGTGTTCGAGGTGGTAGTTCATGTTGAGATAGAGAAAACGGAACACTGGATTGATGTGCACCGTGCGCGTGTTGAGCCGGTGATCCTTCACATTGACGGCGAGCCCCGCGTGTTGCGTTAGGCCCAGCAGTTGATGCAGCCAGCCGCCGTAGAAGCGCGGCGTCCAGATGAACATTAGCGGCAGAAAGCTGTGCAGCGCGACGGCAAGCGCGATCGTGCCGGCTACCACCGCCAGGTAAACGCGGCAAGACGCGATCATTTTCGGTTTCTCGGCGGCGGGCAGAAATGCATCCGTCGACGCATCGACGCGGCCGAACGCATGCCGCACGATCTTGCCGATTTCAAGCGGGCAGCCCACCAGACCGACGAAGTCGATAACGATCGGCCAGACTCGGGTTGGCCGCGTGACCTGAATCTCGGGGTCGCGTGTCTGGAAGTAGGTATGCGTATGGTGGCGCGCATGACTCCAGCGCCACCAGTAGCCTTCGCGGATCGTCATGAACGACGACAGGTGATAGAAGAAATCGTTGGCGCGGCGACTTTTGAACGGCGTGCCGTGCGCGAGCTCGTGCCAGCGTGCATCGCTGGACGAATAGATCGTGCCGTACACGAAGAACGCCGGCACGGCCCACCAGCTTCCCCATGTCGGCCCCGCCACGACGCCGGACGCAATCAGCAACGCGAGCCACAGCCCGAAGTTGCGCCAGCCCGCGGCGTCGCTGCGCTTCATCAGCTCTTTGAGCACGGCGCGTGGAATCGCCGGCCGATACCACTGCTGGCCGATGCCGTCTTCGAAAGCGGTGTCGGTGACGTGAGGCGCGGCTGTGCCGTCGCCGGGCATCGAGGACATGAAGTGTCTCCTGCTGGCTGAGGTGTTCTGTCGTTGCGGGTTTCCCCTCAATGAGACAAGGAGTTCGCTGGGTCAACGATAGATGAGCGTGCCTGTCGGATCACGTTGAAAAATGATGGATTTCCATCAAACAGCGGTGCACGTCCCGTCAGACAGGGCCATGAAAATGGAAAATAAATTCCATATTTTTTATGGTGGCAATAAATCTTGCAATGAGCCTGGCTTGTCTTCTATGCTTGACGACAGAAGCGGACGCCGCGCCGCGCGGTCCATCGCTGAGGAGACAGTCGTGAACAGGATCGAACCGAAAGAAGCCAGCCCCGAAAGGGTGGTCGACGCCTTGACCCAAGGTCCTGGTGCGATTTGTCTGCGGGGGCTCTTTAGCGCAAGTCAGGTGGCCGAAGCACGTCGAGTGGTGATGGCGCATTCGGAGGATCGCGCGCAAACCGTCACGCACTTCCAGGGGCAGGCGGCTGAGGAACAGCGGCTGCATCTTCAGCGGCGCGTGTGGAATCTGCTGGCGAAGGGGGAGGTGTTCTCGCAGATGGCCGAGCAGCCGCTGCTGGTCGGGGCAATGCGGCGCTTTCTCGGCGACGACTTCATCATGGGGTCGATCGCGGCCAACCGCATCCTTCCCAGCGGCCCTGGGCAGGAACCGCACATCGACTACCCGTACTGGGATTACCACCTGCCCGGTACGTTTCCGCGCGGCATCAATACGTCGTTTCCGCTCAATGCGCAGGTGACGATTCCGCTCGATCCCTTCACCGCCGAGACTGGCGCGACCGCATTCGTACCGCACACGCAGCATGAGTTGCGCTATCCCGCCGAAGGCGACCGGTTCTTCGAGCGTTGCGAGCGCATGATCGCGGAGCCGGGCGATGCGATCGTGTTCTTCGGCGCGACGTGGCACTGCGCCATGCCCAATCGCAGTACGCAGGATCGCAGCGCGGTATTGATTCAGTACCTGCCGAAGTTCGTAAAGCCGATGGAAGATTTACGCGCCATGGCCGGCGAGGACTTCGTCAGGCGGGCGAGTCCGACCATGCGTCAATTGCTCGGCCTCAATTTTCCCTATCCGCAGAACCTCGACGAGATTGCGGTGGCCACCAATGCCGAAGGGCGCAGGAACGCGATGCGTTAGGTTGGGTTGCCTCGCGTTTCGCGTTCGCGAATCTTATCCACAGAAAATGTTCATATCCTTGTGGACAAGTCCTGGCCAACCGCGCCAACTCCTTGAACACAGAGCGTTTTCTTCGCGGGAGCAGCGAACGCGCGCGTGCATGCGTCATGTGGATAGCTACGCATTCCGCGGCTTTGTCAACCGGCGTTTCATTCCACCGGCGAAGCCAGCAGCGCGACCGGCACACCGTCGCAGATCACCCTCGCCAGGATCGACGCACCGAGCGCCGCACCGGCGCGCGTGTGGGGGTCGAACCCACTGGCCGAGCGGTCGACCCGCAAGATGTTGATCGGCCACGAGGCCCGCGACAGCCGCTCATGCGCGAACGAGCCGACCCATAGCGGCGTTGCGGAGATGCCGTTCTCGACCGCGTAACCGCTCGGCCAGAAGCGCAGCACGTCGCGTTCGTCGCGGGTGTCGCCGGCGCGCATGAAGACCAGCAACGACGGCACGCCGTTATTGAGCTTCGGCAAGACCGGCAGCGACACCGCCGCGACGTTGGGCGACGCGAGCGAGAGCAGGCTGTGCGCGGACAGGTCCGTGCCCTCGATCCACCCTTGAGCGCGGAGTTGTCCGCGAATCGATTCGGCGTTCGACAGCCACTGCAGCGTGAGCGGCTCCTTGTGATCGCCGCCCATGTCCGAGCGGTAGCACGGCAGATGCTTCCAGGCCGAGAGCGTCCATTGCGCCTGCGTGACCAGCACGGGTGGCCGCCGCAACATGGTGTCGGGCCGCGGCGAGGGCATCGCGACACCCAGTTGCACGCCGACGCTGACCAGCACGACCGCCAGCACCACGACCGGCATCAGCGTACGGGCCGGCGGGGCTTCCGGATGCCGCCACATCGCGGTTAGCGCGACGATCGCGACCCACACATACGCGAGCGCCGCGCCGCCGATCGCGTCGGACACCCAGTAGCGGCCGAAGTACAGCCCCGCCAGCGCTACCACGATCACCACGACCGTGCTCACGGTCGCGACGAACACGCCTTCCAGCTTGCCGACCCGCCGCGCGAGCAGGAAGGCCAGGAAGCCGTAGACGATCACCGTCGCCGCCACGTGATTGCTCGGAAACGCGTACGCGGTGGACATCAATTCGTTGGGCGGCGCGCGGCGCATCGCGAATTGCAGTGCGTAGATCAGCAATTGGGAAAACACGACCGCGGCGAGCCAGTAGCCGATGGTGCGCCAGCGCCGCTCCAGCAACATCCACACAACGACCGTGACGATCAGCGCCGCCAGCGTGAGCCCGCTGCCGAGCATCGCGAGACTCGCGAGGACAGTGTCGCCCCACGGCGTGCGAACCGACTGCAGAAAGTGATAGACCGACAGATCGACCTGCGTCAGCGGGTCGCCGCTGATCACGTCGTCGAGCACGCCGAAGAACAGCGCGCCCGACACCAGTACGATCAGCGAGGTGAGCAGGAGGGTACTGGCGTCCGGCGTCTCGGGGTCGAGCATCTTGCGCGCGAAACGCCCGAGCGGACCCGGGTGCCGGCACGCCCAACTGCCGATCGAGCGGCCCGCGGCGCTCGACCAGGCATTCGCATGCGAGAGCAGAAACCGGGCAACGCGAAAGCTCAGCCAGACGATGGCCACCAGCAGCGCGAGAATCACGACGAGCCGGAACGACACCGCGCCCGCCAGCAGCACCGACGCGCCGAACACCACGCCCGGCAGGATATGGGCGGGCGCCCACAGCAGCGCGGACAGCACGTTCATGGCGTAGAAGCGCAGCGGCGGCATGCCCAGCATGCCGGCCACGACCGGCACGATGGCCCGCAAAGGTCCGACGAAGCGGGCCAGCACGACGCTCTTCGCGCCATGCTTGCGAAAGAAGCGGTGGCCCGTTTCGAGGACTTCGGGATGTTTGCAGAACGGCCAGAACCGGACGATGCGGTCCTTGTAGCGGCCGCCGAGCCAGAAGCTCATGCCGTCGCCGGCAATCGCGCCCGCGATCGCCCAGACGAAGACCCAGACGAGACTGAGCGAGCCGGTGCCGGTCAGCGCGCCGGCGAGAAACATCGCGGTGCTGCCAGGAATGAAGGTGCCGATAACGGCGACGGCCTCCAGAAAGGCCGCGAGAAAGACGACCGCGAGCATCCATTGCGGATGCCCGGCGAGCGAATGCAGGAAGTGAAGGTAGGCGTGCTCCATCGTGCGCGATCGGGCGTCCTCGGGTAACGCTTGATCATAACGCGCACGGCGGCCTTCTTATTCCATCGGTGACAACAGCCGGCCGGTCAAATTGGCCAAACCGGCTGGACGCTCACGAAGCGCTCAGCGAATCGCCCGAGACGCGCACGCGTTCGCCGATCTGCACGGGCGGTTGCGTCTCATAGTTGAAGTTGCGGTAGCTGCCGTCCTGCATGCGCACCTGCACCTGATAAGAGGTCTGCTTGCGCACCGCATGCTCGATGCCGTTGCCCGCCAGTCCGCCGCCGACCACGCCCGCGATGGTCGTGAAGATCTTGCCGCGTCCACCGCCGATCTGATTGCCGACGAGACCGCCCGCCACCGCGCCGCCCAGCGCGCCGAGGCCCGTGGTCGGCTCGGGCGCTTGCACCGTGTTGATGGCGACGACTTCGCCCGCGTACGGATCGGCGACCGGCCGCTGCGCCGAAGATGGATACGGAGCCTGGTATTCCTGATTGTTCGCGTAGGTCGGCGCGCTCATAGGTGGGCGCGGGTGCGTGTGATGCACCGGCGGGCGGACCGGTGCGGCTTGTTGCATAGGTTGCTGCGCGATTTGTTGCGTGGGTTGCTGTACCTGTGCCGGCTGCGTGGCGGTGACCTGTGCGTTGACGCCAGGCGCAGTTTGCGCGGAGATCGCGCCGATCGCGGTAGCGGGCGTCGCCGGTTCCGTGACGGCGTGCGAGGTGGGCAGCAGACCCGTCATTGCGGCGATGCCGGTGGCGCTCGCGAGAATCACGGCGACCGCGGCCCCCGCGACCAACGGATGAATACGGCTGCGCTGCGGCTGGGTGGAAGTAAGGTTGTTGTTCATGGCGGACTCCGCGTGTAGGTGCCTGCAATAACGCGGCAGCCAGGCCGGCGGTGTACGCAAACAGCAAGCGGCTTTGTAAGGATTTGTACAGCTTTGTCCGGGTTGTTACAGATTCAGATTTCGTCGCTGAATTCGTTGAGAAAACGCTGCAAACGGGCGTGGCGAATGCCGGCCAAACGGGTGCCGGTCGCGGTCTGAAAACCGGAGGCCAGTTTCAGCAGCTTGGTGTGGAAATGGTCGAGCGTGTAGCGGGTGTCGTCCAACGGACGGTGCGCCGCGTGCGGGTCGGCCGGATCGTATAACGCGCGGCCCATCCGTCCGGCGACGTAGAAGCAGCGCGCCACGCCCAGCATGCCGAGCGCGTCGAGGCGGTCGGCGTCCTGCAGCGTTTTCGCTTCGAGCGTGGTCGGGGTGACGGCGGCTGAAAAACTGTGCGCCTCGATCGCGTGTGCGGTGGCCTGAATGGTCGCGTCCGTCCAGCCGAGCGACTTCAGCACGCGTGCCGCTTTTTCGGCCGACAGGCGCGAGGCCTGCGCACGCAGCGGCGAGTTCTTCTCGACGGCGACGCAGTCGTGCAGCAGCGTCGCAGCGAACAGTACCTGCGGGTCGCCGCCTTCTTCCGCGTGGATGGCCGCGGCGTTTTTCCAGACGCGTTGCAGATGCGAGGTGTCGTGCGAGCCGTCGCCGTTGTCGTCGTCAGCGTGCGGCAGCAGGGTCTGCGCGAGGTCCTGGAAGGGGGCGAAGGCGGTGGCAGTCATCGGTGCGGTCCGTGAGGAAAGCCGCCGATTATCGCGCATCGTCTGCCGATTGCTGATTCGGCGGCGCTGAACAAAGCGGGTTTTGCGTCGTCATACTCTTTGAGCGGTCGCGTCAGGCGCGACGCAGCGGGTGAGAGCAGTTCGACGAAGTAACGGAGTGGGCTATGAAGATCGTAACGGGTAGGTTCGCCGTGTCGGTGTTGATGTCGGCACTGGTCGTGGGTGTCGCCGGCGCGGCGTATGCGCAGTCGGGCGGCAATAGTGGTGACGTCGGCATGAGCGGCGCGCAGTCGGGCGGCGCGAATAACGCAGGTCTCCCGGGACTTGGCGTGACGCCGGGGCCTGGTCCGAGTGCCAGTCCCGGTCCAACGCCGGGCTTGGGCACAGCGCCCGCCGCGCCCGCGATGGGTACAACTAGCGGCGGGGGAGCGGGTCCCAATCTCAGCACCGCGCGGGCCAACGGCACGAGCCTGTACGCGAATCCGGACCCGCGCGCGCCGGGGCTTGCCGGCCGAGTTGCGCCGCCACGCTAGTGCGTAACGCCGGCCGATCAACTCCGCCAAGCTAGCGCTTAACGCCGGCGGCCACGCCGCTCCTCAACAGTCCCCTATAAAATGCACGTCCCGACAACCGAATCCGGTTCAACCACGAAGGAGAAGGGTATGGCGCATGGCGAGCACAAATACGACGTATCGGTGCAGTGGACAGGCAACCGCGGCAGCGGCACCTCGGGATATCGCGCTTACGGCCGCGATCATGTGATCACCTCAGGCGGCAAGCCGGCGATTCCCGGCTCGGCAGACCCGGCCTTTCTCGGCGACGCCGAGCGCTGGAATCCGGAGGACCTGCTGGTCGCCTCCGCCAGCGCCTGCCACAAGCTCTGGTATCTGCACCTGTGCTCGGACGCCGGCATCATCGTGCTCGACTATCGCGACGACGCCGAAGGCACCATGCTCGACGATCCGCAGCAGGGCCGCTTCTCGCAGATCGTGTTGCGCCCGCACGTGGTGATCCGGGCAGGTGGCGATGTGGAACTGGCCACGCATCTGCATCACACGGCTCACGAAAAATGCTACATCGCGAATTCGGTCAACTTTCCGATTCTCTGCGAGCCGTCCGTTTCAACCGACGCGCCGTAACCGGCATTGAACCAGCATTGAACCAGCATTAACGCAGCGTAGCCGCACACGCAATACGGTTGCCGCGCCCGCGCTGAACAGTCGCGAGCGCGGCAACCGGCGACACTTCACTCAGTGCAGCAACGTCATCTGCACGACCTTCACGATCACTAGCGCGACCGCCGCGATCAGGTAACCGCGCAGCACACCCATCCACACGCGTTTGGACATCGTCAATTGCGGCGCCGGCAGATCTTCCAGCGGCGGCATGCGCCACGTGTCGCGCGCACCCTTCGCATAGGTCGGCTCCGTTTCGCGCGCCATGCCGTTAGCGGAGTCGAGCCGGCGCTTGCGCACCACCAGCGTCGCCGCGTAACCGACCGCCGCCATCAGCGTGCCGCCGGCGAGTACTTCGATAATCGTTTCGCCGGTAATGTCCGGGTACATGACCGATGCCGTCAGAATGATGGAGAGCATGACGAGTACCCAGACCACCGCGCCGGTGAAGAAGTTGAGTTTCTTCGAGTTCACCCACGGGCCGAGGACCGCGCGGTCGTTGCACAACAGCAGCAGGAACACGGTCGCGCTCGGCAGCAGCACGCCCGCGAGCGTTTGCACCGCTTCCGTCAGCAGGCCGAGCGGGCTGCCGGGAATCAGCACCAGGGTCGCGGCCGCCGCAATGATGCCGAAGTAGACCAGGTAGAAGCCCTTCGCGTCCGACACGCCGCGATGCAGCGAGTGACGAATCTTGAACACGTCGCCGATCGCATAAGCGGTCGACAACGACACCGCCGCCGCGCCGATGATGCACGCGTCGAGCAACGCAATCGCGAACAGCACGGCGGGGGTGCGTCCGGCGTATCTCTCGAGGCCGGCGAGCACGCCGCCCGCATCCGTGAAATTGCCGAATTCCGGCTTGCCGGCATACAGCGCCGCGCAGAAAGAAATCATCGCCACGGCGCCGATCATCACGAAGACGATACCTATCCACAGATCCGCTTTTTCATACTTCATGAAGCGCGGCGTGATGCGCTTGTCGACAATGTAGCTCTGCTGGAAGAACAACTGCCAAGGCGCGACGGTCGTGCCGACAATGCCGATCACGAGCAGCATCACGTCGCTGAGTTTCGAATGAGCGGGCCAGTTCGGAATGAAGAAGTCGTGCGCCATCTGACTGACCGGCGGATGAATCGACACCAGCACCGGCACCAGCAGCAGGCTCAGCAGACATAGCACTACCGCGAAGCGTTCGAAGCGCCGGAAGTTGCCGGTACTGACCGCGGCCATCGTTACCGCCGCGGCAATGCACACGCCGGCCACCTTCGGGATGCCGAAAAAATCCAGCACGAAGGTAATGCCGATGAACTCGGTCACGATCGTCAGCGCATTCAGAATGAACAGATCGACCACACTGAACGCGCCCCAGAACTTGCCGAAGCGCTCGAAGATCAGCCGTGCATGGCCGACGCCGGTCACGGCGCCCAGACGCAGCACCATTTCCTGATTGACGAACAGCACCGGCACGAGCAGCAGCATGGTCCACAGCAAGGTGGTGCCGTAGTTCTGGCCCGCTTGCGTGTAGGTGCCGAAGGCACCGGCGTCGTTATCGCCGACCATCACGATGAGACCGGGGCCGAGAATCGCGAGCAGCGTGCGGAAACGCGCCCACCAGGTGTTGCGCGGTGCGGTGTCGTGATGAGCGATGGTGCCCAGCGCGCCTTTGATATCGCCAATGTGGGCCTCGTCGAGAACCGCGCTGCGTGGTGGTGAGACGTTGATGGGAGTGGACATGGGGTGCCGCCTGATTGGGTTGACTGGTTGAGCGGATGCGGCGCGCCTTCAGGATCCGCTGGGCGTCAGTCGTCGAACGACTGCCGAACATGCGGATCGCGAAGGCGTGCTGCTGACAGGGGTGAATCGATTACGAAACTGAGAACGTCGCGGCGTGAGACGCCAGCGCTTTGACGCGATGCCAGAACACGACGAGCCAGTGCGGCTTGATGCTATGCAGCGCGAGGGCCGCGTCGCTGTGAATGTGCGTTTGTTGCAGCGTCGGAACGAGGATAGCGATGTACATGTTTTTTCTCCGTGCGTAATGTCTGACGTGGCATTGACGCGGGCTTTACGCGGTGTGCGGAAAGCCGGCAGACACGGAGCGGCGGCGCTAGGCGCGCGGCGGCATACGTCTACCTGCTTTCCATAGGCAAAAGGAAACTTGAATGGCGATGGGTCGGCATATGGGATAACTGTCACTGTCCGGCATGGCGGCTCCTTATCTGCGGTGTGTATCGGTGCGGACGGCTAGTTGCGGACGGCTAGTCGCGGACGACTGGATACCTGCTGCACTCGATACCCACGTGTTTAGCCACGCCGGGTCACGCCGCGATTCGAACCAAACGAACGATTCGAACCGGCGTGAGCCAGCGAGGCCGCGAGCCGGGGCTCGCGACGCGGTGCCAGACGGAATGCGGAGGTGCGAAAGCACGCCGCGCCCGAATGGCGCTAGTTAATAAGGTGCACGGAGAGGGTTGCTACGGCGCGCACCGTCTGCCTGCTGGCAAGACGGCGGCTGAGAAAAGAGAGCGCGGGCGTCGTGCCGGTCAGGCAGTGAAACTGTTCGAAGATCGACTACTGCTTGAGTCCAAGGCATGGGCCCCGTTTGTGAAGACGGGCGAATTTTATGCACTCCCGCAAGCAGAAGTCAACATGCTTCGTTAAGCGAAGCAAATATTCTTTGACCGCCCGGCGAATAGCGCGCGACGTGTTGCAAAGAGGCCATGAAGTCTTTCAGAAGCGACAGGAAGGGAAGGCCGATGAAGGAATCCGGGGCCGTGTTCCATGCGCTCAGGTCCGTGCTCGCGCGCGTTCATTACGAGGATTCGGAGTGCGATATCTTTTACGCGACCTTTACGCGGTTTTTACTTGCGATTTTCCAAACGTGCCGAATACAATCCGCCCGTCTCGTCAAATGGAGTCCCTCGTGGACACATGCTCTAGTAGTGGAAGTCCGACGCCGGTCTACGCCGGCGCAGTATCCGCGGGTTAGCAGCAGGTTCGTTCCTTCGCCGCTAACTCGCTCCGTTCGGGTTAGCGCGCTTCTTCAGTGACCGGTTCTCGCCGGTCAGTCAGCAGCACGCTCCCTCTTTTGATCGCTATCGCAACGTCGCTTGCGAGGGACGGTCACGTCTTTACATCGCCCGGTTCAAGCCAGGCTCGATGGGAGTGAGCTTATGTTCGTCAAAATGTCGTCGGTGGATGGGGTGGCGCGCTGTGCGCGCAATGTGCGGTTTGGTGCGGCGGAACTCGACGCCGCCAAGTCGGATAAAGCAGGGCGATGGAAGGCCGGGGTTCCGGTTGGACTCACGTTGCTGTTGTCGGTTGGGATCGTGCCTTCGGTGTTGGCGCAGACAGCGGAGCCGACACCGGCCGCACCGGCTGGTTTGTGGGAGCGCTCCACGCTGCTCGGCGACATGGGCGGCTTGCGTCCGTGGCTCGGCAATTACGGTGTGACCTTCAGCCTGCAGGAAACCAGCGAGTATCTGAACAACCTGAGCGGCGGCACGAAACGCGGCGGCGCGTACGACGGTTTGACCCAGTTCGGCCTCGTCGTCGATACGGACAAAGCGCTCGGCCTGCCGGGCGGCACCTTCAACGTGTCGGGCTTGCAGATTCACGGCAGCAATCTCAGCACGCGCAATCTGCAGACGCTGCAAAGCGCGAGCGGCATCGAAGCGGATAGCACCACGCGGTTGTGGGAGCTCTGGTATCAGCAATCGTTGATCGGCGGCAAGGTCGACGTGAAGGTCGGGCAGCAAAGTCTCGACCAGGAATTCATGGTGAGCCAGTTCGCCACGCCCTTCGTCAACGCAACGTTCGGCTGGCCGGTGTTGCCGTCGATCGATTTGCCCGCAGGTGGGCCGGCGTATCCGTTGGCGTCGCTCGGGGTGCGTGTGCGCGCCAAACCCTCGGATGCATGGACCGTGCTGGCCGGCGTGTTCAATGGCAATCCGGCCGGTAGCGACGTCGGCGATCCGCAGCAGCAAAACCGTCACGGCACGAATTTCAATCTGCGCGGCGGCGCGTTGTTCATCGGCGAAGTGCAGTACGCGATCAATCAGCCGCCGGCGAGTGGCTCGGGCGCAGCGTCAGGCGGCTTGGCGGGAAACTACAAGCTCGGCTTCTGGTACAACACGCAGCATTTCGCCGACCAGCGTTTCGACAATACCGGGCTCTCACTCGCGAATCCGGCGAGCAGCGGTGTGGCGGCGAACCATCGGGGCGATTACAGCTTCTATGCGGTCGCCGATCAGACTGTCTGGCAGCGCGGCGGCGACAGCCCGCAATCGGTAGGCGTGTTTGCGCGGATCATGGGCGCGCCGGGCGATCGCAATCTGGTGGACCTCGGCGTGAATGCGGGCGTAACGCTCAAGGCGCCGTTCAAGGGACGTGACAACGATGTCGCCGGATTGGCGGTCGGCTACGCGAAGATCGGCTCGCACGCGCAAGGTCTCGCGAGCGATACCGCGGCGCTGGGCACGCCGGGTTATCCGTCGCGAAGTGCGGAGACGGTGGTCGAGGCCACGTATCAGTATCAGGTCGCGCCTTGGTGGCTGGTGCAGGCGGACTTCCAGTACGTGTTCCGGCCGGCGGGCGGCGTGCCGGATCCGCTGAATCCGGCGCAGCGCGTGGGCAATGAGGCGGTCGTCGGGTTGCGGACCAATATTGTTTTTTGAGGGGGCGGCTCGAGCCCACTCAACTCACCTCAACGATTGCCGTCGAGCAGGTCGCCCAGCAGTTCGTCGAACGCGGCCTGGGCGTCCTCGAGTTCCTGCAGCGCGGCGTCGAACGTGGTCAGCGCGAATTGCGACGGCTGGCCGCTACCTGCCGGCGGAAATTGCGATTGCAGCGACGTGAACGCCGTCTTGACCCGTTGGGTTGCGGTCAAAACGCGTTCCATCGCGGCGGCTTCTTCGGCTCGCGCCTTGTCGTGTTCCATGAAAACTCCGTGCTCGTTCAGGCGGCTCACGCCGCATCAAAGGCGTGACTATGCCACGATCCGCGGTTCGCGTTCAGAACAGCGGCAGCCCGCCGTTGGCCTTCACTTCGCGCAACGACAAGGCCGATTCCACCGACGTCACGCCCGGCAAACTGCGCATCTCGTCGCGCATGAAGGTGCCGTAATCGTCGAGATCGCGTGCTACCACCTGCAGGATGTAGTCGGCGCTGCCCGACACGTTGTGACACGACAGGATGCGGGGAATCGCCTGCACCTCGCGCTCGAAGCGGGTTGCGAGCGCGCGGTCGTGCACCGCGAAGCGCACATGGACGAACGCCATCACGCCGAGGCCGAGTGCGGAACGCGACAGCACCGCGCGGTACTCGTCGATATAGCCGTCGTGTTCGAGGCGTTTCAGCCGACGCGCGCAAGGCGTTTCGCTCAACCCCACCAGATCGGCCAGGCGCGCGTTCGACATGCGGCCGTCTTTCTGCAGCGCGGCCAGGATCGCACGGTCGGTTTTATCGAGGTCGGTTGTCATGATTTTGGGCGCTCGCGAAGGGTTTAGGGCGAATCGTGTCGGAGAGGGCAAATATTAGCGTATTCCTCTAATTTTGAGGTGAGCGGCCCGGCAATTCGCCAGCAAACCCTCCGTCGGCAGCGGCAAGATAGAGCCCTTAAAACAAGAGGTTTCTATGATTTCCGCACACCTGTTGGTCGTCTATATCGCTGCGCTGTTCGTCGTCTACGCCGTACCGGGACCGGACATGGCGCTGGTCCTGCAAACCAGTATCGGACGCGGCGTACGCAGCGGTTTCGCGGCTGCCGGCGGCCTGGGTCTGGCGCGTGCGACGCACGTCACGCTGTCGGCCTGCGGAGTGGCCGCGCTGTTGCGCAACGCGCCCTGGTTGTACGACGTGGTGCGTTATGGCGGCGCGGTGTATCTGGCGTGGGTCGGGATTCAGATTTTCCGTTCACCGGTGTTTGCGCTGCCCGAAGCGGGCGCCGCGGCAGCCGTTGCGAGCGCGGAGCCGCAGCCGTTGCGGGCGTCGTTCGTGAAGGGCTTGCTGACCAATCTGCTGAACCCGAAAGCGCTGTTGTTCTGTTCCGTGCTGCTGCCGCAATTCGTGCGCCCGGAGGCGGGGCCGGTGGCGTTGCAGATGGTCGAACTGGGTCTGGTGCTGCTCGCGGTCGGCGCGTGCTTCGACGTGTCGTTCGCGGTCGGCGCGGCGCGCATTGCCGGCTGGATGCGGGCGCATCCGCTCGCGCAGACTTTGCAGCGCTGGACGTTTTCGGCGGCGCTGATTGGTTTCGCGCTGCGGCTTTCGCTGGATTGAGGTGGTTTGAGTTGGCTCGATGAGTCAAGGCGGCGCGGCAGTGGCGCTGTGGGCCGCCGCTGCGCCAGATTTCCAACGCGGCGCGCCTGGCCGTTGCGTCTATTTATTCAGCTTATGCTCGCGGCGCGATCGGTCTTCGATAATTTTCCTGCGATGCTTGTCTTTCATCTTCTTCCAGCTTTTACACTCGTCGCGCGTGCGCAAACAGCCAATGCATAAGCCGGTTTTGCTGTCGAACTTGCAGATGTCGATACAGGGAGACTCGGTGCTCATAATGGATGACGGTCAGTAAGGGACAGCAGGACTCTCGCATGCAGCGTGCCCGCATGCCAACTGATTGTGTTAATACAGCCGATAGAGAACCGCGCACGGGGATGCGGTTCACGCTCATTCGCTGATCACCTTCGATGAAAACTTTCCTGCTGTATGCCGTGACCGCCGTTGCTGAAATTGTCGGTTGCTATCTGCCGTGGCGCTGGCTGAAGGAGGGCGGTTCGATCTGGCTGCTGGTGCCCGGCGCGCTCAGCCTCGCGCTGTTCGCATGGCTGCTGACCTTGCACGGCACCGCCGCGGGCCGCGTGTATGCGGCTTACGGCGGTGTGTATGTGGCGGTGGCGATCTTATGGCTATGGGGCGTGGACAAAGTGCGGCCCACGCCGTGGGACCTGGCGGGTGTCGCGTTCACGTTGGCCGGCATGGCCATCATCGCGTTCCAGCCGCGTGTTTAAGCGTTACTTGATCCCGCCCAGATAATCGAGCTTGCCGAGTTCGACGCCGTTGTGACGCAAGATGTCGTACGCCGTCGTGACGTGGAAAAAGAAATTCGGCAGCACGAACCCCAGCAGATAAGACAGGCCCGTGAACTCGATCGGGCCGGTGCGCATTTTCAGTGTGATCTCGCGCGCTTCCGAACCGTCGATCTGTTCTGCATTGAATTCCTTCAGATAATCAATCGTCTTTTGAAGGCGGGCATGCAGGTCGTCGAAACTCAGTTCGACGTCTTCATACTTCGGCGCTTCGACGCCGGCCAGACGCGCGGCGCATCCCTTCGCCGTGTCGCTCGCGATATACACCTGGCGCACCAGCGGCAGCATGTCCGGCGCGAGGCGCGCGTTCGTGAACACCGACGGCTCGATCTGCTTTTCCGCCGCGTGCGCCTGAGCTTTGCCCAGGATGACTTGCAGGTTCGTCAGGCCGCGAATCAGCACGGGCAGGGATGCTTGATACATCGAAATTGACATGGGGTTCCTCTGATTCTTTGATCGTGCGCGCGGGTGGCGCGCGAGGCAATGTAACGGCTGGATTGCCGCAGCAGCATCATAGCGCGGGCCGTCGGTCATGCGCATTGATGCAGCGCGACGTTAGCCATTCGGCTAACTGCCGCGCGCGCCGGAACTGTGGTCGAATGCATTGGTCGGACGGTTTGGCGAAGTCCTCGAATCAGCACGGTGCCGCGCGAGCCCGTCTCGTCCGGCAATGAGTTTGTAGCGACGCGTGCGGCGCGTCAGGTCCGCTTTGCGGTCCGCGCCGTCACGCCAACAGGAGAGTCGACACCATGGTCAATAAGCACCCGCTGCCAGGCAGCGAGCGAAAGGCAGAGGAAGGTTCGAAAGTCGTGGGGCAATGCGATCCGTCGGAGCGGATCGAAGTGTTCGTGATGGTGCGCCGTCAGCAGCAGGCGCAGTTCAATGCGTTGATGAGCCGTATCGAAGCGGGCGACCCTGGCGTCAAACCGCTGTCGCGCGAGGCGTTTGCCAAAGACTATGGCGCCGCGCCGGAGGACCTCGCAAAGGTCAAGACATTCGCCGCCGCGCACGGTTTGACGGTGGTGCGTGAAGATCCTGCCGCACGCTCGGTCCTGTTGAGCGGCACGATTGCGCAATTCCAGAGCGCGTTCGCGGTCAAGCTGGAGCACTACGAACATCACACCACCGGGCAGTTCCGCGGCCGCACCGGCACGATCAGCGTGCCGGACGACCTGCACGGCGTGGTCGAAGCGGTGCTCGGGCTCGACAACCGGCCGCCGGCGCGGCCGCACTTCCGCATCCGGCCGCCGTTCCAGCCCGCGAAGGGGCATCAGGTGTCGTTCACGCCGCCGCAGATCGCGGCGCTCTATCAGTATCCGCAGGGCGACGGCAGCGGGCAGTGCGTGGGCATCGTCGAACTCGGCGGCGGCTACAACACGTCCGACCTCAAATCGTATTTCGCGAGTCTCGGCGTCGGTTCGCCCACGGTGAAATCGGTCGGCGTCGACCAGGGCAGCAATCAGCCGAGCGGCGACCCGTCCGGTCCGGACGGCGAAGTCACGCTCGACGTCGAGATCGTCGGCTCGATCGCGCCAGGCGCGACGGTCGCGGTGTATTTCACGCAGAACAGCGACGCCGGTTTCATCGACGCGGTGAGCCGCGCGATCCACGACACGACCAACAAGCCGTCGGTGATTTCGATCAGTTGGGGCGGCCCGGAATCGAACTGGACCAGCCAGTCGTTGCAGGCCTTCAACAGCGCACTACAGTCTGCCGCCGCGCTCGGCGTGACGGTCTGTGTGGCCTCGGGCGACAGCGGGTCGAGCGACGGCGTGAGCAGTGGCAATGAGGTCGACTTTCCGTCGTCGAGTCCGTATGTGCTGGCCTGCGGCGGCACGAATCTGACCGCGTCGGGTACGTCGATCACCCACGAGGTGGTCTGGAACGACGGCTCGCAAGGCGGCGCGACCGGCGGCGGCGTGAGCCGGGCCTTCCCGGTGCCGGTGTGGCAACAGGGTTTGTCGTCCACCTCGGCCAAGGGCGTCAAGATGCCGCTCAGCGGGCGCGGCGTCCCGGACGTGGCGGGCGACGCCTCGCCGGTGACCGGCTACAGCGTGCTGATCGACGGTACGCAGACGGTGGTCGGCGGCACCAGCGCGGTCGCTCCGCTGTGGGCGGCGCTGATCGCGCGGATCAACGCGGCGAAAGGCCAGCCGGTCGGCTTTATCAACCCCAAGCTGTACAAGGCGGCCGGCGTGTGCAACGACATCACGCAAGGCAACAACGGGAGTTACGAGGCGTCGGTGGGCTGGGACGCCTGCACGGGACTCGGCAGTCCCAATGGTCAGAAGGTAGCCGCCGCACTATAGTCTGGTTGGCAGATACGGCCAACCAGACGTGAACGTACCCATGGAGCGATCATGACGAACACCGAGTCAGCTTCCGTTAGTCCGCAGTCGTCGCACAATGCGCATGCTTCGGCCGCAGCCGGGGCCGCTGGCGCAGCGCACAAGGGCGGCGATCAGCCGTTCTTCGATCCGGTTGCCTACGGCAATGGGCCGGACGATTCCATTACCAACACCGCCGAGACCGCCGCGGTCACTCATCACTCGATCTCGATCGGCGGGCACAAGATCGATTACACGGCGACCGCGGGTCACCTCGTCATCGTCGACCCGAGCAGTTCGCTGCCCGAGGCCAGTCTGTTCTACGTGGCCTTCACGCAAGATAACCAGAAGGAAGAAACCCGCCCGGTCACGTTCTTCTATAACGGCGGTCCGGGGTCGTCTTCGGTGTTCGTGCTGCTGGGCTCGTTCGCGCCGCGCCGCATCAAGACCGCGATGCCGAGCTTCACGCCGCCCGCGCCGTACGCAATGGAAGACAACCCGGACAGCCTGCTCGACAAGAGCGACCTCGTCTTCATCAATCCGGTCGGCACCGGCTACTCGGCGGCCATTGCACCGAAGACCAATCGCGCCTTCTGGGGCGTCGACCAGGACGCGGATTCGCTCAAGCAGTTCATCAAGCGTTTTCTGACCAAGAACAACCGCTGGAATTCGCCGAAGTACCTGTACGGCGAGTCGTACGGCACGGCACGCAGTTGCGTGCTGGCCTACCGACTGCACGAAGACGGCGTCGATCTGAACGGCATTACGCTGCAATCGTCGATTCTCGATTACACGCAGTCCGGCAATCCGGTCGGCGCGCTGCCCACCGCGGCGGCGGACGCGTGGTATCACAAGAAACTCGGCATCGCGCCACGGCCCACGGATCTCGGCACGTTTGCCGAAGAGGTGGCGCAATTCGCGCGCACCGACTATCTGGCCGCGCTACGCAAATTTCCGACCACCGATTCCGCGACGGTCGAGAAACTGAGCGAATACACCGGCATCGACAAAGCGACCCTGCTTGCGTGGAGCCTGGATATCGCGTCGTACGACAGCCGTGGCAATTCGCTGTTCCTGACCAGCTTGCTGAAGTCGCAAGGGCTCGCGCTCGGCGAGTATGACGGCCGCGTGACGGCGATCGAAACGGGGATTGCCGGCAAGATCGACCCGAACTCCGGCGGCAACGATCCGACCATGACGGCGGTCACCGGCGTTTATACGACGATGTGGAACGTGTATCTGAACGAGCAGTTGAAGTACACGTCGAATTCGTCGTTCACCGATCTGAACGATCAGGCGTTCCAGTATTGGGATTTCAGCCACATCGATCCGACCGGCGCGCAGAAGGGCAAAGACGCGAAGGGCAACGTCATTCTCTACACCGCCGGCGATCTCGCCGCCGTGATGGCGCTCAATCCCGATCTCAAGGTGCTGTCGGCGAACGGCTTCTACGATTTCGTCACGCCGTTCTATCAGACCGTGCTCGATCTGCAGCAAATGCCGTTGCTCAGCGCGCAGGTCCGGCAGAACCTGTCGGCGCGCTTCTATCCGTCCGGGCATATGGTGTATCTCGACGGCGCATCGCGCACCGCGCTGAAGGCGGATCTCGCGAAGATGTACGACACGACGGCGTCGAACACGCAGGCGCTCACGCGGATTCGCGCCTTGCAGGCTCGCGTGGCGAAGTAAGCGGTGGGGTGACGCGAAATGACATGAGCGAACGGACCCTCACGCTTGTCCACGGACAAGCGTGAGGCACGGAGTGTTACGTAAGCATTTTGAATGTGTTCTAATTGGTCCGCGAATTGAACTATTGCGTGCCGCTGCCGGCGCGCCGACCGATGAACGCAGGCATTGCAAACGGGCGTCGCTCTTACCATTCCAGCGACCCGACCCGCGGTACTTACGAAGAGGCAGTTACGCCGGTGCTAACGCACCGTTGCGGCTTGGCGCGTTCGCGCGGCAGGGCGCGCGTGGTGTTGCTGCTCGGCTTCACCGTGGCACTCGCGGTGCGTATGGGCGAGGCCCGCGCGCAAGAGGCCGGCATGCTCGACGAACGCGTCACGCAGCAATCCGTCGGCGAGACGATTTGCCGGACCGGTTACGCGGACACCGTGGCGCCGCCGTTCGGCGAACTGATGGCGCACAAGAATCGCTTGCTCGCCGAACGCGGCATCGAGTCCGATAAGGGCGCGGCGTTCGCTATCGACCGGCGCGTGCCTGTCGTGTTGGGCGGTTCGCCGAACGCGACCGCCAATCTCGATCTTCTGCCGTGGGCAGGCCAGCAGGGCGAGCGCCGCAAGGCGCGCGCGGCGGTCATGCTCAAGCATTGCGTGTGCGAGGGCAAATTGAGCCTCGCCGAGGCGCAGGCTGCGATCGTCGGCAATTGGTCGGTGGTTTATTCGGGTTTCAGTCAAACGTCTTGCGACATCAGCCGACTCGACGTCGCGACCGGCGAAAGCGCTGAGCGCGGCGCCGGGCACGACAGTCCGCCGTGAGACCGTGCGCCTTCGCGCGCGGCATCGGTTTCGTTCATCCACGCGTATTGAATCGCGCCGCTTCGTTAGTCGAGGGCGGCGCGCTGGCCCACATTTTTTTCCGGAGAGTCACCATGAACCATTCACGTCTTGCCGCCGCGGCGCTTGCTTTCGGCTGTCTGTTCGGCAGCGCCGTCGCATTCGCCGCCGAGCCCGTGCTGTGCGGTAAAGCCGACGCGTTGCGGATTCGCGGCGACGTGCCCGCCGCCATCAGCTTCGACGTGTACAAGCAACTGCGACCGTTGAGCGCGCAACGGGTCGCGCTGTTCCAGGAAGCCGGCGAGGTCAAGCATCTGCCCGACGGTCTCGCGGTGTGCGAAGTTGCGGACGACGGCGTCGACGATCCGACGGCGGTGCTGGTTCAGCAGCCGCACGGCAAGAATGCGTGGTGGGTGAGCGCCGCCAACGTGCAAGCAGCGGACTGATCGGATCCCCGCGATCAGCCCGCGCGTTGCGCACGTCCCCCGGCAGGATGCTGCGGCACTGCATATCGAGGCCCGGTTTTTGCAACCGACGTGTGACGTTGGTCGCATGACCGGGCTTGAATCGTTAAATGAACCGCTGTTTTGCTATTTTTGACCGACCTTATTCAGGTACAGTGCATTCAGGCAGGTCTTTAAAAGTTCATCTTTGACGACACTGTGTCGCATCGCTTTTGTGGTCGATTCTGACTATGCTGAAAATAGGACGAATTTCGCTGGGGAGATTTAAATGATTGCCTTCTATTTGTCATTGGCTGCATTGGGTGCCGCCGGCGCCGCGTTGATCCGCGAACTCGCGGCCGCGCAGGCGAAGCAACGCGCAGCGCTGCGCCCCGTGCGCGTGCAAAGCGCGGATCGTGATTCCGGTCGCGGCGCGCGCCGAGGATAGGCCGCATGAACCTGATCGTGCGCAACATTGCGGAATCCTGTAGCGCCGAAGAGGTGCGGGAATTCCTCAAACGCGAGCTCGGGCATTACGCGAAGCATATCGAAGTGGTCGACGCCGGCAAGCCCAGCGCGTACGCCACGGTCGAACTGAATGCGGAAGTGCCGTATGTGGGCGACGTGATCGCGCGCGAGATTCACGGCAAGCAGTTGCACGGTCAGACACTCGAGGCGAGCGCCGATCTGTTCGGCGATGAACCGCCGGCCGCTCACTGAGCTGCTTCACGTAGTTGACGCAGTTTTGTCGACGTCGCGCGCGTAGCGTCGTAGCGGTTTTTCCTTGGCCTGGTTTGCGGCCGGTGGTGAGACGGGCGCGTGCATGTTCTCCCGCTCTCCGCGCCGTGCACTCCGCCGCCTACCGTCTGTCGTCCACCGTCCTTCGTTCGCTAACTTCCCTGTTTCATTCCCCGCTTGCCGGCGCCGGCCAGTCGAACGGCGTGTACGGCAACGCCCGCTTGTGACGGGTGGCCTCGTAGAAACGCAAGATGACGCGACGTGCCGCATCGCTTACGGGCTTGCCTTCCAGAAAGTCGTCAATGTCGTCGTACGGGATGCCGTAGGCGTCTTCGTCAGGCCGTTGCGGACGCAACATTTCGAGGTCGGCGGTCGGCACTTTGTGCGCTAAGGTCTCGGGTGCGCCCAGCGCTTTGGCCACCGCGCGCACGCGACGCTTGTTCAGGCCGGCAAGCGGCAGCACGTCGGCGCCGCCATCGCCGAACTTGGTGAAGAAGCCCATGAGCGATTCGGCCGCGTGATCCGTGCCGATCACCACGCCCGCGCGTGCGCTGGCCACCGCGTATTGGGCGATCATGCGCTGCCGCGCCTTGATATTGCCGTGCACGAAATCCTGTTGCGAATCGTCCGCGAACGGCACGCCGCTGTGATGCAGCGCGGTCAGCATGGCGTCGGCGGCGGGCTTGATGTCGATAGCGAGATTTTCATCCGCGCGGATAAAGCGCAACGCTTGCTGGGCATCGGCCTCGTCTTTCTGCTCGCCGTAGGGCAGGCGGACCGCGACGAAGCGCGCGTCGTAATGGTCGGCGCGCAGCCGTTCGACCGCGAGTTGCGCAAGCCGTCCCGCCGTGGTCGAGTCGACGCCGCCGCTGATACCGAGTACGTAGGTCTTCAGGCCGCTGCCGCGCAGATAGTTCGCCAGAAAAGCGACCCGGCGCTCGATCTCCCGCACGGCGTCGAACTCGGTGCCCATGTGCATTTCCGCGGCGATGCCGGCTTGACGTGCGACTGGATCCTGTTGCGTCATGATGCTTTGCTGCTCCCTCGCGCGATTGCGCAATGTTGAAGCTTTGGCGCTTGCGCGCCGGAGAAAGTGGCTGGCGGGTCGGCTCGCGAGACAGGATCGACAGATCGCAATGCGCTAAGTAACATTCTCGTTCCGAGCGCCGCATGAGCCGGCGAGCTGTCAATAATAATCAGGTTTGCTCAAACACGCGATGAACTACTCCAATCGGCCTGGCCAGCCTGTTTCCGATCGCTTGACCTCTGTATCGATGGAGCGTCGGCACGAAGTAATAGAAGTGATGGGTATGCCGGTTTTCTTTTCCGTTTCGCGCGCGAGTTGCGCGGGTCGTTCTTTCCGTCGTTTGACACGCGCGTTGGGGGCTGGGTTGTGTGCGCTGTCGTGTAGCGTGGCGTTGGCGGCTTCTGCGGGGGCTTCCGCGGAGGTGTCTGTCGCGCCATCTAAGTCGGATGGGCCTTCTGCATCGGCGCCGGCGTCGGCATCCACCGTCGCCACACCCGACGCAGCCGGCGTGGTCGACCCGCATCGCGCATTATTGCTGCGTGACATGTTCACGAAAGACGTCACGCGCCGGTTAAAAGTACCGGCCACGGAACAGCGCGCCTACGCCGAGCGTCTGCAAACGACGCTCGCCGAACACGCACTGGGCAATCTATCGGGCCAATACGTCGTGATGGTCGATCGCAGCGCCAACGTGCAGGCGTTGTTCATCTACTTTCGCGCCGCGCCGGCCGACACCTGGCAGATGATCGGTGCGTCGCCGGTTTCCACCGGCCGGCCGGGCGAGTACGACCACTTCATCACGCCGCTCGGCGTGTTCGAACATACGCCCGCCAATATGGATTTCCGTTCCGAGGGCACGCAGAACGAAAACCATATCCGCGGCTACGGCAAACGCGACATGCGGATCTTCGACCTGGGCTGGGCGCAAGGCGAACGAGGCTGGGGCAAAGGCGGCATCTCGCAGATGCGCTTCCAGATGCACGCCACCGACCCCGATCGCCTCGAGCAGGTGCTCGGCATTCGCCACTCGAAGGGCTGCGTGCGGATTCCCGCGTCGTTGAATACCTTTCTCGATCACTACGGCATTCTGGACGCCGGCTATGTCGCGTTGGTCGAATCGGGCAAATCGCTGTGGGTGTTGAAGAGCGATCGCGAGGTCACGCCGTGGGCGGGCCGCTATATCGTCGTGGTGGACTCCGAGCGCAAGAGTCGCCCGGCGTGGTCGCCGCTGCCGGGCGGCAAGGCGCGCGCGAAGGTGCCGGCCGCGGCGGACACGGCGGATTGATTCGTTGCGCCTTTGCCGGCCACGATCACCCTCGCTGCCGCCACACTCACGAGCGCGCCAGCAACACCCCCACCAACGCCACGCCGAACCCTGCAATCTGCACCGGCAGCAACGTCTCGCCGAAGCCGATATACCCTTCGAGCGCGGCGAGCGGCGGGGCGAGAAACATCAGCGCGGTGGCGCGTGCCGCGTCGCCGCGCCGGACCATCCACACCAGCAACGTGACGCCGATACCGGACAGCATGACGATCCCCCACGCCAACGACGCCCACACCGTACTCGAAGCGATCCAGCGATGCTCGCCGAGGACGAGCGCCAGCAGACCCGCGACGAGCGCCGCGCCGAAATTCTGCACCGCGCTTGCGCTGCGGATATCGGCCTTGGCCAGCGACGTCTTCTGAAACAACGTACCCGCTGTAATCGCGCCGACCGCGACGACTGAAATCAGCACGACCAGCCAGGATGGCGCGTTGCCATGCGACGCGGGCACAGCGGCGGATGCCAGCTTCGGTTCGAGCACCAGCGCGACGCCGGCCAGGCCGAGCGCCATGCCGGCCCAGCCACGCCGCGACAGGCGCTCGCCGAACAGCGGCGCCGCGACGGCGGCGGTGGCGAGCGGTTGCAGCGCGCCGAGCAAGGCCATCACGCCGGCGCTGAGTCCTTGCGCCACGGCCCAATAGCCGGCGCCGAGATAAACGCCTTGCAGCAACGCGCCCGCCAGCAGGTGCTTGCCGAGGTCACGCCCGCTCGGCCATGCGGCGCGAGCGCCGAGCGCGACGAGTGCGAAGATCGTCGCCGTGCCGCCGAAGCGCGCGAGCAGAAAGAGATTGGGATCGGCGTAGGGCGTGATCGCGCGGGCGACCACGAAACCGGTCGACCACAACACGACGAACAGCGCGGCGATTGACGAAGCGAGCATCGGAAGAGGTGGTGTGGAAAAACCGCCATCTTGTCGAGGTACACGAAGCGTGTCTTGTTCGAAGCTGCAATCGGTGTGGGTGTACAGGTGAGCATAGGCATAGGCGCCCGCGCCCGCGTCGCGTAGGCATCGGCGTCTGCGTCTGTGTTGCACAGGCGTCCACGCCTTGCAGCCCGTCCACCTCACCACATCAACAAAACCGTCCCCGCCCCCAGCACCCCGCCGCAAACCGCGCACGCCCACAGCAAAACCCGCGTGCGCCGGTATTCACGACCGATATCCGCCATCAGTTCAGCACTCTGCCGCGGCGTACGCGCGCGATCATGCTCATGCTGGAGATAACGCACCGCCAGTTGCGGCACGCGCGGCAGCATATGCGCGAGATGCGGCAACTCACGCGACAGACGCTTGATCCAGCCGCGATGATCGAGATCGCGCCGCGCGATACCCGTCAGCACGCCCCGCGTGATATTCCACGTATCGACGCCCGGATGCAGCGCGCGCGCCAGCATTTCCGCCTGCTGGAACGAGCGTTGCGCACTGGCGAGCCGCCCCGGCACGGCGCCTTCGAACGGCTGCACCGCATGCAGCAGATGATGAAACAGCGACCCCGCCGACCGGTCTTCCGGCGCGGCCGCGAAATGCGCTTCGGCGCGCGTGCGCAATTCGGCTTCGAGCATTTCCGCCCGCGTGTCGTGCGGCACGTGCCCGGCATCGCGATGAATCTCGGCAAGGCGACCGTAATCCTGGTCGAACAGCGCGCTTGCGCCATGCACGAAGAACTCGCGCTCGCCGGTCGACAGACTCGACATGATCGAAAATTCCGCCAGCACGAGACGCCCCAGCGTGTCCGACTCGATGCTCACGCGCACGCGCCGGGAGTCGAGCGTGGCGTGGAAAAAGCCGTGCTCGAACGCCTGCTCGGTCACCACCTCGACGATATGCGCGGCGAGCGGTGCCAGCTTGACGCGATGCGCGTGCAGCCCCGGCAGATCGCTCGCCGGCAGGGTGCTGATGCGCTGCATGGTCAGCGTGTGGTTCGTGCACAGGTCCCAGATCACGTCCGGCACGACGATCCGTTTGTCGCCGTCGAAATGATGGCCGGTCTGGCTCAGATTGGCGGCCTCGGCGCGCAGATCGAAGCGGCGCTGGATGTCGTCGGTAAAACTCTGCGCGAGCGTGCGCAACTGCAAGCGGCGCGCGCGGCCCGAGAGCTTTTCCATCCAGCGCGCGACCCAGCGCAGCAGCGCGAGTTCGTCGCCGATCTGCTGCAACTGGTCGGCGCGCACCAGTTTGATCGCCACTTCGCTATGACCGTTGACCGGCACGAGCAGCCGCGCCAGATGTGTTTGTTCGGCGAAGCCGCCGCGCACCGGCGTCAGATCGACGGCGCTAAACAGGGTGGCGAGCGGACGACCGAACGCGCGCGCCAGCGCCGCTTCGGATTCCGCGGGCGGCAGTGGGGCTTCCATGTGATCGATAGCGTCGATCGCGTCGTGCAACGTGCCCGTGGCGAGTTCGGGCCGTTCGGCGAGCGTCTGCGCAAAGCGGCTGGCGAGCGGGCCGAGTGCCGGCAGCACGCCGTGCAGACTCGCGCCGCTGCCGCTGGACGCGTGCACCCGGCCGACCAGCTGGATCATCCAGTGCAGTTTGTGGTCGGGGGGCGCGGCCAGCCAGATCAGACGCGCGCCGTAGCGCAGCGCGTGGAACAGCAGCAGTAAGCGGCGAAGCAGTGGCGGCATCGGCAGTTCAGTGGGGGGGCGAGGCGGGTTCGGCAATCGTCGGCGCGCGGCCAGGGTGATCAGGTTAGCAGGTCGGCGCGTCAATTGGCGCATCGCCGCGTCACGCGTAATACAATACGCCGGCCTTCTCCAACCGTGGCGAAACCCAAGTGTGCCGGCTCCCGGCCATCCCCCGATGCTCGCAGAACAACGTCATCAATACATCCTGGCGCAAGTCGCCAAAACCGGCGCGCTTTCGGTCGCTGAGCTGGTGCGCGAACTGAACGTGTCGCGCGAGACCATTCGTCGCGATCTGAATGCGCTGGCCGGGCGCGGTCTGCTGGTCACCACCCACGGCGGCGCGCTCTCGAGCGACCGCCGCGAGCCCGATCTCGATACGCGCGAAGCCGCGAACGCCGGCGCGAAGCGCGCCATCGGCGAACGCGCGGCGGAGTTCGTGCCGGACGGTGCGTCGCTGATCGTCGATTCGGGCAGCACCACGCAGGCGGTGGCGCGTGCGCTGCTGGACCGGCATCGGCTCACGGTCTACACGAACGACTGGCGCATCGCGCTGCTGCTCGGCCGGCGCAACGACAATCGCGTCACGCTGCTGGGCGGTGAACTGTCTGAGATCGAAGACGCCACCTTCGGCCTCGACACCGTGCATCAGCTCACGCAGTACCACGCGGATTTCGCGTTCATCGGCGCGGGCGGCATTTCGCCGGACGGCTATCTGACCGACTACAGCCGCATGGCCGCCGAGGTGCGCAGCCGCATGATCGCCGCCGCCGACATGGTGGTGATCGTGGCCGACCATTCGAAGTTCGGCCGTGTGACGCCGGTGCGTATCAACGGGATCGAGTCGGCGCGCTATCTGGTGACCGAGCTGGCGCCCGAGCGCACGCTCGGCAAGACGATCGCGGCGCACGGGCCGGAAATCCTGATCGCCTGAGGCCACGCGGCCTAACGCACCCGGATCCCCAGCCGCACGAGCGTGCGATCGATCGCCGCGACCGCGTTGCGCAGATCGTCCGCGTCGATCGCGCCAATGCAACCCACGCGAAACGTCTCCACCTGCGTCAGCTTGCCGGGATACAGCACATAGCCTTCGTCCCGCACCGCCGAATAGAAATGCGCGAAATTCCAGGCCGGATCGCGCGGCGCATGGAACGTGACGATCACCGGTGCCTGCACCTCGGCTTGTAGAAACGGCTCGAAGCCGAGCGCTTTCATGCCGCTAACCAGCGTCGCGCAGTTCCGCGTATAACGCGCGCCGCGCGCCGGTTGCCCCCCTTCGGCCATGAACTGATCGAGCGCCTCGCGCAACGCGGCGACCACGTGAGTGGGCGGCGTGAAGCGCCACTGCGTCGTTTTCTGCATATAGACATATTGATCGTGCAGATCCAGTGCGAGCGACGGCGAACGTCCTTCGCTCTGTTCGAGCTCGCTGCGGCGCACAATCACAAAGCCCATCCCCGGCACGCCTTCGAGGCATTTGCCGCTCGCCGAGATCAGCGCGTCGATGCCGCTTTGTCGCAGGTCGATCGGCAGCGCGCCGAACGAACTCATCGCGTCGACGATCAGGCGCCTGCCGTGTCGCTGACATACCGCGGCGATATCGTCGAGCGGATTGAGCAGGCCGGCGCTTGTTTCCAGGTGAACCAGCGCGACGTGGCTGATGCGCGAATCGCGATTGAAGGCGTCTTCGACGGCGGCGGCGCTGACCGGTTGGTCCTCGCGCAGCGCCAATTCGACATAAGCGAGCCCCATACGCTGCAATATCCGGATCAGACGGGCACAATACGCGCCGTTGTTCGGCACCAGCACGCAGCCTTGACGCGGCACCAGCGTACCGATGGCCGCTTCGACCGCGAATGTCCCGCTGCCTTGCAGCGGCACGCACACGTAGTCGGTTTCGCCATGCACGATGTTCACCAGCTCGGCGCAGACGCTGTGCGTCATGCGATTGAATGCGGCGTCCCACGAACCCCAGTCGCGCAGCATCGCCTCGCGGGTTCGCGATGAAGTGGTGAGCGGCCCAGGAGTCAGCAGGATCGGGTCGTTGGCAGAGTTCACGCAAGCCTCCGTCGGCAGGGGAAAATTGACGGTTAAAGGAGCTTTAGGGATCGCCACCCGGTCAGGTCGACGAAATGACGATTTGGATATTATTGGCGAATTGTGTCATTTTTTGGAATTTGCCAGAATCGTCATGGCGTTGTCATGGAAACCTGTGATCCTTGCTATGCCCGTTCAGGCATGGCAGTGCAGCGCGAGTCTCGTAGGTGAGCTGTAAGTCTGGCTGAAGAGGAAGCGGCAAAGTTGTCGGCAATCTGCAATGTGCGGATCCGGGCACGACAACTGGCTGCGGGCAACACGCATGCGGCGCGGCGCTACCGCCGTTCAATCACAACAGGTATCGGGACATCCCGACCGTCTGGTTTTTTGCCTTTCGGAGAGAACGACATGACAAAGACGAATTCCCTTCACGCTACCGCCGGTCTCGCACGCAAGCTGTTGCCGGCGCTGGTCGCCGCGGCAGCGTTCGGCGGCACGGCCATCCAGGCTCACGCGGCTGACGCCGTGGTCCTCTACACCGCCGACGGCCTCGAAAACCTTTACAAGGATGTGCTGCCGGCCTTCGAAAAGAAGGAAGGCGTGAAGGTCAACATCGTCACGGCAGGTAGCGGCGAAGTGGTGAACCGCGCCACCATCGAAAAAGATCAGCCGAAGGCCGACGTGATCGTCACGCTGCCGCCGTTCATCCAGCAAGCCGATCAAAGCGGCCTGCTGCAGGCTTATCAGAGCGCCAACTACAAGAACGTGCCGGCCATCGCCAAGGCGCCGAACGGCGCGTGGGCGACCTTCGTGAACAACTATTTCTCGTTCGCGATCAACCCGGAAGTCACGAAGACCCAACCGAAGACGTTCGCCGATCTGCTGCACCCGGACTTCACGGGCAAGATCGCTTACTCGAACCCGGCCACGGCCGGCGACGGCATGGCGGTGATCATCCTGACGTCGTCGCTGATGGGTGAAGACAAGGCGTTCGACTATCTGAAGAAGCTCGAAAACAGCGCCAAGTTCCACACCAAGGGCACGGGCTACCTCGACGTGCTGCTGTCGCGCAACGAAATCGCGGTCGCCAACGGCGATCTGCAAATGGATCTGGACGACGCCGCCAACGGTGGCCTGTCGCTCAAGCCGGTGTTCCTCGCGGCCACGGCCGGCGGCCAGCCGACCACGTTCCAGTTGCCGTACGCGATCGGCCTGATCAAGAACGGTCCGAACCAGGCGGAAGGCAAGAAGCTGATCGACTACCTGATGTCCACGGAAGTGCAGTCGAAGGTGCCGGACATCTTCGGTATTCCGGGCCGCACCGACGTGCCGCTCGCCGGCAAGAACGGCGAAGCCGTCAAGCAGGCGATCGCCGGCGTGAAGCTGATTCCGGTGGACTGGAACCAGGTGATGGCGAAGAAAGCCGACTGGACCGCACGCTGGAAGAACGACGTGATCGGTTCGTCGGGCAAGCAGCTCGACGTGGTCAAGCCGAAGTAAGCGGCGGTTCGTAGCGCGGTTGAACTGCGCGGCTGAACCACGCCGTTGAAGTAACAACGCGGTTGAAGCAATAGCAATAGAGTCAGGCGGCGCCTCCGGGTCTCCCGGGGCGCCGCGTCAGCATTAATCTTGTTGGAGGATGAACCCGGTGAATACGGCCAGTCTTGCTCACCCAGGCGCGCTCGGCGCCTCACCGGACGCGCTCGACGCCGCGCGTTCGACTACGCCGGGCGGCGTGCAGATCGACCATCTGACGGTGCGCTTCGGTTCGCGCACGGTGCTCGACGATCTGTCGTTGACCATTCAGCGCGGCGAACTGCTCACCGTGCTGGGCCGCAGCGGTTGTGGCAAGACCACGTTGTTGCGTTTCATCGCCGGGTTTATCGAAGCGGACGGCTTGTCCGGCACGCTGACCGTGGCCGGTCACGACCTCACGCACGTGCCGCCGCACAAGCGCAATCTGGGTCTGCTGTTCCAGAGCTATGCGCTGTTCCCGCATCTGTCGGTGTTCGATAACGTCGCGTTCGGTTTGCGCGCGCGTCGCACGCCGTCCAAAGACGTCGCACGGCGCGTGGCGGATGCCTTGAAGCTGGTACAGCTCGGCGACGCCGGCCATGTGATGCCCGCACAACTGTCGGGCGGCATGCAGCAGCGCGTGGCGTTGGCCCGCGCGCTGGTGATCGAGCCCGACGTGTTGTTGCTCGACGAACCCCTTTCCGCACTCGACGCCAATCTGCGCGCGTCGGTGCGTTCCGAACTGAAGGCGCTGCACGAGCGCCTGCCGAATCTGACGATCGTCTGCGTGACCCACGATCAGGACGACGCGCTGGTGCTGTCCGACCGCACGCTACTGATGCGCGAAGGCCGCATCGCCCAACTCGGCACGCCGCAGCAGTTGTACGACACACCGAACGACGGCTTCGTCGCGCGCTATCTGGGCGCGGCCAATCTGCTGCCGCCGCAGGTCGCCTTCGGCATGGGCGACGTGCGTTACAACGAACGCGACCGGGTCGCCTGTCTGCGTCCGGAAGCGTTGCGCATCGTGCCGCTCGGCGAAGGTCAATTGCACGGCGCGATTACCTCGGTCGAATGGTATGGCGCGGTGTTGTCGGTATCGGTCGTGCTGGACGCCATGCCCAACGAGCCGGTGCTGGTCCAGATGCAGCGCGGCCACGGCATGATGCCGGAGAAGGGCGCGCGTGTTTCCCTGCATTACGAGGCTGACGATGTCGTCCTTATCAACCCCTGATACCTCCGATTCGCTCCGCGCAGCGGCCGCCGCCGATGCCGCCGCGGCCCGCCGCCGCGCCAGCGCGGCTTCGCACACGGCGGCGGTGAAGCGGCGCGAACGCAGGGCGCAATGGCACCTGCTGTTCATCGCGGTGGTGGTGCTCGGCCCGCTGGTGATCTATCCGCTGATCCGTCTCGTGCTGCTGAGCCTGACCGGCGCGCACGGCTTGAGCGTGCAGGCGTACGCGCAGTTCTTCGGCAATCCGGAAACGCGCGGCGTGATCGGCACGACGCTGTGGATTCTGTTCGCGAGCGCCGGGCTGGCTTCGCTGCTCGGCGTGGCGCTGGCTTCGCTGCTGTTTTTCAAGCCGTTTCCGGGCGCGCGCATGGTCACGCGCTTTCTCGAACTG
Source organism: Paraburkholderia bryophila (assembly GCF_013409255.1). NCBI lineage: Bacteria > Pseudomonadati > Pseudomonadota > Betaproteobacteria > Burkholderiales > Burkholderiaceae > Paraburkholderia > Paraburkholderia bryophila. The sequence continues at coordinate 2,921,794 of NZ_JACCAS010000002.1, forward strand.
TTCGTCGCGTTCCCGTCGTTTCTGGTCGCGTTCACGCTGATCTTTCTGTACGGCTCGCAAGGCTCGGTCAGCATCGGCTTGCAGCGGCTGTTTCATCTGCAGGCGCCGCCGCTCGATTTCCTGTTCGGTGTGGGCGGCGTGATTCTCGCGGAAGTGGTGTTCTACGCGCCGTTCGTCGTGCGTCCCACGCTGGCCTCGTTCGCCACGCTCGACATGCGTCTGATCGAAGCCGCGCGCAGCCTCGGCGCGAGCACCTGGATGGTCGCGTTCAAAGTGATCCTGCCGCTCGCGTGGCCGGGCATCGCGGCCGGCACGATCCTGTGTTTTCTGCTCACGTTGAACGAGTTCGGCATTCTGCTCGTGCTCGGCAGCGCGCATCTGATCACGCTGCCGGTGGCGATCTATAGCTCTGCCACGGTCGATCTCGATCTGCCGACCGCCGCCGCCGGCGCGGTCGTGATGCTGATCATGTCTTTGTCGCTGTACGCGTTGTACCGCCAGGTCAACCGTCGCAAGGTGAAAGGAGCGGGCCATGGCCGTTGAACTCGACCCGACCGTTTTGCCGGTCATGCACAAGAAAGCGCGGCCGGTGCGCCGCAGTCTGCTCACACGCCTGCTCGGCGGTCTGTTTCTCGGCTTCGCCGCGCTGCTGTGTTTCTGGTTGTTCGTGTTGCCGGTGCTGGTCGTCGCGTTGTCGAGCGTGGCCGCGCACTGGTCCGGCACGATCCTGCCGGACGGCTTCAGCATGCGCTGGTTCGAGCGCCTCGGTTCGAGCGACTTCGACGCGCTCACCACCAGCCTCGAAATCGGTATGGGCGTCGCGGTACTCGGCACGATTGTCGGCCTGTGGCTCGCGCTGGCGCTCGAAGGGCGCGACCGCCGCGGTCTCGGCGCCTTGGTCGACACCATCGCGATGATGCCCAACGGGGTGCCGAGCGTGGTGCTCGGGCTCGCCGTGCTGATCGCGTATCACAAGCGGCCGCTCGATCTGTCGAGCTCGGCGGCGATCGTCGTGTTCGTGCAGCTCGCGCTGGTGCTGCCGTTCTGCTACCGCTGCGCGGCCGCCGCGCTGCGCCCCGAGTTGACGATTCTGCGCGAAGCGGCCGCGAGCCTCGGTGCGCCGCCGTCGATGGTGCTGCGCCGCGTCGTGTTGCCGCAACTGGTGCCGGCCATCCGCGCCAGCCTCGCGCTCGGCTTCGCGTTGTCGCTCGGTGAACTCGGCGCCACGCTCACCGTGTATCCGCCGGGCTTCGCGACGGTGCCGATCGTCGTGGTCGGTCAGGTGGAGCGCGGCTACTACCTGCCGGCCTCCGCGCTATCGCTGATTCTGCTGATGGTCTCGCTCGCCGCGTTGCTGTTGATCGCCGCGCGCGTGCCGCGTCGCCGGGCAGACTGACGAACCTCTTTCGGGAAGAGTGCGGGCGTGCCGCCGTCGCGCGTCGGCACATTTCGATGTGGCAAAATTTGTCAAAATGACCGAATATATGCAAACGTCTTCAGTCGATCCGATCGACGTGGTGCGCAGGCATTCGTTGACCACGCTGGTCCGCGACGAAATCGAACGGCACATCGTCGAAGGCGCGCTGACACCCGGCGACAAACTCAATGAAGCCGACTGGGCCGCGCGTTTGCAGGTATCGCGCGGACCGGTGCGCGAAGCGTTTCGCGCGCTGGAGCAGGCCGGTCTCGTGCGTACTGAGAAGAATCGCGGGGTGTTCGTGCGGACGGTGTCGCTGGCTGAAGCGGATGAGATTTACGCGGTGCGCGCGGTGCTCGAAGAGGCGGCGTGCCGGATGCTGGCGGCGCGTATCGACGCCCGCCAGCTCGCGGTCTTGCGCGATTGGCTCGACGCGATGCGCGCGGCGCTCGACACGCAGGATCACGACGCGTACGCGCGCGCCAACGTGGGGTTTCACGATGGGCTGGTGGCGGCGTCGGGCAATCTGAAGCTGTATGAGACGTATCGCAGGCTGGTCAGCGAATTGAGTCTGTTCCGGCGTGCCGCGCTGGAGGTGCATGCGAGCGCGATGGAGCGCTCGCTGGCCGAACATCGCGCGATTCTCACGGCGCTCGCGTCGCGCGACGCCGAGCAGGCCGCGGCGCTGATGCGCGCGCATGTGAGCGGCGGCCAGCAGCGCGCGCATGCGGCGTGCGAGGCGGTCTGCGAAGTGACGGGGCAGTCGGGCGCGGTGCGGATATCGCCGACGTCGAACGAGTGAGAGTCCTGGCAACCTGAATACAACGCGCGTGGCGCGCAAGCAAGCATGGAAGGCAACGATGGCAGACGCAAACCTGAACGCAAGCCCGAACGCAAACCTCAACGCGAGCGAACCTACGATCGACGTCAACGGCCGCCGCTACCGGCTGCCTACGCAGCCGACGGTCGTGGTGTGCGTCGACGGCTGCGAGTTCGATTACCTCGAAGCCGCGGTCGCGGCCGGCGTCGCGCCGTTCATCGGCACGATGCTCAAAGGCGGCGCCGCGTTCAAGGGCGACTGCGTGATCCCGTCGTTCACCAACCCGAACAACCTGTCGATCGTCTGCGGCGTGCCGCCGTCGGTGCACGGCATTTGCGGCAATTACTTCTGGGACCCGGACGCGAACGGCGGCGAGGGCGCGGAGGTGATGATGAACGACCCCGCCTATCTGCGCGCGGGCACCTTGCTGGCCGCCGCCGCTGATGCGGGCGCGGCCGTCGCCGTGGTTACCGCGAAAGACAAACTGCGCCGTCTGCTCGGCTGGCAACTGAAGGGCATCTGCTTCTCGGCGGAGAAAGCCGACAAGGTCTCGCTCGAAGAAAACGGTATCGGCGAAGTCCTCGATCTGGTCGGCTTGCCGGTGCCGGACGTGTACAGCGCCGGGCTGTCCGAATTCGTGTTCGCGGCCGGTGTGCGGCTCGCGCAAACCCGCAAGCTCGACCTGATGTATCTGTCGACCACCGACTACATCCAGCACAAATGGGCGCCGGGCACCGAAGGCGCGAACGCGTTCTACGCGATGATGGACGGCTACCTCGCGAAGCTCGACGCGCTCGGCTGGGTGATCGGCCTGACCGCCGATCACGGCATGAACGCCAAGCACGATCCGCAGACCGGCGAGCCGAACGTGATCTATCTGCAGGACGTGCTGGACGATTGGCTTGGCGACAAGAAGGCGCGCGTGATCCTGCCGATCACCGATCCGTACGTGGTGCATCACGGCGCGCTCGGCTCGTTCGCGACGATCTACCTGCCGCGCGAGGTCGACGCCGCGCAGGTGATCGAACGGATCGGCCGCTTGCAAGGCATCGAAGCCGTGCTCGACAACCGCACCGCGTGCGAGCGTTTCGAGCTGCCGAACGACCGCGTCGGCGATATCGTCGTGGTCAGCACGAAGCATGTCGTGCTCGGCACGCGGCGCGCCGACCATGATCTGTCCGGGCTCACGGTGCCGTTGCGTTCGCATGGCGGTATCTCCGAGCAGGAGGTGCCGTTGCTGTTCAACCGGCGTGTCGAAGGATTGCCGTCAGGCAGTGGCGGCAAGCGCTTGCGCAACTTCGATATCTTCGACATCGCCTTGAATCGCGTGTCGTCATCATGAACGCGACGCTGCGGGACCATCCGGCTTTTCGGGCGGAAGCGCTGCGGCTCAAAGGCGAGCGCGCGCAGCGCTCGCGCACGCTCGACGTGTTCGATCCTTATACCGGCACGCGCGTCGGCACGGTTCCGCTGGCCAGCGTCGACGACGTGCGCGCCGCGTTCGAGTACGCCGCCGCGTATGTCGCGAAACTCACGCGCTACGAGCGCTCGCAGATTCTCGAACGCGCGGCCGCGTTGTTGCGTGAGCGGACTGAGCAGGCGTCGGATCTGATTTCGCTCGAGTCCGGGTTGTCGAAGCAGGATTCGCGCTACGAGATTGGGCGTGTTGCCGACGTGCTCAAGTTCGCGTCGATCGAAGCGTTGCGCGACGACGGCCAGAGCTTTTCCTGCGATCTGACGCCGCATGGCAAACAGCGCCGGGTGTTTTCGCAGCGTGAGCCGCTGGCGGGCGTGATCGTCGCGATTACGCCGTTCAATCATCCGATGAACCAGGTCGCGCACAAGATCGCGCCGGCGATCGCGACCAACAATCGGGTGCTGTTGAAGCCGTCGGAAAAGGTGCCGTTGTCGGCGTTCTATCTCGCCGACGTGCTGTACGAAGCCGGCTTGCCCGCGCCGATGCTGCAGGTGCTGACCGGCGATCCGCGCGAAATCGCCGATGAACTGATCACGCATCCGCTGGCGGAGCTCGTTACGTTCACAGGCGGCGTGGCGATCGGCAAATACATCGCGGCGAAGGCGGCGTACCGGCGCGTGGTGTTAGAGCTGGGCGGCAACGATCCGCTGATCGTGCTCGAAGACGCCGATCTCGAACGCGCCGCGACGCTCGCCGTGCAGGGCTCGTATAAGAACTCCGGACAGCGCTGCACGGCGGTCAAGCGGATGCTGGTGCAAAAGAGCGTCGCGGCGGATTTCACCGATCTGGTGGTCGAGAAAACGCGCGCGTGGTCGTTCGGCGATCCGTTCGATGCCGCGAATCAGATGGGCACCGTGATCGACGTGGCCGCCGCGCAGCTTTTCGAAACGCGCGTGAACGAAGCGGTCGCGGCCGGTGCGCGTCTGCGGCTCGGCAACCAGCGCAACGGCGCGCTGTATTCGCCGACGGTGCTCGACGGCGTCGATCCTTCGATGGCGGTGGTGCGTGAGGAAACCTTCGGACCCGTGTCGCCCATCATCACCTTCGACACGCTCGACGACGCCATTCGCATCAGCAACGGGACGGCGTTCGGGTTGTCGTCGGGCGTGTGCACGAACCGGCAGGACGCGATCACGCGCTTCATCAACGAATTGCGCGTGGGCACCGTCAACGTGTGGGAAGTGCCCGGCTACCGGATCGAGTTGACACCGTTCGGCGGCATTAAAGATTCCGGGCTTGGCTATAAGGAAGGCGTTCAGGAAGCCATGAAAAGCTTCACCAATCTGAAGACCTTCTCATTACCGTGGGAGTAACGCAGTGGCATTGAGTTTGAACGACATCCGCTCGCTGTTCGAGCAGTACGGCAAGATCGCCTACAGCGGCGAGCCGGTGACGCAACTGGAGCATGCTTTGCAGAGCGGTGCGTTGGCGGAACAGGCCGGCGCCGGCGACGAACTGGTCGCCGCGGCGTTCCTGCACGACCTGGGGCATCTGCTCAATCTGCAAGGCGAAACGCCGACGGAGCGGGGCATCGACGATCTGCATCAGTATTTCGCGCTGCCGTTCTTGCGGCCGGTGTTGTCGGACGCTGTGCTGGAGCCGATCCGCTTGCACGTCGACGCCAAGCGCTGCCTGTGCGCGATCGACGACACGTACTTCGGGCAACTGTCCGCCGACTCCGTGCGGAGTCTGGAACTGCAGGGCGGCATCTTCAGTAGCGAGGAAGCCAACGCGTTTCTGCAGAAGCCCTACGCGGAAGATGCACTGCGTCTGCGCAGATGGGACGATCTTGCCAAGGAAGAACATCGCGCGACGCCGGACCTTGATCACTATATGAACGTAGTCGAGCGAGCGATGAACCGGCGTCTGGCTGCTTGAATGTGATGGTTTCCTCTGCGCCCCGGCCGGTGTCGGGACGTGTCTTTTTGCGCCAATTCTGGCGCGATCAATGCAGATCAAAATAACGCTTGCAAGGCCCTGCGCGGGTCGCTAGAATCTCGCTCTTTCGTGCTTCGGACAACGAGGCACGGGAGGCGGGAGAGCCAGCAATGGCAAGGGTTTCAGCGAAGTGAACGGGTTGAGAAAGTTAGAAAAACCTGTTGACGACGCAGCGAAAGTTCTTCATAATCTCGTTTCTCTGCTGCAGATGCAGCGACGCAGGACGAAGCGGTACCGGGTAGTTGTGAGGTTGACGACAGCGGTGCGGGTTCGGTAGTGAATGCGTAATCGATCTTTAAAAATTAACAGCCGATAAGTGTGGGCGCTTGATGCGAGACGCGAGGCGGATCTTTCGGGATCTGCCGCAAAGCGAAAGTATCAAGTCTCACACAGTAATGAAAGGAAGGTTTGAGCATCGCAAGATGGTCGAACAATTCGTCAGTACGTTGAGTGAGCGACCGGTTCTTAACGGAACCGAAAAACAGTAACAGGTTTGAACTGAAGAGTTTGATCCTGGCTCAGATTGAACGCTGGCGGCATGCCTTACACATGCAAGTCGAACGGCAGCACGGGAGTAATCCTGGTGGCGAGTGGCGAACGGGTGAGTAATACATCGGAACGTGTCCTGTAGTGGGGGATAGCCCGGCGAAAGCCGGATTAATACCGCATACGCTCTACGGAGGAAAGGGGGGGATCTTAGGACCTCTCGCTACAGGGGCGGCCGATGGCAGATTAGCTAGTTGGTGGGGTAAAGGCCTACCAAGGCGACGATCTGTAGCTGGTCTGAGAGGACGACCAGCCACACTGGGACTGAGACACGGCCCAGACTCCTACGGGAGGCAGCAGTGGGGAATTTTGGACAATGGGGGAAACCCTGATCCAGCAATGCCGCGTGTGTGAAGAAGGCCTTCGGGTTGTAAAGCACTTTTGTCCGGAAAGAAAACTTCTGCCCTAATACGGCGGGAGGATGACGGTACCGGAAGAATAAGCACCGGCTAACTACGTGCCAGCAGCCGCGGTAATACGTAGGGTGCAAGCGTTAATCGGAATTACTGGGCGTAAAGCGTGCGCAGGCGGTCCGCTAAGACAGATGTGAAATCCCCGGGCTTAACCTGGGAACTGCATTTGTGACTGGCGGGCTAGAGTATGGCAGAGGGGGGTAGAATTCCACGTGTAGCAGTGAAATGCGTAGAGATGTGGAGGAATACCGATGGCGAAGGCAGCCCCCTGGGCCAATACTGACGCTCATGCACGAAAGCGTGGGGAGCAAACAGGATTAGATACCCTGGTAGTCCACGCCCTAAACGATGTCAACTAGTTGTTGGGTCTTCATTGACTTAGTAACGTAGCTAACGCGTGAAGTTGACCGCCTGGGGAGTACGGTCGCAAGATTAAAACTCAAAGGAATTGACGGGGACCCGCACAAGCGGTGGATGATGTGGATTAATTCGATGCAACGCGAAAAACCTTACCTACCCTTGACATGTATGGAAGTCTGCCGAGAGGTGGATGTGCCCGAAAGGGAGCCATAACACAGGTGCTGCATGGCTGTCGTCAGCTCGTGTCGTGAGATGTTGGGTTAAGTCCCGCAACGAGCGCAACCCTTGTCCCTAGTTGCTACGCAAGAGCACTCCAGGGAGACTGCCGGTGACAAACCGGAGGAAGGTGGGGATGACGTCAAGTCCTCATGGCCCTTATGGGTAGGGCTTCACACGTCATACAATGGTCGGAACAGAGGGTTGCCAAGCCGCGAGGTGGAGCCAATCCCAGAAAACCGATCGTAGTCCGGATCGCACTCTGCAACTCGAGTGCGTGAAGCTGGAATCGCTAGTAATCGCGGATCAGCATGCCGCGGTGAATACGTTCCCGGGTCTTGTACACACCGCCCGTCACACCATGGGAGTGGGTTTCACCAGAAGTAGGTAGCCTAACCGCAAGGAGGGCGCTTACCACGGTGGGATTCATGACTGGGGTGAAGTCGTAACAAGGTAGCCGTATCGGAAGGTGCGGCTGGATCACCTCCTTTCTAGAGCTGAACGTGTCGAACGTTGAGCGCTCACGCTTATCGGCTGTAAATTCAGACAGACTCAGGGGTCTGTAGCTCAGTCGGTTAGAGCACCGTCTTGATAAGGCGGGGGTCGATGGTTCGAATCCATCCAGACCCACCACTGTTTCTGCGGTGGCTGTGCTAACCGGTTGAAGGCACCCTTGAAGTTCATGTGTGACTGGGGGATTAGCTCAGCTGGGAGAGCACCTGCTTTGCAAGCAGGGGGTCGTCGGTTCGATCCCGTCATCCTCCACCAATCATCAATGCATAGCGTTCTGCGGAAGTACTGCAGAGGGTTGTGCATTGGCGATTGAGCCAGTCAGAGTGATACGTGGTTATAGCAATCATGATATCGGCTGTCGTTCTTTAACAATCAGGAAGAAGTAGTAAAGAGATTCACGAAAGGCTATCTAGAGATGGGTAGGCGAGTAGGTGAATCAGGGTTGTGATTGTATCAATGTATGAAAAGGTAATCGAAAGATTGCCTTGGAATACGGCGCAACACGAATACTCAACCTGTAACGATGTGACCCGCGCTGCGTTCCGAGTGAACGCGGTGTGAGACACACCCGTTATAGGGTCAAGCGAACAAGTGCATGTGGTGGATGCCTTGGCGATCACAGGCGATGAAGGACGCGGTAGCCTGCGAAAAGCTACGGGGAGCTGGCAAACGAGCTTTGATCCGTAGATGTCCGAATGGGGAAACCCACTCCGAATGGAGTATCCATGACTGAATACATAGGTCATGCGAAGCGAACGCGGTGAACTGAAACATCTAAGTAACCGCAGGAAAAGAAATCAACCGAGATTCCCAGAGTAGTGGCGAGCGAAATGGGACCAGCCTGTACTCTTTATCTTCATTGTTAGTCGAAGGCTCTGGAAAGTGCCGCCATAGCAGGTGATAGCCCTGTAGACGAAAACAGCGAGGAAGAACTAGGTGTACGACAAGTAGGGCGGGACACGTGAAATCCTGTCTGAAGATGGGGGGACCATCCTCCAAGGCTAAATACTCGTGATCGACCGATAGTGAACCAGTACCGTGAGGGAAAGGCGAAAAGAACCCCGGGAGGGGAGTGAAATAGATCCTGAAACCGCATGCATACAAACAGTAGGAGCCTCCTTGAGGGGTGACTGCGTACCTTTTGTATAATGGGTCAGCGACTTACATTCAGTGGCAAGCTTAACCGATTAGGGCAGGCGTAGCGAAAGCGAGTCCGAACAGGGCGATTCAGTCGCTGGGTGTAGACCCGAAACCAGGTGATCTATCCATGGCCAGGATGAAGGTGCGGTAACACGTACTGGAGGTCCGAACCCACTAACGTTGAAAAGTTAGGGGATGAGCTGTGGATAGGGGTGAAAGGCTAAACAAACCTGGAAATAGCTGGTTCTCTCCGAAAACTATTTAGGTAGTGCCTCGTGTATCACCTTCGGGGGTAGAGCACTGTCATGGTTGTGGGGTCCATTGCGGATTACTACGCCATAGCAAACTCCGAATACCGAAGAGTGCAATCACGGGAGACAGACATCGGGTGCTAACGTCCGGTGTCAAGAGGGAAACAACCCAGACCGCCAGCTAAGGTCCCCAAATATTGCTAAGTGGGAAACGAAGTGGGAAGGCTAAAACAGTCAGGAGGTTGGCTTAGAAGCAGCCATCCTTTAAAGAAAGCGTAATAGCTCACTGATCGAGTCGTCCTGCGCGGAAGATGTAACGGGGCTAAGCAATATACCGAAGCTGCGGATGCACATTTATGTGCATGGTAGGAGAGCGTTCCGTAAGCCTGCGAAGGTGCATTGAAAAGTGCGCTGGAGGTATCGGAAGTGCGAATGCTGACATGAGTAGCGATAAAGGGGGTGAAAAGCCCCCTCGCCGTAAGCCCAAGGTTTCCTACGCAACGTTCATCGGCGTAGGGTGAGTCGGCCCCTAAGGCGAGGCAGAAATGCGTAGCTGATGGGAAGCAGGTTAATATTCCTGCACCATTGTTAAATGCGATGGGGGGACGGATCGCGGAAGGTTGTCCGGGTGTTGGAAGTCCCGGTCCTTGCATTGGAGAAGGCGCTTAGGCAAATCCGGGCGCGGAATTCAAGGGTGCGAGGCCATTCACCTAGGTGAAGAAGCAATCGGAAGTGGTTCCAAGAAAAGCCTCTAAGCTTCAGTTTAACAAGACCGTACCGCAAACCGACACAGGTGGGCGAGATGAGTATTCTAAGGCGCTTGAGAGAACTCGGGAGAAGGAACTCGGCAAATTGGTACCGTAACTTCGGGATAAGGTACGCCCCTGTAGCTTGACTGGCTCGCGCCAGAAGGGTGAAGGGGTTGCAATAAACTGGTGGCTGCGACTGTTTAATAAAAACACAGCACTCTGCAAACACGAAAGTGGACGTATAGGGTGTGACGCCTGCCCGGTGCCGGAAGATTAAATGATGGGGTGCAAGCTCTTGATTGAAGTCCCGGTAAACGGCGGCCGTAACTATAACGGTCCTAAGGTAGCGAAATTCCTTGTCGGGTAAGTTCCGACCTGCACGAATGGCGTAACGATGGCCACACTGTCTCCTCCCGAGACTCAGCGAAGTTGAAGTGTTTGTGATGATGCAATCTCCCCGCGGCTAGACGGAAAGACCCCATGAACCTTTACTGTAGCTTTGCATTGGACTTTGAACCGGTCTGTGTAGGATAGGTGGGAGGCTATGAAGCGTGGACGCCAGTCTGCGTGGAGCCATCCTTGAAATACCACCCTGGTTTGTTTGAGGTTCTAACCTTGGTCCGTAATCCGGATCGGGGACAGTGCATGGTAGGCAGTTTGACTGGGGCGGTCTCCTCCCAAAGTGTAACGGAGGAGTACGAAGGTACGCTAGGTACGGTCGGAAATCGTGCTGATAGTGCAATGGCATAAGCGTGCTTAACTGCGAGACCGACAAGTCGAGCAGGTGCGAAAGCAGGTCATAGTGATCCGGTGGTTCTGTATGGAAGGGCCATCGCTCAACGGATAAAAGGTACTCTGGGGATAACAGGCTGATACCGCCCAAGAGTTCATATCGACGGCGGTGTTTGGCACCTCGATGTCGGCTCATCTCATCCTGGGGCTGTAGCCGGTCCCAAGGGTATGGCTGTTCGCCATTTAAAGAGGTACGTGAGCTGGGTTTAAAACGTCGTGAGACAGTTTGGTCCCTATCTGCCGTGGGCGCTGGATATTTGAAGGGGGCTGCTCCTAGTACGAGAGGACCGGAGTGGACGAACCTCTGGTGTACCGGTTGTCACGCCAGTGGCATCGCCGGGTAGCTATGTTCGGAAGAGATAACCGCTGAAAGCATCTAAGCGGGAAACTCGCCTTAAGATGAGATATCCCCGGGGCTTCGAGCCCCTTGAAGGGTCGTTCAAGACCAGGACGTTGATAGGTCAGGTGTGGAAGCGCAGTAATGCGTTAAGCTAACTGATACTAATTGCCCGTAAGGCTTGATCCTATAACAGGTGTGTCTCTCTCGACACACGGTTGAGATCAGTGTTGTGCGATACAGGCACAACCCAAAGTAATACCGAGAGGCATCCTCTCAACTACTTCTTCCAGATTGGCTGTAGTGCCCAAAGGGCACGACAGCAACAAGTTATGCCTGATGACCATAGCGAGTCGGTACCACCCCTTCCCATCCCGAACAGGACCGTGAAACGACTCCACGCCGATGATAGTGCGGATTGCCCGTGTGAAAGTAGGTAATCGTCAGGCTCCCAAGCAGCAACGCAGAAACCCCACCCAATCAGGTGGGGTTTCTGCGTTTACGGCGACGGAAAATCGCAAGCAGCTGGCAGTCGCATGTCTCTAGCAATCACGCGCGCAAAAGAAGCGCGCAGACATATGCACGCCAGACAACGGCGCGCATAGATTACAGCGCGCTTAGCGCTAACAATCAAACGCAGCACCGCAGGGCCCAAACGACACCGAACAACCGCCTGCGGCGCGTGATCGTCAGTTCGATCACTGCGCGCTAAAGTGCCCCGTACCGCTCGTATCTGCAGGAACCGTCGCATCGATAGCCATCTGGCCGACTTCCGCCAGCAACGCTTCATCGCGTGCAATTACCTTCGGTAGGTGCGTGCGCAAGAATTCAACCCATGTCCGTGTCTTCGCGTCGATAAACTTGCGCGACGGATACAGCGCATAAACATTCATCTTCTGTAGCGTATATTCGGGTAAAACACGCACTAACGTGCCGTCACGCAATCCGGAAATCGCCGCGTAAAGCGGCACCATGCCGATTCCCATTCCCTCCCGGATCGCCACAATCAGCGACTCGGCGATGTTGACATGCACCGGCCCATTCACTTCCATCGTCTCACTGCCATTCGGGCCGTCGAGCACCCAATCGTGAGGCGGAAAGGCCGGCGTGTGCAGAATCAGACACTCGTGATGCGTGAGGTCTCCAGGCTTCTGCGGCGCGCCATGTGTGCGCACATAACCCGGCGACGCGCACAAAATGCTAAAAGTCGTCCCCAGCGGCAACGACACGAGATCCGAATTGGGTAGCGTCGACGCACCGATCACAGCGACGTCGGCACTGCCTTCGAACAGATCGGGCATGCGCTGCGACAACGTCAACTCGACGGTCACCTCCGGATATTGCGCGCGATAGCGCGAAATGGCCGGCAACACGTAGTGTTGGCCGATGCTGGCGAAACTATGCATGCGTAGCGCGCCGCTGGGTCGTTCGTGTGCGCAACTGGCTTCTTCTTCTGCAGTGCCGACATCGGCGAGTATCTGCTGACATCGTGTTAGATAACGCTCGCCGGCCGTGGTGAGGGCGAGTCGTCGCGTCGAACGGTTTAGCAAGCGGGTGCGTAGGTGAGCTTCGAGTTCCGAGACGGCGCGGGACATCGCGCCGGTCGTCGAGCTGAGCGACTGCGCGGCGCCGGTAAAACTACCGGCTTCGACCACGCGCACGAACACTCGCATATTTTGTAACGTATCCATCGATCCTTCTATTTCACGGCTGAAGCCGTATTGTCCGCCTGTCGGGCAAGCGCATTGTTGTTCGTTCTGGAAGGGACGTTCCGCCGCAGTCCTCTTAATGTGCGCATTGCATGCTCCTACAATCGGCGCCTGGCTTGCCGGTGCGCATCTGCATCATCCTGTTCACCGGCGCTTCTCTTTGTGGCAAACCGGAGCGCACAGCTTTCCGATGAAACGTCAACATGCGATCAGACCGACGGCGGACTTCCGCCGGCAGTGGAACGTCATGTTGCACAGGCTGAGTCCGGCTCTTCGCGATTGGGTGAACAGCGACGGTCTGATCTGGCTGCATCTGCTGAAAACCGTCGCCGCGGGTCTGCTGGCGCTGGGCATTGCGATGCTGCTGGATCTGCCGCAACCGCGCATTGCCATGACGACGGTGTTCGTGCTGATGCAACCGTTCAGCGGCATGGTGCTCGCGAAGAGTTTCTACCGGATTCTCGGCACCGCGGTGGGCTCGCTCGCCGCGCTGGTGCTCGGCGCGCTGTTCGTCCAGCAGCCCGAGTTGTACATGATCGGCATGATCGGCTGGGTGAGCGCGTGTATCGCGGCGGCGGTCCGGTATCGGCATTTCAGGTGGTACGGCTTCGTGCTGGCGGGTTATACCGCCGCGCTGATCGGTATTCCGAACGTCACGGCGCCGCATGATCTGTTTCTGGCGGCACTCACGCGCGCGGCGGAGGTGGCGGTCGGCATTGTGTGTTCGAGCGCGGTGAGCGCGTTGATCGTGCCGCAGCGATCCAGTCTCGCGCTGCGTCGCGCGCTGCAAGTCCGCTACGCAAATTTTACTGCGTTCGCCGCCGATGTGCTGAATCGCGGCCTCGAGCGAGGCCAGTTCGAGCGGCGTTTCGCGGACCTCGTCGACGAAATCGTTGGCTTCGAAGCGACCCGCACGTTCGCCACTTTCGAAGATCCGGCGATGCGTTCACGCAGTCAGCATCTCGGTCGTTTGAACGGCGAATTCATGGATGCCTGCGCTCGTCTGCATGCGCTACATCAACTGCTCAAGCGTCTGCGAGCCAATGGTTCGGAGTCGAAAGTCGGGGCGATCAAGCCGTATTTCGATGAGCTGGCCGGACTTCTTTCGCCGCCATCCATGACGCCATCCGCGACGCTCGCCATGGCCGATGCGACCGGCGTCGCAAGCCGTTTGCGGCTCTTTCAGGCGAGCTTGCCGCGTCGCGTGCGTGAAACGAGACGGCCGCTGGAGGCCGCGCCCACGGAATCGCTGGCGGACTTCGATACGTCGGCGGAACTGTTGTACCGTTTCGTCGACGAGTGGATCCGCTATTCGGAGACTTACGCGTCGTTAGCCGCGCGGCGCAAGCCGGTGGAGACGCGGCAACGCAACGCTAGTCGCTACGTGAGCCGGACGAACGGGTTTGTCGTCGCGTTCACGTTTATCCGCTCCGCTGCGGTCATGGCGATCGTCGGCTGGTTCTGGATCGAGACCGATTGGCCGAGCGGCGGTCTTGCCGTGATCGGCGCGGCATTGGCTTGTGCGCTGACGTCCACTGCGTCGAATCCATCGAAGATGGCCATGCAGATGGCGGCCGGCGCCGTGCTGGCCACCATGACGGGCTACCTCTTCACGTGCTACGTGTACCCGAACATCGACGGCTTCCCGTTGCTTTGCGCGACGCTCGCGCCCGTGCTCGCACTGGGTGCGTTCATCGCGACGCGTAAGCGCGCGGCGGGGTATGGCATCGGCTTTTCGGTGTTCTTCTGCCTGCTCGCCGGACCGGACAATGTCGTGACGTACGCGCCGGATCTGCTGATCAACAACGGCATCGCGTTGACCGCGTCGATGTTGGTGGCGGCGTTGGCTTTTGCCGTGATCTTTCCCGCGGATATGCCCTGGCTCGTCGAACGGATCATGGGCGATTTGCGCGCGCAAGTCGTGTTCGCATGCAAGGACGAATTGCCCGGTCTCAATCAGCGCTTTCAGTCGAGCACGCATGACCTGACTGCCCAGTTGCGGATGCTGTTGACGCGGCGCTCGAGGCGTCGACGGGATGCGTTGCGCTGGATGCTCGCGACGCTCGAAGTAGGGCACGCCGTCATCGATCTGCGCAACGAAGCGGCGCGTGCTGCTTATGCCGCCGCGCTTCATCCGCGCTGGAACGCTTCCCTCGAGCGTACTTACGACGACCTCGCGCGGCTCTTCGCGCGCCCGGATGCGCAGGCGCTCGAACGTGCGCTGGCGTCTGTCCGCGCCGCGACCTGGATCGCGCAGGATGTTCTAGGCACCGTGCATGCCGAGCGCGATAAACGTCATGACGTGCAGCGGATTCTGAGCTGTCTGCACTTCATTCGTACGGCGTTGCTCGATAAGGACGCGCCTTTCAATGCGTGATGATTGCGGCGCGTAGTTCGCGCGGTCGAACGGCGCGCATCGGCGGATAAGGTATTGCCAGCGCTCAGCGAGACAACCCCAGCGACGCAACCCCGACCACGCGCATCAACCACACGCCCCAGCACGAATCCGCTTCGATCCTTCCTCCAGATGGAAATATCACTTCCGCCCAGCCCCGTATATCTACCGGGACCGCAGCCATATAGTTTCATCACTGCCACGCAGTCACCACAAGTCACCGCCGAGCAGTAACCGCAAGCCCTGGAGAACGAAATGAACGTGTTGAAGATTGCCCTGATTGCCTGCTCTTTGTCCGCAGTTGTCGCTCATGCACAAACGGCGCCTGCCGCCCCCGAACAACAGCTTACCCAAGCGAGCGCGCAGCGCGCGAGCGGCGTCGCCGAGCAAGGCCGCGTGGCCGTACCGGCCGCTAAAGCGAATGCCAAGACTGCAGAATGCGTCGGCCCCGTGAGCTTCTGCAATCTCTACTTCGGCAGCTAAACAGCGCCACGTGCAACCCACGCCGTACCTGCAAGACCTGTCGCGCGAATGATCGAGCGACAAAAGCGCCTGACCGCGACGCCGTTGCAAGCTGACGCCGCGGTCGGTGCGACAATCCGGCTACCGAGCGGAGCGTACCGCAGATGTACGCACCGGTAGACTGGACTGGTGACTATGGAGAGACTCAGTTTCATGTACCAAGACCGGATTCGTTGTGCCGCCTTGCGCGGAAAAATCACGTCGGCCGCTGAGGCAGCGCTGCTGATTCACGACGGCATGATTGTCGGCGCCAGCGGCTTCACGCGCGCGGGCGACGCGAAGGCCGTTCCCGTCGCGCTCGCCGAGCGGGTGCGCCAGGAAGGCAAGCCGCTGCAGATCACGTTGATGACCGGTGCATCGCTCGGTCACGACGTGGACCGCATGCTCACCGAGGCGCACGTGCTGGCGCGGCGTCTGCCGTTCC
Source organism: Paraburkholderia bryophila (assembly GCF_013409255.1). Lineage (NCBI taxonomy): Bacteria > Pseudomonadati > Pseudomonadota > Betaproteobacteria > Burkholderiales > Burkholderiaceae > Paraburkholderia > Paraburkholderia bryophila. The sequence goes on from NZ_JACCAS010000002.1 coordinate 2,937,813, forward strand.
AGGTGGACAAGACCTTACGCGACGCGATCAATCGCGGCGAAGTGATGTTCGTCGATCAGCATCTATCCGAAACCGTCGAGATGCTGCGCGCGAACCAGCTCGGCAAACTCGACCTCGCCATTATCGAAGCCGCCGCGATTACCGAGACCGGCGGCATTGTGCCGACCACCTCGGTCGGCAATTCGGCCAGCTTCGCGATCCTTGCGGACAAGGTGATCGTCGAACTCAATCTCGCGCAGCCGCTCGCGCTGGAGGGTTTGCACGACATCTGGATTCCGGGCCGCCGGCCGAACCGCGAGCCGCTGCCGATCATGTCTCCGCGAGACCGCGTCGGCACGCCGGCGATCGAGATTCCGTTCGAAAAAATCGCGGCGATCGTGATCACCAACATGGCCGACAGTCCGTCCACCGTGCTGCCGGCCGACCCGGAGACGGAGTTGATCGCCGGTCATCTGATCGAATTCTTCCAGCACGAAGTGGCGCTTGGGCGCATGCCCAAAAACTTGCCGCCGTTGCAGGCCGGTATCGGCTCGATTGCCAACTCGGTGCTGGCCGGTTTCGTCGACGCGCCGTTCGAGCCGTTCGAAATCTATTCGGAAGTGCTGCAGGATTCCACCTTCGATCTGATGGACGCCGGCAAGGTCACGTTTGCGTCCGGCGCGTCGATCACGTTGTCGGCCGCGCGCCAGGCGCAGGTGTTCGGCGAGCTCGAACGTTATCGCGACCGCCTCGTCCTGCGTCCGCAGGAAGTCAGCAATCACCCTGAAGTGATTCGCCGGCTCGGTTTGATCGCGTTGAACACCGCGCTGGAATTCGATATCTACGGCAACGTGAATTCGACCCATGTGGGCGGCACGCACATGATGAACGGCATAGGCGGTTCGGGCGACTTCGCGCGCAATGCATCGTGCGCGATCTTCGCCACCAAGTCGATGGCAAAGGGCGGCCGCATTTCCAGCGTCGTGCCGATGGTGCCGCATTGCGACCACAACGAACATGACGTCGACGTGGTCGTGACGGAACAGGGCCTGGCCGATCTGCGCGGATTGGCGCCGCGGGAACGCGCAGCGTTGATTATCGAGAACTGTACGCATCCGCTCTATCGCGATTTGCTGCGCGACTACTATCGGGACGCTTTGAAGCGGGGTGGACAAACGCCGCACCAGTTGGATCAGGCATTCGCCTGGCATATCCGGCTGCGCGATACCGGTTCGATGTTGCCGGTGGAAGAGGCGGGACTTTGAATCAGTTGGCTTAGCTAACGCATGTAAGCGATGCCGGCGTCAGACGGCTTTCGCCGCTGACGCCGTTACATCAGATGCGGTACTCAGGCACCTCGCCGGACGAGCCGGACAAGAAACAGCAGAATGACCGCGCCGATCACCGCCGTGATGATCGAACCGATCCAGCCACCGCCGAGCGAAATATGCAGCACGCCGGCGAGCCAGCCGCCGATAAACGCGCCGACAATCCCGACGATGATGTCGACGATCAGGCCGAAGCCGCCGCCCTTGACGAGCACGCCTGCTAGCCAGCCTGCGATCGCGCCGATGATGAGCCATGCAATGATGCCGTGTTCCATAATCGAGACTCCCTAGTTGAGTGTGAAAAAATCACGGTGACAGAGCTTAGTCGAAGCTTATGGGACAGTCCATATTCAGGACGCGGAATTAACATTGTCTGAATCTATTGCAAGCTAAGTGTAGACGATGCGCGCGAATATGGGGGACTTACACGCGGCGCTCATTCCGGAGTCGGCTCCGCTTCCCTGGCGGTCCAACTGACGCTGGACACGCTCTTTTCCATGCTGATGCGGCTGGCCATCTGTTCGAGCTTCGGCTGATCTTTAGGATGCAGCTTGACGATCGCGGTGACGCGAATGCGTTGTGAGTCGTCGTCGACATCTTCGCTCGTCAGGCTTTGAAACGACAGCGGCGTCGAATACATCGAGTTGGAGACAGCGGTGCGAATGTGGATCTCGTCGGCTTCGCGGCAGACGATCGTCAGCACATACTCGCGCACCAGATCCGCGTTGGACACCGGCGTGGCGTTGATCATGCGGCTGACTTCGCGCAGCACCGTGTTGGTCAGCAGCACGACCGCCGTACCGGCCAGCGCCGGTCCGAAATGACCCGCGCCGCACAGCACGCCTACCGCGGCCGAGCACCACAAGGTCGCCGCGGTGTTGATCCCCTGAATGGAACCCTTGTCGCGCATGATCACGCCGCCGCCGAGAAAGCCGACGCCGGACACGACATACGCCGCGATCTGCGTAATGCCGGCGGTGCCGTTGCCGGTCAGCACGCCGAGCGTGACGAACAGGCACGCGCCACTCGCGACCAGCGTGATGGTGCGCAGGCCGGCATTGCGCTGCCGCATCTGCCGCTCGAGGCCGATCGCGACGCCGCAGGCGAAAGCGGCGAAGAGCCGCCAGACGAATTCAATTGTCATCGTAAAGAAAGGTTGAGGCGCGTGTTCGCACAGTGTGAACCCAACGCATGACAGCGGCACGCTTTCCTCGGTGGGAATGCGGCGGCGGACAGGCGTGACGAAGCGCACAAGCGAGGCTTGCGGCGCTGTAATGCGTTTGTGTCGGCATGGCGTCGAGCCACGCGGCACTTCACTGGCAGTACGAGGTATCAACGCGAGGGTATCAACGACGTGCACCGTCGGCCCGAAGGCAAGACGGCGACAGAAAAAACTGACGCGGAAATCTTGCCGATCAGGCGATCGGGCGAATCGAAGCTCGACTGGTACAACTGCTACTGTCCAAGATCGTGATTCCGGTTAAATGAACTGGCCGAATTTTAGGCAGCTCTGCAAAGTTAAGTCAAGCTGTGCCGACGCGTGGTGGAGAACGTTTTGTCGTGGGCCTGGGAAGAGTGGGGTAGTGTATGCGGAATTATCCGCGCATCAATACGGACTCCGAATATTGACGGGAGCCGTCCTGGAAAACAGACTGTTCGCTCGCTTCGAAAGGCGTCGTGCTCGCGTCGCGCAACGGCTGCGGCGTGATCCATCCGCACGGCATCGCCCGTTAATCGCCCTTCACCCCAATCGAGGAATCTATGAAAGCTAAAGCTCTTGGCGTCATTGCCGGTGCGTTGATTGCAGCTACTCCGCTTGTATCGTTCGCCGCCGGTCTGCCCGCGCCGTTTGAAGGCAGCAGCACGCTGCAGGCAGACGGTCTCGTGAAATCGATCGACCAGGTGAAACATTCGGTGACCGTGCTCGACGCGCAAGGCGGCGAAGCGTCGTTCGATATCACCGACCCGGCTAACCTCGCGCAGATCCGGCAGGGCGGCAAGGTCCACATTCGTATGGTGCGCAAGGCGTTGGTCAGTGTGACGCGCGGTGCGGACGGTCACGGCGCCGGCGCGCAGAGCGCGCAGCCGAACACAGTTCACAACGTGACGGCGGAAGTCCAAACCATCGACCATGCTTCCGGGATCATGGCGCTGAAAAGCCCGAACGGCGCGGTGTTTCATATCCAGGGCCGCGAACCGGCCAAGGTCGCCGGTGTGACGCCGGGTATGCAGGTAATGGTGGCGTTCGCGCAGCAGGTCGATGTGGCAGTCGCACCCGCGCAGTAAGCGGCGGGTGACGCGTTAGTCCTGCTCGCCGGGCACGAGGCGCAGGCGTGTGATTTCAGACGGCGCGCCAAGGCGCTTCGGCGGGCCCCAGTAGCCGGTGCCTCGACTCGTGTACACCCACAGACCGTTCAGGCGGGCAAGGCCGGCGGTGAACGGCTGCTGGAATCGCACGAAGAAATTCCATGGGAAGAACTGGCCCCCGTGCGTATGCCCCGACAGTTGCAGCGTGAACCCGGCGGCGGCCGCGGCTTCGGCCGAACGCGGCTGGTGAGCGAGCAACACCTTGATCAGTACATCGCCCGGTGCACCGGCGAGCGCCGCAACCGGGTCGCTGCGATGCAACGGATCGTGATGTCCCGCCGAATAATCGGTCACGCCGGCAATCACGGCGCGTGCGCCGTCGTGATCCACGATTACATGCTCGTTGAGCAGCACGTTGAGGCCGAGGCGCCGGAACTCGGCGATCCACGCGTTCGCGCCGGCGTAGTACTCGTGATTGCCGGTCACGAGGAACGCGCCATGACGCGCGCTGAGACGTGACAACGGCTGGGTGTGCCGGGTCAATTGCGGCACGCTGCCGTCCACGACATCGCCCGTCACGGCGATCAGATCCGGCTTCAGTCGATTCACCGCGTCGACGATTGCATCGACATAGCGGTGCTTGATGGTCGGGCCAACGTGAATATCGCTGATCTGGACGATCGTGAAGCCCTTGAGCGCAGGCGGCAAATCGTCGATCGGTACGTCGATCGTCACGACCTTCGCGCGGCGGCGGGCGTTGAACAGGCCAACCAGCGTCGAGAGCAAGGCGAGCAACGGCACCGCCGCCGCCGAGCCCGTGCGCCAATGCGCGATGCTGATGGTGTTCGGCCAGATCGCATCGACGGTGAGCAGCGAGGCGAGCATCAGATCGCGGGCGAAGGTCAGCACCAGCAGCGACGAGAAGAAGCCCATTGCCAGTAGGCCAACCCACGCGAGGCGGTCGCCGAGCGGCTGCCGTTTGATCGTGCGCGCCAGCATGCCGAGCGGTATCAGAAAGATCGACAGAACGAGCCACAGCGTGCATAGCCAGCGGCCGGTGGTGTCGACCGGCATGTCCGGAATCAGACGCAAGCCGACGTAGATATGCAGCAGGATGCCAATCAGGATGATGCGGACAAGAAACGATGAGCGGCGCATAGGGACCACGGAGGCGGTAAGGGGCCGGCGCGAGCGGAGGCCGGCGGCGACTCGTGGGCCGCGGTAACGCCATGCCGAACGAGTCGAATCATTCTACCGGCATGCGCAGCGGCTTGCCGACGGTGCCAAATTCAACGCCATAGCGGCCAGGCCGCTGTTCCCGGATCCGGTCCGAACGCTTGACGCATTGCAGCATTCGGCACGCTGCCTTAGCGCCATCTGATTGCCGCGGCAACCTAATTAAATGGGCTTTGAATTGTGTCCGTGCGTGGACTATGCTCAAAAAGAACCGCCTTGTAACAGGGCGACCGCGCGCGCAGACGCGGCCATGCGGCGGTTCGCGCCGGTTGCGTTGGTCGCCGGAAGAGGGTGAAGCGGGAGGGGCATCATGAGACTACTCAGATCGGACAACGAGTTGCATCACGGGCACCACGCCCATCATGTCGGCTGTGAGGGCAAGCGTGTGATGCTACCGCTCGTCGTCATCTCGCTGATGGCGATCGGCTTGTACTACGGCGTTCGCGGCATCGACTTCTCCGAGCTGGGCCGCAGCGCGCTGTTCGATGTCGTGATGCTCTGCGTGGCGCTGGGTATCGCGGGGTTGTTCGGCGTCGTCGGCGCATGGGTGCGTTCGAATGGCGACGACGCCGGCGAAGGCGAAGGCTTCTGCTTCGTCGGCGCGTTGATCGGCGCCGTGGTGTTCTACGTCGCGCTCTTCAGTTGAACGCGACGGCGGCCTGCACGTATCAGACGATCTGGGCGGCTTCGTCGAAAGCAAAGCGCGGGCTGCGCGCGAACAGTTTCGACGGGTCGCCATAGCCCAGATTGATCAGGAAGTTCGACTTGACGGTCGTCCCGGCGAAGAACGCTTCGTCGACCTTGGCGGCGTCGAAACCGGACATCGCGCCCGTGTCCAGACCGAGCGCCCGAGCGGCGAGAATCAGATAGCCGCCTTGCAGCGTCGAATTGCGAAAGGCGGTGTCCGCGATCGACTTGTCGTTGCCGACGAACCAGCTGCGCGCGTCCGCGTGCGGAAACAGTTTCGGCAGATGCTCGTAAAACGCCATATCCATCCCGACGATCACCGTGACCGGCGCGGCCATGGTCTTGTCAAGATTGCCGGCCGACAATGCCGGGCGCAGCTTTTCCTTAGCTTCCGGCGTTTTGACGAACACAAAGCGGCCGGGGCTCGAATTGGCCGAGGTCGGGCCGAGCAAGACCAGTTCGGTCAGTTGCTTGAGCACGGCATCGTCGACCGGTTTCGCCTGCCAGCCGTTATGCGTGCGCGCTTCGCGAAAGAGTTGATCGAGTGCCTGGTCGGATAGCGTCATGGTGAAGTCCTTGAAAGGTCTAAGAATTTAAAGGCATGAACCGAAAAATCCGGATGAAGCCGCCGGATGACAGCGCAAGCCACGCGTATCAACGGCGTCTTCGGTGCCGCCATAATAGCCAAGGTTTCCACCCGCGCGCTTCGCGTGCGCCATCGCTTCGGCTTCATTCAGCATTTGCATGGGTATCAGGCCATCTCATGACGGATCTTTTCGCGGGTTCTGCCGACGACCTGCCGACGCCCGACATCGACTGGCATCCCGATTGGCTGACGCCCGCCCTCGCAGCGCAGGTTTTGACGCAACTGATCGACGAAGTCGCCTGGCGTCAGGACGTGATCGGCACGCCCGCCGGTCGCGTGCCGTTGCCGCGCCTGACGGCGTGGCAGGGCGAGCCGGACGCCGTCTATGTCTACTCGGGTATTCGCAACGTGCCGCAGCCGTGGACATCGACCGTCGCCGAACTCAAGGCCTCGGTGGAGGCCGTCTGCGAGACGCGTTTTAACAGCGTGCTGATCAACCGCTATCGCAGCGGCGCCGACAGCATGGGTTGGCACGCGGATCGCGAGCCTGAACTCGGCGTGCGTCCGGTGATCGCGTCGGTGAGTTTGGGCGTCGCGCGCACATTCGATTTGCGCCACAACAAAACCGGCGTCGTGCAGTCGTATTCGCTGAAAGGCGGCAGCCTCCTCGTGATGAAGGGCGACACGCAGGCGGACTGGCGGCATCGGGTGCCGAAGGAGCCGCGCGTAGCCGGAGAGCGGATCAATCTGACGTTTCGCTGGGTGACACCGCGGTGAGGCGCCGCTCAACTGGGCAGGCTCGCTGCGCCTGCCGCTAAGGCGGGCAATTGGCGGCGGAGTGGCTGGCTGCGGTCGCCCGGCAAACACTACTAACCGGCCTCGAACCCGATCCCGTCGCTCATACCAAAATTGGTATCGCGAACGCGAATCATAGGATTGGACGGTTAACGCCCCACACACTACGCTACATCACGATCCACGCACTGTGAGGGCCGCACACACCGGCCGGTTCGATGGGTCGTCGACACTACAACGATCAGGAGACAGTCATGGCGAATACACGACGCGCCGCATGTCGTGCGTTGGGCGCGCTCGCACTCTGCGCGGGCATCGGTACGCTAACGCTGACCGCGCCGGGCGCTTACGCGCAAGACAAACAGATCACCCTCGGTTTCGCGCAGGTCGGCGCGGAAAGCGCATGGCGAACCGCCAACACCGAGTCCGTGAAGTCCGCGGCGGCGGACGCGAAGATCAAGCTCAAATTCTCGGATGCCCAGCAGAAGCAGGAAAACCAGATCAAGGCGATCCGCTCGTATATCGCGCAGAAAGTCGATGTGATCGCGTTCTCGCCGGTCGTCGAATCCGGCTGGGAGCCGGTGCTGCTGGAAGCGAAGGCCGCGAAGATTCCGGTGATCCTGACCGACCGCAATATCGACGTGAAAGACACCTCGCTGTACGTGACCATGATCGGCTCCGACTTCATGGAAGAAGGGCGTCGCGGCGGACATTGGCTTGAAGATCACTTTAAAAGCGAACAAGGTCCTATCAACATCGCCGAACTGCAGGGAACGGTCGGGTCGGCGCCTGCCAACGACCGGCATTCCGGCTTGCTGGAAGTGATCAAAAACGATCCCAAATTTAAGATCATCGCGTCGCAAAGCGGGGATTTCACGCTGGCCGGCGGCAAGCAGGTCATGGAAGCGTTTATAAAAACTTATGGAAATAAAATAAATGTAGTTTATGCGCATAACGACGATATGGCGCTCGGCGCGATCCAGGCGATGGAGGAGGCCGGTATGCATCCGGGCAAGGACATCACCGTCGTTTCGTTCGATGCAACCAAGGGCGGCTTCCAGGCGATGGCCGCGGGCAAGATGAACGTCGACGTGGAGTGCAGTCCGTTGCTGGGGCCGCAGTTGATGTCGGCGGTGAAGGATGTCGTGGCCGGCAAGCCGTTGCCCAAGCGCATTCTCACGCAGGAGACGGTGTTCCCGATGAGTGTCGCGGCGCAGACGCTGCCGACGCGTAAGTACTGAGGCCGACGCCGCAAAGTACTCAGGGTTACTGAGGAAGCGGCGGAGCATGGCAAGCGAAGTGCGGATTGAGCAAAAAGGTTTCTCCAGCGGTGCCTGGCCGCCCGGTTGCTTCGGCAGCGGGCGGTCTATTTTCCGGTGAGGGTTGCTGGAGGCCGCTGAGTGACGCCGAGGGGCGACGTACGCCGCTGAATGACGGCGAACTTGGGCGAACGTCGTCGAAGGCCGTAGCGTGCCACCGAAAGCCGCCGAAAGCCGTTGCCCGTCGCCGGGCGCGGCGAGAATTTCAGAAGCGACGCGGCAAGCCACAGGCGCCCATCGAACCGCTGCACCACCGATCGAGCGAGGTCTATGACGCATCCCGCTTCCGAACCGAATCCGCAGGCTATGGGCGCAGCCGCTCATCGAGCGGGCGATGCAACCAGCGCGGCCAACGCGGCCAACGCCGACGCCCGCGCCCCCATCCTCGCCACCACGGCCGTCACGAAAACCTTCCCCGGCGTCAAAGCGCTGCAGCGGGTCGATTTTCGCCTGTTCCCCGGCGAGATCCACACGTTGATGGGGCAGAACGGCGCGGGCAAATCCACCTTGATCAATGTGCTGACCGGCGTGGTCGCGCCTGACGCCGGCACGATCCGTCTCGGCGGTGAGGTCGTGGCGTTTGCTTCGCCGCAGGAAGCCGAAGCGGCCGGCGTGCGCACCTTGTACCAGGAAGTGAACCTGTGCCCGAACCTCTCCGTGGCGGAGAACATTTTCGCGGGCCGGCAACCGCGCCGCTTCGGTGCGATCGACTGGCCTGCCATCAAGCGCCGTGCGCAGGCGGCGCTGGCGCGCCTCGACGTGTCGCTCGACGTCACCCGTTCTCTCGACGCCTATCCGATCGCGGTGCAGCAGATGGTGGCGATCGCGCGGGCGTTATCGGTCGACGCGCGCGTGCTGATTCTCGACGAACCGACCTCGAGTCTCGACGACGGTGAGGTCAGCCAGCTTTTTAAAATACTTCGGCATCTTAAGCAGTCGGGTATTGCGATTCTGTTCGTCACGCATTTTATCGAGCAGACGTATGCCATTTCCGACCGTATCACGGTCATGCGCAATGGCGAGCGAGAAGGCGAGTATCTCGCGCGCGATCTGCCTGCGGATCAACTGGTCGCGAAGATGGTCGGCCACGAGCGCATGAGCGCGCGCTTGCGCGAAGCCGCGCATGAAGGTCATGTGAGTCATGAGGGCTACGAGAGCCAAGAGAGGCAGCCGGTTAGGCAGCAGACCGTAAGCGCAACCCAGGCAACCGAGGCCACCCAGCCCACCCAGCCCACCCAGACCACCGAGGCAACCCCACCCACCCAGGCCACCCAGGCCACCCAGGCCACCCAGGCCACCCAGGCCACCCAGGCCACCCAGACCACCGAGGCAACCCCACCCACCCACCCCTTCATCGAACTCCAAGGCGTCGGCCGCCGCGGCACGCTGCAACCCATCGACCTCGACCTGCAACGAGGCCAGATCCTGGGACTCGCCGGCCTGCTCGGCTCAGGCCGCACGGAAACAGCGCGATTGCTTTTCGGTGCGGATCGCACCGACAGCGGCGTGATCCTCATCGAAGGCCGCGCCGTGAAGCTACGCTCGCCGCGCGATGCAGTCCGTCACGGCATCGGCTATTGCGCGGAAGACCGCAAGAAGGAAGGCATCGTCGCCGAACTGTCGATCCGCGAAAACATTCTGCTGGCGCTGCAAGCGAGGCGCGGATGGTGGCGCAAGATCAGCCGGCAACGTGCGCGCGAGCTGGCCGATCTATGGATCGAGCGGCTCGGCATCAAGGCCGCCGACGCCGAGCAGCCGATCGGCTTGCTATCCGGCGGCAACCAGCAGAAAGCGCTGCTGGCGCGCTGGCTCGCCACCGATCCCCAACTGTTGATCCTCGACGAACCCACGCGCGGCATCGACGTCGCCGCCAAGTTCGACATCATGGACCGGCTGCTGGCGCTGTGCGCGAACGGTCTGAGCATCCTGTTCATTTCGTCGGAGATCAGCGAGGTGCTGCGCGTCAGTCATCGCGTGGCGGTGTTGCGCGACCGTCGCAAGATCGCCGAAGTCGCGGGCAAGGCGTCGAACGAAGACAACATCTATCGACTCATTGCGGGGAGCGGCGAATGAAACTGGCGAACTGGTTCGTGCGCGACGGCGCCGAGCGTCCGTTGATCTGGCCGTGCGTCACGCTGGTGTTGTTGTGCGGCCTGAACCTGTGGGTCAACCCGCACTTTCTGTCGCTGCGGATGCTCGACGGTCACCTGTTCGGCGCGCCCATCGACGTGCTGAATCGCGCTGCGCCGCTGGCGCTAGTGGCCACCGGCATGACGCTGGTGATCGCCACGCGCGGCATCGACATTTCGGTCGGCGCAGTGGTGGCGATCGCGGGCGCCGCGGCGGCCACGATACTCGCGACACAACCCGAGCCGAGCGCGGCGCTGATCGCGCAGGCGCTGGTGGCGGCGCTAGTGGTCGGTGTGCTGAGCGGCATGTGGAACGGCTTGCTGGTGTCGTTTGTCGGCATGCAGCCGATCATCGCAACCTTGATTCTGATGGTGGCCGGCCGTGGCGTCGCGCAATTGCTGACGGCGGGGCAGATCATTCCGATCGGCGCGCCGGGTTACCTGTTCGTCGGCGGCGGGTATTGGCTGGGCGTGCCGTGTTCGGTTTGGATCGCCACCGTCGCGGTACTCACCACCGCGGCGCTCGTGGAAGGCACCGCGCTCGGCCTGTTCATTCGCGCAATCGGCATCAATCCGGTCGCGACGCGTCTGGTCGGACTGCGCTCCAAGGCGCTGGTTTTCGCGGTCTATGGCTTCTCGGGACTGACCGCGGCCATGGCGGGCATTCTCATCAGTTCCAACGTGCGCAGCGCCGACGGCAATAACGCCGGCCTGCTGCTCGAACTCGACGCGATTCTCGCGGTGACGCTCGGCGGCACCTCGCTGCTCGGCGGCCGCTTCAGTTTCGCGGGCACGGTGCTGGGCGCGTTGATCATTCAGACGCTCACGTACACCACCTATTCAATCGGCGTGCCGCCGGAGGCGACGCTGGTCGTCAAGGCGGCCGTGGTGCTCGCGGTGAGCGTGATCCAGTCGCCGGCGGCGCGCGCGCTCGCCGTCTCGTCCGGCAGATCGCTGCTCAGGCAACGCGGGGTGGCGCGATGAGACGACTCCTCGACATGTTGGCTCACCTGGTCGATCCGCGTACGCTGCCGATCGCCGTCACGATACTGCTGTTCTGCGCGCTATTCGGCTTCGGCTCGGTGATGTACACCGGTTTCTTCTCGTGGCAGGTGCTCCTCGATCTGCTGGTCGACAACGCGTTCCTGCTGATCGTCGCGATCGGCATGACGTTCGTGATCGTGTCCGGCGGGATCGATCTGTCGGTGGGCTCGGTCGTTGCATTGACCACCATCGTCGAAGCGGTGCTGTCCGAACATCTGCATCTGTCCGTCTGGGTGATCGTGCCGATCGTGCTGCTGATGGGCACGGTGTTCGGCGCGGTGCAGGGCGCGCTGATTCACTTCTTCCGATTGCAGGCGTTTATCGTGACGCTGGCGGGCATGTTCTTCGCGCGCGGGTTGTGTTTTCTGATCACGACGCAGTCAATCACGATCACCGATCCGACCTTCCAGAAGATCTCCGCGTTCCGGCTCGACATCGGCGTGGGCTCGGTCACGGCGAACGTGCTGATCGCACTGGTCGCGCTGCTGGCGGCGATTTACGTCGCGCATTTCACACGGTTTGGCCGCAACGTGTACGCGGTCGGCGGCAATGCACGCTCGGCGTTGCTGATGGGCTTGCCGGTCGCGCGCACACGCATCGGCGTGTATGCGCTGAGCGGTTTCTGCTCGGCGCTCGGCGGCGCGGTGTTTACGTTCTACGTGCTGTCGGGCTACGGCTTGCAAGGGCAGGGCATGGAACTCGACGCGATCGCGGCGACGGTGATCGGCGGCACGCTGCTGACGGGCGGCGTGGGCTATGTGATCGGCTCGCTGTTCGGCGTCGGCATTCTCGGCACGATCCAGACGCTGATCACGTTCGACGGCACGCTGAGCTCGTGGTGGACCCGTATCGTGATCGGCGCGCTGCTGTGTGCGTTCTGCCTGCTGCAGCGGCTGATCGAGCGGCACGCGAAATCGGTGCGGCGGCCTGGCGGTACGGATGCGGCGGTGGTCACTGCGGGACGCGAACGCGGACACAGCGACGGACCGGCGTCGTCGGATTCACAGGTGATCGGCCGTGCGCCGGAGCAGGCTTGAATCAAGCGCTAAGCTCCCGCCCTTTGGTCTCAGGCAACGTCAACGCAGCAAGAATCACGACGCCGTACGCCGCCGCGGCGAACACACCGATCGCATGGCCGAGCGTCATGGTTTGCGATACGTAGCCGATCAAAAACGGAAAGGTCGCGCCGACCGCCCGGCCGACGTTGTAGCAAAACCCCTGGCCGGAGCCGCGAATCCGCGTGGGAAACAGCTCGGTGAGAAAGGCGCCCATGCCCGAGAAAATGCCCGATGCGCAAAACCCTAGCGGAAAGCCGAGCACGAGCATCGACAGATTATCGAGCGGCAGTTGCGTGTAAAGCAGAGCAATCGCGCAAGACGCCAGCGCAAATCCGATGAACGCACGCTTGCGGCCGAACCGGTCGCTGACATACGCGCCCGTCAGATAGCCGCAATACGAGCCGACGATCACCACGCCGAGATAGCTGCCGGTGCCGATCACGCTCAGATGCCGTTCGGTTTTCAGATACGTCGGCAGCCAGGTGGTGACCGCGTAGTAACCGCCTTGCACGCCGGTCGCGAGGATCGACGCACGCAGCGTCGTCCAGACGATCTCGCCGCGAAAGATATCGAGCAACGAGGCCCGTGTTTGCGTGGCGGCCTGCGCTGCTTTCTGCCGCTGATGCACTTCCGGCTCGTCGACGAAGCGGCGAATCCAGATGACGAACGGCGCCGGCGCAATGCCGATCGCGAACAGCACACGCCACGCGTAGTCGGCGGGCACCAGCGAGAAGACGGCCATGAACAGCAGCGTCGCGATGCCCCAGCCGATTGCCCAGCCGGCCTGCACGAGACCCACCGCCTTGCCGCGGTCGCGCGCGCGGATCACCTCGCCGATCAGCACGGCGCCCGCCGTCCATTCGCCGCCGAAGCCGAGCCCCATCAAGCCGCGCGCCCACAGCAACTGGGAGAAATTCTGCGCCAGCGCGCAAGCCAGCGTGAAAACCGCGAACCAGAGAATCGTGATCTGCAAGGTCTTCACCCGGCCGATGCGATCCGACAGCACGCCCGCCGCCCAGCCGCCCACCGCGGAGCTCAATAGCGTGACCGTGCCGATCAGGCCGGCGTCGCCGCGTGTGATGCCCCACGTCGCGATCAGCGTTGGTATCACGAAGCTGAGGAACTGCGTGTCCATCGCGTCGAGCACGTAGCCGATCTTGCAGCTCCAGAACGCGCGCTTCTCGCTCGCGGAGGTCTGCCGATACCACGCGAACGGGCCTTTCCCTGTGCCGGATGCGTCGTAGCGCTCGGCGTCTGCGGTCAACTGCGCTTCGGTTTCCATGCTTGAACTCCGGTCGTCGTGGTGGGCCGTAGCGTTGTGCTGGCGTGCGGCTTCGGGTTGAGGTGGTGAGGCCGATGAGGGCTGAGGCTGATGAGGCGAATAAAAACGCCGCGTTTACAGCACCGCGAGCGAAGTGTTCGGAATGTCGGTCACGAGCATGTGCCCCGGCTTGTGCGCGATCGCAAACGGCAAACGCGCGCTTTCGATCGCGACTTGCGGCGTCACACCGCAAGCCCAGAACACCGGCAATTCATCGCTGCGCACGTCGACCGCGTCGCCGAAATCGGGCCGTGCCAGATCGCGAATACCGATCAGCGACGGGTCGCCGATATGAACCGGCGCGCCGTGCACGGCGGGAAAGCGGCTGGTGATCTGGATCGCGCGGATCGCGTCGGCGGCTTTCATCGGCCGCATCGAGACGACGCGGTTGCCGCCGAACCCGCCGGCCGGCACGTTGCGTTCGCGCGTGCGATACATCGGCACGTTGACCTGTTGTTCGATGTGGCGCAGCGCGATGCCTTCGCGGCGCAGCATTTCTTCGAAGGAGAACGAGCAGCCGATCGCAAACACCACCAGATCATCGCGCCACAATTCGTCGAGGCTGCGGACTTCCTCGGCGCGTTCGCCGTGGCGGTACACGTAAAACGCGGGTACGTCGTTGCGGATATCCAGATCGGCGCCGAGCGCGGGCACACGCCAGTCGCCCGGTTCGCCGATGCCGAGCAGCGGACACGCTTTCGGGTTGAGCGTGCAGAAGCGCAGGAAGTCGCCCGCGTACTCGCTCGGCAGAATCGCGAGATTGGCTTGCGCGTAGTCGCCGCAATAGCCGGCGGTCGGACCGGACAGGCGCCGCGTGCGAATCTGCTGACGAAACTCGGATGGGGTGTAAGGCATGGACGTGCTGGCTCCAGATCGATGACATCGCCAATGCGGCCCGATGAAATGGACCCGCGATGGAGCCAGATTAGTAACGTCAAAAATATCCTTCCAGCGAGTTTTTATTGCGTTTCGTTAAATTAAACTTAACGCCATCGGGATGACTCGCGGCGCGTTTGCGGCGATGATCGCGTGCCATTCGTCGCTAACTGGAGAGCGTCCGCAATGAATACCCGCTTCGTCGAAACGTTTCTGACGCTTGCGCGGCTGGGCAGTTTTCGCGCGACCGCGGCAGCGATGCACGCCACGCCCGCGGCGATCTCACTGCGTATCAAGACGCTGGAAGCCGAACTGGGTGTCGAGCTGATCGAACGCGAGGCGGCGGAGTTTCAGCTCACGGCGAACGGCGAGCGGCTGCTCGCGCATGCGCGCTCCGTGGTACAGGCCACGCGCTCGCTGCAACTGGCCGCGCAGGACGAAACGCAATTGGCCACGCGGCTGCGGCTTGGCGTTATCGAAACGGTGGTGCATAGCTGGCTGCCGGACTACATACGGATGCTGAACGCGGAGTATCACCGTATCGTCGTGGACCTTACCGTCGATTCGAGCGCGGTGCTCGGGCCGCGACTGCGGGCGGGCGAACTGGATCTGGTCATTCAGGTGGAGGAAACCGCCGAGCACGAAACGTCGATCGTGTCGGCGTTGCTGGCGAGCTACCCGGTGCGCTGGATCGCACGTCGCGACCTGATTCCGGCCGGCCGCGCGAAACACGTTCAGACGCTGTTGAGCAAACCGGTGTTGACGTTCGGTCGCGGCACGGCGCCGCAACTCGCGGTCGAAGCGATCGTGCAGACGCTCGCGAAGCGGGCCGGGGTGCCGCTTGCCGAGACGCAGGTGACGTGCATGCCGTCGGTGGCCGTGATCGTGAAGCTGTTGCGCGACGGCTATGGAATTGCCGCGGTGCCGGCGCTGTTCGTCGAGCCTTACCTGAGCAGCGGCGAGCTGGCGCAGTTGCAGGTGCGCCCGTTGCCGCCGCCGATCAACGTGGCGATGTATTACCGCGACGATGCGGATGTCGGCGTGCTGGCGGCGTCACGGGTGGCACGCAGCGCGTGCGATCGGTACGCGAAGGCGATGGGGCGGCAGTTGATCGAGAAGCGGTGAAGCAAGGGAGGGTAGCGGCGGCGCGCATGCGTCACCTGCGACTGAGCGTGCGACTGAACGTGCGGCTTAAGCTGCGACTTAAGGCGCGAGGCAGCGTGACAATGTCCACGCTCGACTCAACGCGTTTCCATCCGACGCCGCGCGGTCGCCACCAGTCGCTCGAATGAAAAGCCGCTTGCCGCAAGCGCTGCGCTATCCGGAAAGTACTCACGCACGATATCCGTCGATACCTGCCCAGGCGGCGCTTCGATCAGTACGCGGGCGCCCATTTCCTGCATCACGGTCAGCGCGTCGAACCAGCGCACGGTGTGGCGCATATTGGTCGCGAGATCGTCGCGGATGGCGTCTGCAGTATGCAGGGAACGCGCGCCGCGATTGCCGATGTAAGTGCTGCGCGGCGCGTGAAACGGCACCTGCAGTGCGTAGGCCACCAGTTCATCCGTAGCATGGGCGAGCAACTCGCAATGCGACGGCACGCTCACCGCGAGTCGCGTGGCTTTGCGCGCGCCTGCCGCCAGCGCGCGTTCAATGAACCGGTCCAGCGCGTCGTTCGCGCCGGCCATCACGATCTGGCGCGGCGCGTTGACGTTGCCGATATACACGCGTTGTTGCGCTTCATCCGCGTGCCGCGCGGCGAGTGTTTCCAGTTGATGCTCGGTCAAGCCCGATATCGCCGCGAGACCATAGCCTGACGGGTACGCCGTTTCCATCAATTCGGCGCGCCGTCGCACCATCTTCAACGCGTCGTCGAAGCGCACCGCGCCACAACTCACCGCTGCCGCATAAGCGCCGACCGACAACCCCGCGCTGATTTCAGGGGCGAGTTGTTCGGCGGCTAACGCACGGGTGACGGCCACGCCCGCGATCGTCAAGCCGATCTGCACGGCGACTGTCGAACGCAATGCGTCCGGCGTGTCGAGTGTCAGCACGTCGGCATCGAGCACGTGAGAGGCTTCATCGATCGTGTCGCGTACCGCGCGATGCGGCGGCAGACGGTGCAGAAATCCGTCGGTTTGCGCGCCCTGGCCGGGGAAGATCAACGCCAGCATCAGGCGAGCTCGCCGCGGTGAGTGACGCTCCACGGATCGGCGATCAGTTGCGGACCGCTCGCATTACGTGCCATCACGCGGGGTTTGTCGGTTGCCCATTCGGCTAGCGCGACACCGCCAGCGGGCGTTTCGAGTTGCGCATCCACGCGAATGCCGGCGCTTTTTGCGTGCATTTGCAACTGGTTCAGTAACGCAAGCGCGTGGTCTCGCGTGAGCGATTCCGGCGTGCGGATCAGCAGGTCGAGATCGCTCGATGCGGTCACGGTGGGCACCTGGGTCGCCAGTTCAAACCCGGCGCTACCCGTCGGGCCCCAGACGAATCCGTGCAGCGGACCCGCCACATCGCTTTGTAACGCGGCGAGCGCGGCGAAAGCAGCCAGATCAACGCGCCTCGGAAGCGGTTTAGATTGCGCAAGCGCCTCCGGCGGCACCGCCGTTTCGATGTCGGCGACGCGCGCCCACGTGCCATAACGCTGCGCGCGTCCCACACCCCGTACACCGATTGCGACGAAGCCGTCAGCGGCCAGCGCTCGTCTCACGACCGCAAACGGCGCGCGTGCGAACGCCTCACGGACCCACGGCGGTTCATCGTCGACACTCTGCAGATGGCGCAGACGCAACAGATCGTGCGGCTGCCATCGCATATCCCACGACAACGCGTGCTCGATGACGAACGGCGGGGCCGCGCACGTCTGCATCAGACGGCATCCCATTGTTCGGCGAGACGCCGGCGCACTTCGATCGACGCCGCGCGATTCTTCTGCGCCGCCGCCGATTCCAGCCGATGCGACAGGCCCTTGCTTCGATCGTTGCGCGCGCTACGAATCTGTTCGGTCAGCACCTGGCGCACGTGTTCGATTTGCGCGGCGTCCGGCGCATCGGCATCGACGCCGTCGATCAGTTGATCGAGCAGGCCGAGTTTCGCGAACGACGCCATCGAATACGACATCGGCACGATGGTTTCGCCGAGCTTGTCGAGCTCTTCGACGGTACGGCGCGTGACGCGCGCGGCCGCTTCCTTGCCCATCGCGTGGACCATCGTGCCGGGCGCGTCGAGCGCGACGATGCGGTTGGCCTGATAGCCGTGCGCGAGAAACGCGCCCGACATGGCCGGCCCGACAATCAGCGCAACCACGGGATGCCCCGCGTCGCGAGCCGTTGCGTACGCATCGACACCGGCCGCGCAGGCGAGCTGAATGCCGAGCATTTCTTCGCGATAGCCATACGCCTGGCTTTTCACGTCGACGATCGCGACGATCGGGCGGCGCGTACCGCTCGCCGTATCTTGCGCGATCGCTTCGCGCACGGCGCGTGCGAGCAGCCAGCCCTGTTCGAGACCGACCACGTTATCCGTCGCGCGCGGGAAGCGGTTGGCGGGATCGGGCACGACGGTCACGAAGCGCGCGGTCTCGCCGCCGAGCGACGCGTCGCCGCTCCACACGGGCGCGGCACTGGACGGTTCGCCGGCCAGCGCATGGAACCAGCGCGCGCCGCGGCTCAACGGGGTGAGTGTCGTATCGCTCATGCTTGCTCCTTGCGCGGATCAGTCCCGGCGTGATGGTTGAAGACCTCGCGCATGCTTTCCGGCGTGACGCTGGCGGGATCGATTTGCGCGAGGCGGTTCAGAAACAGGTCGACCTGTTCGCTGCGATGCGCGGCCGGCACGCCTTGAACGAACGCGGCACGCACGGCGGCGCGCACGGCGTCGGCGTCGTCGTCGACCAGTCGATCGGCGAGCGCGGTCGCCGCGCGTTGCTCACCGCCGATCAGTTGCCACACGCGGCGGCGATCGCTCGCATCGAGTTCGTCGATGCCGGCTTCCTGTTCGATCACTTCGGGGCCGTTCATGCCAAGCCGCCCTTGCTTCGTGACGACCAGATACGAACACAGCGACGCCGCGAGCGACATACCGCCGAAGCAGCCGACCATGCCCGCGATCACGCCGACCACCGGCACATGCCGGCGCAACGCGACGATCGCGGCCTGCATTTCAGCGATCACCGCGAGGCCGAGATTGGCTTCCTGAAGCCGCACGCCGCCGGTTTCGAACAGCACGACCGGGCGCACGATCTTGCCGCGCTCGCAATCGCGCAGCGCCAGTTCGAGCGCGGCGGCGATCTTGCTGCCCGACACTTCGCCGATGCTGCCGCCCTGGAACGCGGACTCGATCGCGGCGACCACGGCGGGCTCGCCGTCGATGGTGCCGCGCGCGATCACGCAGCCGTCGTCGGCCTGGCAGACGACGCCTTGCAGCGGCAGCCACGGCGATTCGATCCGGTCGAACGGGCCGAGCAGTTCGCGGAAACTGCCGGCATCCAGCAGCGAGCGCGCGCGCTCGCGCGCCGGCAGTTCGATGAAACTGTCGCGCAACATCGGCGCGGCTTGAAGATTCGCGTCGGTGTTCATGCGGCGTCTCCTTCTTCAGCGGCTTCGACGGCTTCCGCCAGTCTTAACGCGACCACGCCGGGCGTCGCGCCGAAGTCGTTGATTTCGATTTGCGCGGCGCCGTCGTAGCGGGTGAAGAAGCGGTCGAGCACGCTTTTCCAGATGTGGCTGTAGCCGTCGACGCTAGTGCGCACGACCACATGCGCGCTCAGCGCGGCCGCAGAGGAATCGGCGGGCGCCAGCAGCACTTCCAGATCGCCCGAACCCACCACGCCGACATGCGCGCGGGTCGTGACGGCGCGTTGCGCCGGATAGTCGAAGGTCAGATGTTCCATGAGTCCGGGCTCCCGCCGGCGTCGTGATGCGCCAGCATGTCGAGAAAAAGGGTGGCGGCGAGCAGATCGGCTGCGCCGCCGGGCGATGCGTTAAGCGACAACAATTCGTGTTCTAGCGCCGCGAGGGCGGCGCGGCCGGTGGGCGTGGAACTGCCGCCGGCGTTTAGCACGCGTTGCGCGCCATGCTGGCCGGCGTGCAAACCCGGCAGACCCGCGCGATGCAGCAGGCAGGTGTCGTCGAGCGAGGCCATGATCGCGAGCAGTGCGTCGACGCGCGCGGCGTTTTCGTCGACGCCTTGCGCGCGCGCCGCGAGCAAGGCAGGCAGGCCGACGTCGATCACATGCGGGAAACCGTCCTGCGCTTCGCGGCGCGCGCCGCCCACCTGGTAGCGCTGGCGTGCGCGTTCGCCGTGACTGTCGGAGGGCGCGGCGAAGCGGTCCGGAAAGCAGGCGATTTGCGCGGCATAGGCGCAGATTTGCGAGGCTTGCGGCCGGTTCGCTTCGCCGCCGCTGATCGTCATCGTTGCGCCCGCAACCAGCAGGCCGACGATCCAGATCGCGCCGCGATGCGCGTTGCTGCCGCCGGTGGCCCACAGCATGTCCTGCTCGCCGCTACGGCCGATTTGCGCCAGCTCGGCGCGCAACAACGCGGACGGCTCGCCGCGACGGCGCGCCGCGTGCGCGAGCGCCGCGAAGGTCGGTTCGAGCGAGTGCGCCGAGCGCAGCATGAGCGCGAGATCGAGGTCGCGATGCGCGCCGCTGCCGCGCTGATCGACCAGCGCGGGCTTGGGCGTGAGCTGCACCTCGTCGATCAGCGCGGCGACCGCGTAGCGTGCGAGTTGCGCATCGGAAGGTAATGCGTGGACCAACGCGGCGCGCGAATCGGCACGTGCGGCGGGCGTGGACGATACGTCGACGCATCCGAACCGCGCGGCAGGCGCGAATTCATGCTCGGCGCGTTCCCGCACGGCAACCCGCGCGGACGACCGCTCGACACGCTTCAACAACGCAGCGGGCGCCATGCTTACCAGCTCCTGAAGCGTGCCGGCGGCGTGTACAGACCGCCCGACCACGTCACCAGATCGTCGATGCTGCGCGCCGCCAGCAGCGAGCGCTTCGCTTCGCCGCGCCGAATGCCGAGGTCTTCGGGATACGCGACGATGCCGCGCCGGCGCAACTCCGCCGTCTTCTCCGGCTTCGCGCGCAGCCCGATCGGCGTGACGCCGGCCACGGCGGCAATCGCCGCGCGCCGTTCGTCGATGCCTTCGGCTTTGTGCAGATGTGCGATGCCTTCCTCGGTGACCACATGGCTGACGTCGTCGCCGTAGATCATCACCGGCGCGATCGGCATGCCGCTTTTCGCGCCGACCGCGACCGCGTCGAGTTCATCGACGAAGGTGGGCTCGCCGCCTTTCTTGTACGTCTCGGCCATTTGCACGACCAGCTTCTGGCCGCGCGACACCGGGCCCTGATCTTTCAGCAGCTTGAGCCAGGCTTCGCTCGAATGACGCCGGCCGCGTGGATCGTGGCCCATATTCGGCGCGCCGCCGAAACCGGCCAGACGGCCGCGCGTGACGGTCGACGAATTCGCGTCCGCATCGATCTGCAAGGTCGAGCCGATAAACAGATCCACGCCGTATTGCCCGGCCAGTTGGCACAGCACACGGTTCGAGCGCAGGCTGCCGTCGTTGCCGGTGAAGAACACGTCGGGACGCGCTTCGATATACGCCTCCATGCCGACCTCGCTGCCGAAGCAATGGATGCTGTCGACCCAACCCGATTCGATCGCCGGAATCATGGTGGGATGCGGATTGAGCGTCCAGTTGCGGCAGATCTTGCCCTTCAGACCGAGCGCTTCGCCATACGTGGGCAGCAGCAATTCGATCGCGGCGGTGTCGAAGCCGATGCCGTGATTCAGCGACGTCACGCCATACGGTTCGTAGATGCCGCGAATCACCATCATCGCGGTCAGCACCTGCAGGTCGCCGATATGACGCGGATCGCGCGTGAACAAGGGCTCGACGGCGAACGGCCGGTCGGCCTGCACGACCACGTCGATCCACGAACCGGGAATGTCGACGCGCGGCAATTCGTCGACGATCTCGTTGACCTGCACGATCACGATGCCATGCCGGAACGCGGCGGCCTCGGCGATGGTGGGGGTGTCTTCGGTATTCGCGCCGGTGTACAGATTGCCGTGACGGTCGGCCTTTTCCGCGCACAGCAGCGCGACGTGCGGCGTCAGATCCACGAACATGCGCGCGTACAACTCGACGTAGGTGTAGATCGAGCCGATCTCGAGCTGGCCGTCTTCGAGCAGTTGCGCGACCCGCAGACTTTGCGGACCGGCGAACGAGAAGTCGACCTTGTGCGCGATGCCGCGCTCGAACAGCGTCAGATGCTCAGGGCGCCCAATGCTCGAAATCAGCAGATGCACGTCGTGAATTTTTTGCGGATCGACCTGGGCAAACGAGCGTGACAGAAAGTCGGCCTGCTTCTGGTTGTCGCCTTCCAGCGCGACGCGGTCGCCGGGTCGGATCAGCGTTTCGAGCGCATCGACGATGCGGTCGGTGGGCAGCACGCCGTCTTTCAGCCAGGGCGCGATGGCCGCGAGGCGACGGTTCTTTTCATCGCGGCGCGTGGTCCACGAGCGCGTGGCAGGCGGCGATGCAGCAGTTGAAGCAGCAGTGATTTCGGCAGGTCGGTTCATCGGCTCAGTCAACTCCCGGTGGCAAGACGCGGGCGTCGGCCGCGCGGCTTGGGTTGATTTGCGAGCGCGGCTTCGGCCTGCGCGCGTTCGGTCAGAAAACGGTGGAGCAGGTCGCCGGTACCGAGCAGATGCGCGACGACCTGTGCCTGCGCGGCGGGAATATCGCGGCGCTGCACGGCGTCGAGCAGGGCGGTGTGTTCATTGTCCGATTCGCCCTTGCGCGACGGCAAGTCCAGCTTCAGCCGCAGATAGCGTTCGCCGCGCCGATGCAGCGTGCCGATCATGTCCTCGAGTTGCGGACGGGCGGCGGGCGCATACAGGCTCATATGGAACGCGACATTGCGCGTCACGTACAGCGACGGGTCCGGCTCGCGTTCGGCGGCGCGGCACAGCCTCGCGGATTCGCGCAGCGTGGCGGCCGTGTGATGGGGAATAGCGAGGCCGATGGCCAGGCTCTCCAGCGCCGAACGGATCTCGTAGATTTCGCGCGCTTCATCCGCCGACAACGGCGCGACGGTCGCGCCTTTGTGCACGGCGGCTTTCGCCCAGCCGTCGGTTTCGAGCAGGCGCAAGGCCTCGCGCACGGGAATTGCGCTGACCGAGAAATGCCGCGCGATCGCGTCCTGGCGCAGCGGCGCGCCAGGCGCTAGCGTGCCGTCGACAATCGCGGCGCGCAGCGCCTCCGCGATCACGCGGGACGTGCTCTCACGGGGCGCCGCCGCCGGTAAAAGCGGGCTGCGCGCGGAGGCGTCCAGGGGAAAACCATCTATTGCGTCACTCATAATATTGAATATTATATATAAAAAAGCGCATTTATAGACGGACAAACCCGGAAAGTTTTTTCCGGCTCGCCGCGGACCGTTCCTCTTTGTTGTATGAGGACGGCGCGGTTCGTTCAAGCCGTCGCACGCCGTTTCGTCGATTCCCTTTATGGGCGCCAACTCGTACGTCAACTGCAGGGCCGGAGGAGCATGATGAATTCACTAACCGACCGCACGTCGGTCACGCGGCGGCGCACGCCGCTCAATCGTTCGCAGATCGCTGGTTTTTGGGGCGCGTGGGCAGGCTGGACGCTCGACGGCATGGACTCGTTCATCTACGCGCTCGTGCTGACGCCGGCCTTGACCGAGTTGTTGCCGCGTTCCGGTTACGCGGCCACGCCGGCGAACGTCGGCCTCGCCGGGTCGATTTTGTTCGCGCTGTTTCTGGTCGGCTGGGGCCTGTCGTTCATCTGGGGGCCGCTGGCGGATCGCTTTGGCCGCACCAAGGTGCTGGCCGGCACGATCTTCACGTTCGCGATCTTTACCGGGCTGGCCGCGACGTCGCATAACGTGTGGGAACTGGGTATCTACCGCTTTATCGCGGGGGTGGGTATTGGCGGCGAGTGGGCGCTGGCCGGCACCTATGTGGCGGAATCCTGGCCGGAAGATCGCCGCAAGATGGGCGCCGGTTATCTGCAGACGGGCTATTACGCGGGGTTCTTCCTTGCGGCCGCGCTCAACTACACGGTCGGCGTGCACTACGGCTGGCGCGTGATGTTCCTGACCGGCGCGGTGCCGGTGGTGGTCGCGATTCTGGTGTTGCTGCGCGTGAAGGAAACGGACAAGTGGCAGAAGGCCGAAGCCAGCGCCGTGCGCACCAGTCCGCTGCGCGAAATCATGGGGCCGGCGTATCGGCGTCGCACGTGGGTGGCGTGCATTCTGCTGACGATCGCGATTATCGGTTTGTGGGCCGGTGCGGTGTATGAGCCGTCCGCGGTGATTCAACTGGCGACCAAGGCCGGCATGGCGAAGAACGACGCGATCAGAACCGCTTCGCTCGCCACGGGGCTGCTGTCTATCGCGACGATTCTCGGCTGTCTCGCGTTGCCGCCGATGGCCGAACGGATCGGTCGCAAGAAGACGCTGGCGGTGTATTTCGCGGGGATGGCGATCGCGATCGTCGGCAGTTTCGGTTGGGCCTTCTATCTGCCAAACGGACTCGCGCCGTTTATTGCGTGGCTTTTCGTGCTGGGTTTCTTCGGCGGTAATTTTGCGTTGTTCAGCTTGTGGCTGCCGGAGCAATTCGAAACCCGTGTGCGGGCTACAGCGTTCGCGTTCTGCACGTCGTTCGGGCGTTTTGTCGGGGCCGGGGTCAACTTTCTGCTC
Source organism: Paraburkholderia bryophila (assembly GCF_013409255.1). NCBI lineage: Bacteria > Pseudomonadati > Pseudomonadota > Betaproteobacteria > Burkholderiales > Burkholderiaceae > Paraburkholderia > Paraburkholderia bryophila. The sequence goes on from NZ_JACCAS010000002.1 coordinate 2,962,229, forward strand.
GGCGCGGCAGTGCTGCATATGCATACGCTCGGCGTGCCGGTGGCGTTGACGGCGCTCGCGTTCGTGATCGGACTGTTCATCATTCCGTTCGCGCCGGAGACGAAGGGGGAGGTGTTGCCGCAGTGAGATAGGCCGTTTGGCCGAGTGGCGCGTGAGGCCGCAAACGAGCATCCTCTCTATCCGTTAGACGACGAATTTCTCCGCTGTTTGGGGTTGATGGTTAAGTACAGTGTTCTGTACAATGATTGCGGGCGGCTTACTGAGCGTCCCGTCGCCCAGGCAGCTCATCCGGCGGTGAAATCGTCTCTAATTTTTGACAGGAGCGACCGGGGGCAACCTCTCAGGTCGAGATGCTAATGAACGTCCTTACTTACAGCGAGGCACGCGCCGGCTTTAAGCAAGCGATGGACGACGTCTGTCGCGATCACATACCCATGCTGATCACGCGACAGGGTGGCGAAAATGTGGTCATGGTTTCGCTCGAAGATTTCAATGCGATGCAGGAGACCTTGTATCTGTTGAGTTCATCGAAGAACGCCCAGCGACTCGCCAGGTCTATCGCGCAATTGAATGCCGGCGGTGCGACTGCGCGCGAACTGCTGACCGATGAACCAGAAGAGAAGCCGCAACGAGGAGGCCGCCAAGGCTGACAGCGTTTTTATGTTTACCGACAACGCGTGGGACGACTATCTGTACTGGCAGGAAAACGATCGGAAGGTCCTGCGAAAGATCAATACCCTGCTGGAGGAATGCCGGCGCGATCCGTATCGAGGCACCGGCAAACCGGAGCCGCTGGTCGGCAGTTTCAGCGGGTTCTGGTCGCGCCGCATTACGCTTGCCGATCGTCTTGTCTATTTTCCGCGTGACGGCAGGATTCATGTGATCGCCTGCCGCTTCCACTACGACGATTAAAAAAACCAGCGCCTCTCCCGAAGCGCTGGTTTTTTCATTCCCACCCTCGGCGCGTCCAGCGCGCCGACCCCCTTACATCTTCCACCTCACTGACGCCGTCAGCGTGCGCGGCGCGCCCGGCATGTTGTACATATCCGCATTGCCGTGCGCCGCGATGAAGTACTTGCGGTCGAACAGGTTATCCAGCGTCAACGCCACGTCGACGTTCTTGCCGTGATAACCCGCGCCGAGATCGAAGGTCACGAACGACGGCAACGTCACCGCGTCGCTAGCCGACGTATATCGCGCCGACTGGAATTGCGCGCCGCCCGCCGCATAGAAACCGTACTTCAGATCGCGCTTGATCCACACGCTCGCGCTGTGACGCGGCATCAGCCCCGGCGTGTTCTGGTTCAGCAGCAGCCCGGCCGAACTCGCTTGCGGCGAGCCATCCACATTGCCGTTCAGGTACGCGTAGCCCGCGTAGACGGACCACTTCGGCGCGATTTCGCCCGTCATCGACAGTTCCAGGCCGCGCGTGTGCTGCGTGCCGATCGGCAGCGCGTAGGTCGGGTTGGCCGGATCGGCGATCTGCTGATTGGTCTGCTTCATATCGAACAGCGCGACGCTCGCGCTCGCGCGACCCAGGTCGAATTTCGAGCCGACTTCGAAGGCGGTGGTCTTTTGCGGCGCGAGCGCCGAACCGTTCGCGAACGCGCCGCTGCTGATCAGCGTATCGGCGAGCGGCGAGAACGACTGGCTATACGACGCGTACAGCGATACCCAGTCGAGCGGCTCGTAAATCAAACCGACGCGCGGACTCCACGCGCGATCCGTGCGGTCCAGATTGACGTGCGCCGACGTGTAGTCGTTGCGCGTCTGCGTCAGATAGTCGAAGCGCAGGCCGGCGAGAATCTTCCAGTGCTCGGTCAGCGAGATCAGGTCCTGCGCGTAGACGCCGGCCAGCCCCAACACCGTCGCCGCGTTCGTCTTGGCCGGTACGCCCGGCGTCACGCCCGGCAGATTCACCAACTGCGGGTTATACAGGTTGTAGGTGGCGACCTTGGTGGTCGAGTAGATCGTGTCGAACTTCTGCTGCTGCGAGAGCTCGACGCCATACAGCAACTCATGCTTCATGCCGAACAGCGTGGTTTTCTGCGTCAGCTCGAAGAGCCCGTCCACGCCGTGATCCTGGCGGAAGCGGGTGCTTTGATCGAGCGTCACGACCGGATTCAACGCGGTCTTGATCGGCTCATACGTGACGTAGTTTTTGCGTTCGAGCGAGAAGTCGTACGCGCGCACGGCGGTGTGCAGCGACAACGAATCGTTGAAGCGATGATCGAGCGACGCGGTCGCGCTCTTTGCGTCGACATCGTTATACGACGTGCTCGCCGCATTCGCCGAGCCGTAATACGTGTTGATCGGCACGTTGACCGGGCGGCCGAGATAGGCGGGCAAGCCCTGATCGGAGGTGCGGCGATCGTGCAGATAGTCGGCTTCGAGGTTGAGGGTCGTGTCTTTATCGATCCGGAATTGCACCGAGGGCGCCACGGCCTGACGATTCAACTGGAACTGGTCGCGAAAGCTGTTCGAGTTTTCGGCCGCACCGGTGATGCGAAAACGCGCGGCGTCGTTCGCATTCCAGCCGAGGTCGAATTCACCGCGCCGTTCGCCTTCGGTGCCGAGTGTCACGCCGACCGACTGCTCGGGGTTCGCGCTCGGCTTCTTCAACACGCGATTGATCAGGCCGCCGGCCGAGCCGCGTCCATAGAGCACGGCGGCGGGTCCCTTCAGCACGTCGACGCGTTCCACGTTCGACAGGTCGCGGTAGTAGAGCGCATCGTCGCGAATACCGTCGACGTATTGATCGGTGATGTTGTTGAAGCCGCGCAATGTGATCTGGTCGCGCTGGCCGTCGCCGACGGAAAAGCCAATGCCTGGCACGTTGCGCAACGCGTCCTGCAACGAGGTCGCGTTCTGCTCGTCGAGCAGCGCGCGCGGCACGACGTTGACGGTTTGCGGCACGTCCATCAGCGACATGTTCATCTTCGTCGCGGTGTTCGACGTGCTGCTGTCGTACGAGCGGTCGGCGGCGGCCTTGACGGCGATCGCGGGCAGCGTGTTGTCGGCCGGGCTGGCGACGGGCGCGGCTTCTTGAGCCAACAAAGGCCGGGCGCTGGCAAGCGAGGTCGCGAGCAGCAGCGCGCGGTAAGTCTTCTTTTTGACGTTCATGATGACGTTCTTCGAGTGTGGATCGGTGGAGTTATCGATTTGGGGTACGGCGCAAACGCACGCAAAAGCGCACGCAAAAACGCACGCGCACGGCGAAGCGCAACGCCGTGTGGTCGGTCAATTGAAACGAAGGTGGTGAATTCCCCTGAAGCGATCGGATGAGTTCGAATTGAAGCGGCCGGGGCGCCGTGCGTCAGCGCACGAAGGGTGCGGACGTGACATCGGCTGCCTCGGAATGGCATGTCGATGTGGGGTTGGGAGGTGCAGCAGAAGCCGGATCAGTGTCCGGCTTGTAATATCCTGAAATTATAAACGAGAACGATTCTCGACTGTGCTAATTGAATGGAAAAACACAGCATTTTGCAGGGTATTTTTGGGCAAAACGAAAGCTGAGGGCGGTGAGACGCCTCAATCCGCATGGCGCCGCGCTCGCGCGCCGGGCCGCAACAACGTCAGCAGCGGCCAGCCGAGATTAACCCCCAGACTCGCGACGACGATCAACACCATGCCCGCGAGTTGCGGCATCGACAGCGCGCGTCCGTAGACGACCGCATCGACCACGATCGCGGTCAGCGGATAGACGAACAGCAGCACGGCGATGATCGGCGTGGTCAGCTTCGGCAGCGCGCCGTAGATCAGCACGTACGAGAGTCCCGTATGCAGCACGCCCATGCCGACCAGCCAGAACCATTGCATCGGACCGATATGCACAGCGGTGAGCGGCGCGATGAACGGCAGGCACACCACGCCGACCGCGCACTGCGCGAGCGTCAGCAGATGCGGGCGCAACTCGCCGAGCCCTTTGGCGATCAACGTGACGCTCGCATAGAGCACGGAGCCCGCGAGCGCTTCGCCGATCCCGATCAGATAGCTCGTATGGCCTTGCAGATTCTCCGTGGCCGCCACGCCCGACGCGAGCACGAGTCCGACGAAAGCCGTCGCGATCCAGCCGAGCCGGTCGATGCCGAGGCGCTCGTTGAACAGCGCGGCGCCGATCAGCACGACCCAGAACGGCTGGACATGAAACACCACGGTCGCGACCGCAATGCTGGTGCGATGGATCGCGTCGAAGAAGCCGACCCACTGCGTGACCATCAGCACGCCGGAGATCAGCGCCAGCGCGACGGTGCGGCGCGTGAAATGCGCGCGCGTGAAAAAGCCTTTCCACGCGCAATACGCGGCGAGCGACAGAAAGCCGAACAGGCAGCGAAAGAACACCAGGGTTAGCGCACCGAGCCGCGCTTCCTCGACGAAGACACCGATCGTGCCCATCAGAAGCCCGCCGCTGGCCAGCGTAATGGCGCCTTGTTGACGTTGGGTGAGGGACATGCGAGGGGGTCTCCGTGAGTTGATGCCGTCAAGTATCACGCGGCTTGCATGGCACCGACAAACGAATTAAATTGAGCAATTCCATAAGCTGGATTGATAAATCATGCATCCCGAGTTCGACGTCGATTTGCTGCGGACCTTTATCGCGGTGGTGGAAACGGGCAGCTTCACGAAGGCGTCGGCGACCGTGCATCGCTCGCAGGCGGCCGTCAGCATGCAGATCAAGCGCCTCGAAACCATGCTCGGTACCACGCTGTTCGCGCGCAACACGCGCAATCTGTCGCTGACGCGGCCCGGCAATACGCTGCTCGAATACGCGCGGCGCGTGCTGGCTTTGCATGAGGAGGCGTGGTCGGCGATCGTGCGGCCCGAGGTGAGCGGGCGCGTGGTGCTCGGCGCGCCGGACGACTATGTGTCGTCGCTGTTGTCGCCGGTGTTGCGGCGTTTTTCGACGCTGTATCCGCATGTGGAAATCGAAATTGTCTGCGCGCAGAGCACGTCGCTCGCGCCGATGCTGGCGGACAACAAGATCGATCTCGCGTTCGTCACGCGCGACCGCAAACTGCGCGGCGAATTCGTGCGCAGCGAGCCGATGGTGTGGGTGGGGGCGTCGGTGGATACGCCGGTGCTGGCGGCGTCGCCCTTACCGGTGGGGCTGTACGAGCCAGGCTGTGTCGCGCGGCAACATACACTGGCCGCGCTCGACGGCGCGCGAATCCGCTATCGCGCGGCGTTCAGCAGCGCGAGTTTGATGGGGCTGGTGGCGACCGTGGACGCGGGCTTGTCGGTGATCGCGGTCACGCGTTGCAGCGTGCCGTCACGGCTGGCGATTCTCGGCGAAGCGCAAGGCTTGCCGAAGATCGCGCCGCTGGAAATCGTGGTGGCCCGCAGCGCCAAATCGGATCGGCCGACCTGCGATTATCTGGCCGCGCAGATGGTGCAGGATTTGTCGCTGGGGCCGCAGATGCAGTCGCCGACGCCGAACCCTTCGCAGTCGCGCTCGAAGGGTTCGACCGCGGCGCAGGCTTAGGCGCGCGGGTAGGCCGTCACTTCGCCGTCCACCGACAGCCGCACGCGTTCGCCCGGTTGCGGCGACAGGTAGCCGGGCACGCGGGCGCGCACCATGGTTCGTGTACCGGACTGCATTTGCAGCGCGACGCCGGCATCCTGGCCCTGGAACGTCACTTCGGTGACGATAGCGTCGTAAGCCCGGGTGTCGTTGACCAGCCGATCTTCGTCGCGAAACAGGCGGATCTGCTCGGGCCGCACCATCACGTCCACGGCGCCCTGGCCGATCGGCGTGGACAGCGGCAGATCGCCGAGTTCACAACTCACCCGATCCTGCGTGACGATGCCCGGCAGCAACACCGCTTCGCCGACAAACGACGCCAGCTCGCGCGTGACCGGCAGCCGGTACAAGGTCTGCGGCGTCGCCGTCTGAATCAGGCGACCGTTCCACAGCACCGCGACCTCATGGCCCAGCGACAAAGCCTCGGATTGATCGTGCGTGACCAGCACCGCCGTGGCGCCGGTCGCGGCCAGCGCGCTCGCCACCGCCTGACGGGTTTCGAGCCGCAACGCGGCGTCGAGCGAGGAAAACGGTTCGTCGAGCATCACCAACGTAGGCGACGGCGCGAGCGCGCGGGCCAGCGCGACGCGCTGCTGCTGACCGCCCGACAACTGCTGCGGCGCACGCGTGCCGAAGTCCGCCGGCAAGCCGACCAGTTCCAGCAACTCGGCCACCCGATGACGCGCGCGCCGTTGCGTGCGCGGCAAGCCGAACACGATGTTGTCCGCCACCGACAGATGCGGAAACAGCGCGCCTTCCTGCGGCACATACCCAATGCGGCGCTGTTCCGACGGCACATGCAGGTTGTCGCCGACCACGCTGCGGCCGTCGATTTCGACGCTGCCGCCATCCGCGCGTTCGAAGCCGCACAACAGCCGCAGCAGCGTGGTCTTGCCGCTGCCGGAAGGGCCGAGCAGCGCGAGCAGGGTGCCGCGCTCGACCGAGAGATCGATGCCGTGCAGCACCGGGTGGCCGTCGAACGATTTTTGCAGTCCGCGGATACGAAGTTCGCTCATGAAAATCCGATGATTAAAGCAGGTAGAGCATGGGCATCAGCACTGAATCAGCCGCGTTCGCCGAGCAGCGCCGATTTACCAAGCAGCGCGAACAGCAGGCCCGACGCGAACAGCGAAATGCCGGTGAGCAGCGCAGCATACGGCGCGGCGGCGGCAAACGCCATGGTCGACGTGTCGGCCCAGACCTGGGTGGCGAGCGTTTGCGTGTCGAGGGGGGAGAGCAGCAGCGTCGCGTTCAGCTCGGTGACGACCGAAATGAATACCATCGACGCGGCGGCCCCGAGTCCCGGACCCGCCAGCGGCAGCACCACGCGAAATAGCGTCTGCGACCAGCTCAGGCCGAGGGCGCGCGCGGTTTCTTCGAGACGCGGCTGCGCCTGCATGAAGGCGGCGCGCACGCTGACCAGCGCGACGGGCATGAACAGCATCGCGTAGGCGACCACCAGCAGCGTCGCGCTTTGATAGAGCGGTTGCAACGCATGCACCGCGAGCGACACGATCGCCAGCGCGATCACCAGACCCGGCACGCCTTGCGCGAGAAACACGGTGCGCTCGAACAGCGTCGCGAAACGGGTCGGGTAGCGCACCAGCAGGAACGCGAGCGGGATCACCAGCAAGGTGGTCAGCGCCGCCGCGGCGAGGCCGAAGCCGACCGACGACAGCGTTGCATTGAACAGCAGTTCGGGCGACACGTCGGCCGGTGTGACGGCCGCTGCGCCCGGCTGCGTGAGCCAGTAGCCGATCATGCCGAGCGGCACGCCGAGCGTGGTAATCGTCAGCAGCGCGAAGCCGGCGACGACGATCCAGCGCCACGCGCCGAGGTCGTAGCGCAGCACCGCGCGACGTGTGCCGCGATCGACGCGTTCATAACGCGCCGCGCCGCGCACGCGAAACTCGAACGCGAGCACGATCAGGCAGATCACGATCAGCAGGCAGGCGAGCAGCGAAGCGCCGCCGCCGTCGAAACTGGTACGGAATTCCGCGTAGATCTGCGTCGTGAAGGTGTGAAAGCGCAGCAGCGTGAACGCGCCGAATTCGGACAGCACGCCGAGCGCCACCAGCAGCATGCCGCCGAGCAGCGCCGGCCGCAGTTGCGGCAGCACCACCCGCACGAAGCTGCTCCAGCGGCTGCAGCCGAGCGCGCGCGCGCTTTCTTCGAGCGCCGGGTCCATGCTGCGCAGCGCGGCGGCCACCGGCAGATAGACGAGCGGGAAATACCCGCAGGTCAGCACCAGCAGCGCGCCGTTGAAGTCCTGCAAATCCTGGCTCAACGACACCCACGCGTAGCTCGAAATGAACGCGGGCATGGCGAGCGGCGCGGCGGTGAGCACGGCCCACACGCGACGGCCCGGCAAACGCGTGCGCTCGACGAACCACGCGGCCGCCGTGCCGAGCACCGCGGACACCAGCGTGGTCGACACGGTGATCAGCACGGTGTTGACCAGCAGTTCGCCGACCAGCGGGCGGAAGATCAGGTCGACCGCTTCACCCGCGCCGAAGCTCGCGGCGCGCCAGAACGTAAACGCAATCGGCAGCAGAACCAGCAAAGCGCTGATTGCTGCTGCCGCGAACAAACCGCGCGGCGCGCGCGAACGGGCGCGCGCCGTGACGGTAGATACAGCCGGTGGACCGGCTGACAAGGCTTCGCTCATTTACAGAAGGCCTGCCTGACGCAACAGTTTGCCGGCCTGGCTGTCGTCGCCGAGTTGCTCGATGGTGAGCGCCGGCGGTTTCAGTTCGGTGAACGGCTTGAGGATCGGGTCCGACGCGACACCCGAGCGCAGCGGATATTCGAACATCACATGGCTGTTCGCCATCAGTTGTTGCGCGCGATCGCTGACCAGATACGCGAGGAACTTCTGTGCGCCGTCCGCGTTGTGCGCGGACTTCAACACCGCCGCGCCCGACACGTTCACCGCCGCACCGGCGTCGCCGTTGCCGAAGTGATAGATCGCGCTGCGGGTCTTGCCGTCGCCGATTTCAGCGTGCAGGCGAGCCCAGTAGTAGTTGTTGATCAGACCGGTCGCGACACCGCCGCGATTGACGGCGGCCACCACGCCTTCATCGTCGTCGAAGAGTTGCGCGTTGGCTTTCAGGCCCTTGAGCCATTGCACGGTTTGCGCTTCGCCCTTCAGCGCGAGCACGGCGCTCACCAGCGGCAGGAAGTCGCCGTCGCTCGGTGCGATACCGACCTTGCCCTTCCATTCCGGCTTGGCGAGATCGAACAGCGATTGCGGCAGTTGCGACGGTTGCAGCTTGGTGGTGTTGTAGGCCAGCACGTTTTCACGCGCGGTCACCGCGACCCATGAGCCCGTGGGCGAGCTGAAGCGTGCCGGCACGGTGGCGAGCGTGGCGCTGTCCACCTTGTTCAGCAGGCCTTTCTCTTCGAGCAGCATCAGCTCCGGCGAGTTTTCCGTGAAGTACACGTCGGCCGGCGTGGCCGAGCCTTCCGCGAGGATCTGCGCGGCCATGGCCGGGCCTTCGCCGTTGCGGATCTTCACCGAGATGCCGGACTGCTTTTCGAAGTCTTTGGCGAGCAGGTTGACGACCTGTTCGTGCTGCGCGTTATAGACCGTGATCGACGCAGCTTGCGCCGCCGACGGCACCGTCGCGAAAGCCGCGAGCGTGAGCGCTGCTGCGCTGCTGATAAGGCGCACGCGGGTGCCAAACCATGATTGAGCCATGATCCTGTGTTCCGTTGGTGATGTTGTTGTTGATCTTTCGATGCGTCGCTTGCTTGTTCGCCGTGCCGGCGGACCACCGCCGGCACGGCATGCTACCTGGCCTTCATTACGCCTCGAACAGCCCCGCGCCGATATACGAACCCGGCTTCGCGCCCGGCGGCACCGCGAACACCGCGCTGCCTACGTGGGTCGTGAACTGGTTCATCATGTCGAACTTCGCGAGCCTGTCGTTGATCGGAATGAAGCCCTTACGCGGGTCGCTCTGGTGAGCGACGAAAATCAGCCCCGCGTCGTACTCCGTTTCCTGACGCCATGGCGGCCAGCGCTCGATGTAGAAATCCGTGCTGTCGTTGTACGAATACGAGCGGCGCAGAATCTGCGCACCGTTGTTGCTGGCCTGATTCGACAGACGCACGTGCGAGTTCTCCGGAATCACCGGATTGCCGTCCTTGTCTTCTTCCTTCAGGTCGACCGCGTCGAACTCGCTCTTCTTGCCGATCGGCGCACCGCTGTACTTGTGACGGCCGAACACCTGTTCCTGGAAGTCCACCTCGGTGTTGTCCCAGTGTTCCAGCGTGATGCGGATACGTCGTACGACGGTGTAGGTGCCGCCTTCCATCCACGGAGCGTCCGGGGTGGCGCCGGCCCACACGAACTCGTTCATCAGTTGCGGCTTCGCGGTGGACGGGTTGTTGGTGCCGTCCTTGAAGCCCATCAGATTGCGCGGCGTCTGACCGCGCGGACCCGACAGGAAACCCGCTTGACCCCAACGCATGGCGGCGGTGCCGTAAGCAAGACGCGCCAATTGGCGGACCGCGTGAAACGCGACCTGCTGATCGTTCGCGCACGCCTGGATGAACAGGTCGCCGCCGGTTTTCTGCTCGATCAGTTGATCGCCGTTGAAACGCGGCAGATCGACGAGCGCGGCGGGGCGGCGCGCGGCGAGGCCGTAGCGGTCCTTGCCGTCTTTCGTGAACAGACCGGGGCCGAAGCCGAACGTGATCGTCAGGCCGCAAGGGCCGAGACCGAGCACGTCACCGGAATCGGGCGCGGCTTTCGCGTTGACCGGGCTGTAGGCGCTGCCGTCGTCCTTAGCGCCGGACTTGCTGGCGGGCGCGCTGCTGGACGTGTTCTCGACCATGCCGTCGACCTGTGCGGCTTGGGTCGAAGCTGTGGTCGACAGCGGGGCGGCCGTGTTGCCTTGCGTCAGACGCGCGGCCGCGTCGGTCCAGGCGCGCAGCAGCGCGATCACGTCGTCGCGTTTTTCGGTCGTCAGATCGAGCGCGGCGACGTACGTGTGACTCTGCTGCGCCGTGACCACGCCGCCTTGATGCAAACCGTAAAACGGTTCGACGGCCAGTTGCGGATCGACGCTGTGCGCCGGTGTTTTGGCGAGCGCGGCCTGAGCGACTTGCGCCGCACCGAGACTCGCGCCGGCGGCGACCGCGGCGCCGCCCGCCTTCAGAAATCCGCGCCGCGAGGGCCGCGGGGGTTGATCGTGTGCCATGGCTACTTCACCTTCATTACGCTGTGGGGTGTTTTGCTTACTTCGCGAGAACCAGTGTGTTCACGTCGTCCTGCACGTAGTAGAAACCGTCGCCTTCGGGCGTCAACGCGAGACCGAACAGGTCGCCGTTGCCCGGGGGCGATTGTGCCTTGTCCGTGTCGATCCAGCGAGCGTAAATCTGCTTGCCGGTGGCCGGGTCGATCTCGACGATCTGACCGTTCAGCGCGTTCGTGACCAGCAGGTGGCCGTTAGGCGCGGTGACCATCGCGAGCGGGCGGTGCAGCAGGCCGTCGGCGGTCAGTTGGCGGCCCACGCCGGCGCTGGTGTCGCGCGTCATCGGGTCGTCGATTTCAGTCACGCGGTTGCCGATCGCGTCGGACACGTACAGCAGTTTCTGGTCGCTCGACAACGCGAGGCCGGTCGGGCCGACGAGGAACACGCCCTTGTCCGCTTGCGCGCCGAAGCCGCTGCCCACCACGGTTTCCTTCTTCACGACCGGCGCTTTGTCGGCCGGCACGTCGAGGTCCAGGCGCAGCACGGTAGCCTGCTTGTACACCGGCGGATTGCCGTCCGCGCCGCCCACGCCGAAGCCGGCGTTGCTGACGAACAGCGTCGCGGTCGAACCGTTGTCGACGACCGCCATGTTGCCCCACGGGTCGTTGATGTTCGGGCTCGTGATGGTCGAGGCGACCTTGCCCTGCGGATCGATCACGATCAGGCAGCCGGCGCCTTTGGTGCCGGTGGTGCCGTCATTGCTCGGCGTGCTGCCGACGATCACGTAGCCGGACTTCAGCATGGTCATCGCCGTGGACAGGCCGATGCCGCCGGGGCACGCCTTCAGATCGCGCGGCACCGTCGCGAACACCGTCATTTCTTTGGTGTCCGGATGGTAGTTGATGATCGTGCTGCCGGTGCCTTGCAGGTTGGTCGAGTTGTTGAAGTTGCCGACCAGCACGTCGCCCTTCTTGACGGTGCCGATGCTGACCGGCGCGACCACGACCGCGTACGGGTTCTGGTCGCCATTGCCCGGCACGGTGTTGATCAGCGTGGTGTGGTGCTTGATGGTTTCCAGGAAACCTTGCGGCTCGGCATAGGCGCTGGCGGCCGTTGTCAGCGCGGCGGCGCCGGCAGCGGCGGCGATCAGGGCCCGCGCGGCGCGCGGCGAGAACTTGCGCGTGGGTTGGTTCATGATTGGATCTCCGTGCGGGCGCACAAAGCGTTGATTGCGGTCATGATCGAAAGCATGGGATTCGATTTGTCGGTAGCGTGTAAGTTAGGCGAGCGCGGCATCAGAACGTGATGTTGGTCCGCACGCCGATGACGAACGTGTTGCGCAGCGGCTGCGTCGGGTCGCTCGGATTCTGGCCGGCGCCGGCGTTGAACGTGTATTGCGCATCCGCCTGCAGTTGCCACCACGGATTGACCTGGTACTGATAGGTGGCTTCGAGCGTGGTTTCGCTGGTGCGCACGCCGTACGGGCCACCGCTGAACGCCTGATTGTCCTGATCGAGACCGTTCACGTGGTTGCCGATCTTGATGTACGTCAGCGCGATGCCGGCGCTGTCGTTGTCGCGGCCGGCGAACGGCGCCTTCAGCACGACGCCCACGTTCGCGGCCACGCTGACCAGATTGCGGTCGCCGGGCGCGCCCATCACGCGGGCAAACACGTTCAGGCTGCGCGGCTCGTCCGGATCCGGGCGCCAGATCATCTGATCGGCGACCGCATAGAAGCTGTAGTCGCCATGATGATTCTGGGCGATGCCGCTGGAGGCCGGATTCGCGAGCGACAGACCGGTGTTGTCGAAACGCTGGTCGGCGAAGCTCTGGTTGTTGTACCAGAGGCCGAGCTTGTAGGTGCCCGGCAAACCGCCGCCGCCCACGCCGACCATTTCGCCGTCGGACGGCTGGTTGATCGCGTACTGCAACTCGCCGATGAACAGCGTGCCGTTGTGCAGGTTGAAGTTGGTGCCGCTCTTGTTGTTCGGGCTATTGCCGAGCGGGTCGCCGTCGAACACACCGGCGAGCGCGGTCAACGAAGGCGTGATCTGGCCGCGCACGCGCACGCCGAGATCGGCCAGCGGATAAGCCGGGCCGCCCGACGGCATGTCGTACGAAGGCAGCGCGGGCCAGCCGAACATCGTGTTGACGAACAGCGCCGAGTTCGTGCTGGTGATGAATTCCTGGTCGATACTTTGCTGACCGATCTTCACGTCGATACGCTTGTTCAGGAACGACTGCTGATACCACAACTCCCACAGGCGGGTGGTGTCCTGCGCTTCGATACCGCTCGCCGTGTTCAGCGTGCCGAGCTTGTTGGCGCTCAGGTTGGCGCCGTGAATCTGCAGCGCGCTCACGTTGAACAGACCGCCCGGCAGACCGAAGGCCTTCTGCGTATCCATCTGCACGGTGGCGGTCGTCAGACCGTCGTAGTCCGCGCCGCGTGCGAGACCGCCGCGCACGTTGGCCAGCACCTCGCTGGTTTCGGTGAGCTGCAAGGTCACGCCGTATTTGCCGAGCCACGGACGCAGACCGCCGATATCGCCGAGCAACTGCTGACGATTCCAGAGACCCGTCCACTGACTGGTCTGGGTGGCCTGAATGTTCAGGTCGGCCTCAGGGGCTTCGGGGGTTGCGTCGGGATTGGCTTCAGCCATGGCCACGCCGGCTGTCAGCGAAGCCCAGGCAAATGCGGTGAAGAGCGCGGCGCGCCGCAAGGAGGGCCGACGCGTACGACTAATGGCGCCGGCACGCCTGGCAGAATCGCGAAGCGGACGCGCTTGAACAGCGGGTCCGTTGAGTTGGGCGAACTTCATCGAAATCCTTGTTTGTGTTGTATCGACTGAACTGATCACCGCGGTATGACGTTGCTGTCACGACTGCGATTTGCTGTGACGGGTCGCGACGCCGGGCACAACAGATGGCGAGATCCTACGCATGCGGAATAGGTGCGTCAACACAAATGAGAACGATTCGCATCAATATTACTGACATGTAACTTTGTTCTTTACGGACTGCTACTAAAGGCTATTTGTGCGTAATGAAAATATAATTTAAACGTAATTAAAACGTATGGTTATGGTTTTATCGAATGCGTTTTCACTAACACTGTCGGCGTGCATGAGCGTTGCGATTGCTCAACCGCTATGATCTTTTCCGAAGCCGCTTCGCGGCACATGATCGATCAGCGTTCAGCGCCTCAGACCTAACCGGGAACATGCCGATGTCAAACACTGTGAATCTGGACCATTACTTCACCCGTATCGGCTACGACGGTCCGCGCGCGGCCACGCTAGAGGTGCTGCAGGCGCTGCACCGGCTGCATCCGCGCGCCATTCCGTTCGAGAATCTGAACCCGTTCACGCGCCGCGCGGTGAAGCTCGACCTCGAATCCGTCGAGCGCAAACTCGTCACCGACCATCGCGGCGGTTACTGCTTCGAGCAGAACGCGTTGCTCGCGAACGTGCTGATGCAACTAGGCTTCAAGGTCACGCCGCTGCTCGCCCGCGTACTGTGGGGCCGTGAGTCCGACGAGGTGCCGCCGCGCACGCATATGGTTCTGCGGATCGACCTCGAGAACGAGGCGTGGATCGTCGACGTCGGTTTCGGCAGCGTCACGCTGACCGCGCCGCTGCGTCTCGCCGCGGGCATCGCGCAGCGCACGCCGCTGGGCACGTTCCGCCTCGCCGATGCCTCGCACAACGCGCTTTACCTCGACGTGCAGGCGCGCGACCAAAGCTGGACGCGCGTCTATCGCTTCGATCTGCACGCGGTCGAGTGGGCCGACTATGAAACCTCGAACTGGTACACGTCGACGGCGCCGGAGTCGATTTTTGCCACCACGCTGATCGTTTGCCGTGTGCTCGACGACACCCGGCTCACGCTGCGCAACGACCAGTTGAACGAACGCGGCGCCGACGGCGAGGTCGTCAGCGAACGGCAACTCGCCAGCGCGGACGAACTCGCGGCCTGCCTGCGCGATCAGTTCGGCCTGAATACCGGCGACATCGATCTCGTCGACCTGTTCAACCGCGTGCGCACGCCTGCCCACAACGTTTAGAAACGTACCCCTATGGTCACGCGTCTCCTCCTGCAAACGGCGGTCTGGCTCGCCGCCATGGGCGTGCTGCTGTTCGGCGCGGCGGGCACGCTCGCGTGGCCGGCCGGCTGGTGGTATCTGATCGAGACGGGCGTGCTGAGTCTGTGGATCGGGCTGTGGCTCGCGCGGCACGATCCGGGGCTGCTGGCCGAGCGGCTCGCGCCGATCGTGCAGGCGCAACAAAGCCGATGGGACCGCGTGTTCATGGTGAGCGTGTCGCTGGTGTGGTGCGCGTGGCTGGTCCTGATGGGCGTCGACGCCGTGCGCTTGCACTGGTCGCCGCCGGTGCCGGTGGGGCTCGTGAGTCTCGGCTCGCTGTGCATCGTCGTCTGTCTGGTGATGTGTCGCGCCGTGTTTCGCGCTAACAGCTATGCCGCGCCCGTCGTGAAGATCCAGGCGAGCCGTGGCCACAAGGTGATCGACAGCGGTCCCTATGCGTACGTGCGTCACCCGATGTACGCCGCCGCGCTGTTTCTGTTCGTCGGCACGCCCTTGCTGCTCGGCTCGTGGTGGGGACTTGCCTGTGTGCCGGTCATGGTGCTCGGCATCGGCTGGCGCGCGGTGCGTGAAGAGCGCCTGCTGAACGCCGAGCTCGACGGTTATCCCGACTACACCTCCCGCGTTAAATACCGCTTCGTGCCGCTTATCTGGTAACGCTTGCCCCTGAGTCGCGTCGCTCGATGCGCGAGGTCAGGCGCGGCTCGCGCGCGCGTCCCTGCATCCCCCACCTTGGTTCGTTACGCACCAACCTGTCTAGACAAAGTGCACCACGCTGACGCGCGCATTCGATGCGTCACGACTCTTCTGTAATCAACGTTCCGTCCCGTAGAACCCCGCCAGAAGGCGTTGATAGGGGCTTACCCGATGATCTGCGGATTTTCCCGCTGAACCCCTTGCGACGGCTTTTTGACTCATGCAGACTTGTCTATACAAATTCAGCGATGGTTAGAACATCCAGTTCGACGGTTTCCTCAATCAAAGGAGTTTCGACGTGAAAGTGAAGCACACGACGTTAGCAAAAGCATTGATGGGCGCCGTGCTCGGCGCCGCGACCATTTTCGCGGCACCGGTGCAGGCTAAAGACTGGAAAACGGTGACCATCGCGCTGGAGGGCGGTTACGCACCGTGGAACCTGACTTTGCCCGGCGGCAAGCTGGGCGGCTTCGAACCGGAGCTGGTCGCGAATCTGTGCGAGCGCATCAAGCTGCAATGCAACCTCGTGGCGCAAGACTGGGACGGCATGATTCCGGGTCTGCAAGCGGGCAAGTTCGATGTGCTGATGGACGCGATTTCGATCACGCCGGAACGTGAAAAGATCATCGCGTTCTCGCGGCCGTACGCCGCCACGCCGGCCACCTTCGCGGTGGCCGACGCGAAGGTGCTGCCCAAGGCGGCGGCGGGCGCGGGCGTGGTCAAGCTGTCGGGCGATCCGAAAACCGATCAGCCGACCGTCGACGCACTGCGCAAGCAGCTGAAGGGTAAGACCATCGGCATCCAGTCGGGCACGGTCTACACCAAGTTCATCAACGACGGCTTTAAAGACGTCGCCACGATTCGCGTCTACAAGACCTCGCCCGAGCGCGATCTGGATCTGGCCAACGGCCGCATCGACGCGTCGTTCGACGACGTGACGTACTACGCCGCCAATATCGACAAGAAAGAAACCGCGTCGATCACGATGGCCGGTCCGAAGATCGGCGGTCCGATCTGGGGCCCGGGCGAAGGCCTCGCGTTCCGCAAACAGGACGCCGATCTGAAGGCGAAGTTCGACACCGCGATCAGCGCGGCGCTCGCCGACGGCACCGTCAAGAAGCTCTCCGCCAAGTGGTTCAAGACCGACGTCACGCCTTGATTCGTTGAGCAACGCACGCGCGGCGTGTGTGACCCACGCGCCGCGCACGTCCACGGATTCGATCCGACGTCATGGATGAGGGGTAGGGAATGGCACTGATACAGATGCTCGGCTTCGGGCCGGATGGCTGGGGCGGCGTGATATTGCTCGCGGCCTTGATGACGGTCGCGCTGACGCTCGCCGCGCTCGCGGTCGGCGCCGTATTCGGCGGCCTGATTGCGGCGGCCAAGCTGTCGCGGTTTCGCACGTTGCGCGTGATCGGCGACATCTACACCACGGTGTTTCGCGGCGTGCCCGAACTGCTCGTGATCTATCTGTTCTATTTCGGCGGCTCCACGCTGGTGACGACCATCGGCCAGTGGTTCGGCGCAGAGGGCTTCGTTGGCGTGCCGCCGTTCGTGGTTGGCGCGCTCGCGGTCGGCATGATCTCCGGCGCGTACCAGGCCGAGGTCTATCGCGCGGCGGTGCTCGCCGTGTCGCGCGGCGAACTCGAAGCCGCGCGCTCGATCGGCATGCCGACGCTGACCATGGCGCGCCGCATTCTGATTCCGCAAGTGCTGCGTTTCGCGCTGCCGGGCATCGGCAACGTCTGGCAACTGAGCCTGAAGGATTCGGCGCTGATCTCCGTCACGGGGCTCGCCGAATTGCTGCGCACCAGCCAGGTGGCGGCGGGCTCCACGCATCAGTACTTCACGTTCTTCGTGGTGGGCGGCGCGCTGTACCTGGTCATGACCAGCATCTCGAACCGGGTCTTCAACCGTGCCGAAGCGCGCGTGGGCCGGTCCTTCAAGCGCAACTTCGCGCGCAACTGACGAGGACGGTCATCATGCATTTCGATTTCGACTTCCTGTTCGACACGCTCAAGCAACTGCTGGCCGCCGTGCCGACCACGCTCGGGCTGTTCTTCTGTTCGCTGATTCTGGGCGGCTTGCTGTCGCTCGTGATCGTCACGATGCGGGTGTCGCCGCACTGGCTGCCGAACCGTTTCGCGCGCGCTTATATCCTCGTGTTTCGCGGTTCGCCGCTGCTGATCCAGATGTTCCTCGTGTACTACGGCATGGGTCAGTTCGGCGTGATCCGCGAGAGCTTTTTGTGGCCGGTGCTGCGCGAGCCGTACCTGTGCGCTGTTTTGTCGTTGGCGTTGTGCACAGCCGGCTATACCGCTGAAATCATTCGCGGCGGTTTGATGGCCGTGCCGGTCGGACAGATCGAGGCGGGCTATTCGATCGGCCTGTCGGGCTTCGCGCTGCTGCGCCGCGTGATCGGGCCGATCGCGTTGCGCCAGTGTCTGCCGGCGTATTCGACCGAAGCCGTGCTGCTCGTCAAATCGACCGCGCTCGCGAGTCTCGTGACCGTGTGGGAAGTGACCGGCGTCGCGCAGCAGATCATCCAGCAAACCTATCGCACGACCGAAGTGTTCATCTGCGCCGCGCTGATCTATCTGTTCCTGAACTTCGTCATCGTGCGCCTGCTCGGCATGCTGGAGACGCGTCTGTCGCGCCATCTGCGCGCCGCGCCCGCGCAAGCCGCGCCGAATCGCACCGTGTCCGCGAACACCGAAGCACGTCGCGCCGCGTCCTGAGCGGCCGACCATCCCGAATGAATCTGGAGAATTCCATGAACGCTACGGCTCCCGTCGCACTGTCGGTCAAGAACATTCATAAGTCGTTCGGCGAGCACCACGTGCTCAAAGGCATTTCGCTCGACGCGCATCAGGGCGACGTGATCTCGATTCTCGGCGCGAGCGGCTCGGGCAAGAGCACGTTTCTGCGCTGCCTTAACCTGCTCGAAACGCCCGACGACGGCTCGGTCGCGCTGGGCGGCGAAGAATTGAAAATGAAGCGCCGCGGCGACGGCAAGCTGCAACCGAGCGATCGCCGCCAGGTGGACCGCGTGCGTTCGCAACTCGGCATGGTGTTTCAGAACTTCAACCTCTGGTCGCATATGACCGTGCTGGAGAATCTGATCGAAGGGCCGATGCGCGTGCAGAAGCGCAGCCGCGCGGAATCGGTCGAAGAGGCCGAAGCGTTGCTCGCGAAAGTCGGCCTCGCGGAAAAACGCGGCCACTATCCAGCGCATCTGTCGGGTGGTCAACAGCAGCGTGTAGCGATTGCGCGCGCGTTGGCCATGCATCCGAAAGTGATGCTGTTCGACGAGCCGACTTCAGCGCTCGATCCGGAACTGGTCGGCGAAGTGTTGCGTGTGATGCGTTCGCTCGCCGAAGAAGGCCGCACCATGCTGGTCGTCACGCACGAGATGGGTTTCGCTCGCCACGTGTCGAACCGCGTGATGTTTCTGCATCAAGGCCAGGTGGAAGCCGACGGCACGCCGGACGAAGTGTTCGTCGAGTGCAAGTCGGATCGCTTCCGGCAATTCGTGTCGAGCCATCAGGACCGCACCACCAATTGAGCCGCCTTGCCGGGCGGCGTCGCCCGGTTGCGTGAACACGCTGTCTTCGCCTGGCCGCGTTGCCGGGCTAACCACTGAGCAGAGCACTACCATGGCCGTGATCCGTTCCGATCGTCCTCTCGACTGGGCTCAGGTGGCGGCTGTCGCCGCCGGCGAACCGCTCGAACTTTCCACCGGCGCCCGTGCGCGCATCGCCGCGGCGCGTGTGCTCGTCGAGCAGATCGTCGCGCGCGGTATTCGCGCGTACGGCGTGAATACCGGCGTCGGCGCGTTGTGCGACGTGATCGTCTCGCCGGCCGAACAACGCAGCCTGTCGCGCAACATTCTGATGAGCCACGCGGTCGGCGTCGGCGCGCCGCTCGGTGTCGCCGAGACGCGCGCGATCATGGCCGCGGCCGTCAACAACTTCGCGCATGGGCACTCCGGCATTCGCCTCGAAGTCGCGGATCAACTGGTGGCCTTGCTCAATGCCGATTGTTTGCCGGAAGTGCCGGCGTTCGGCTCGGTCGGTTATCTGAGCCACATGGCGCATATCGCGCTGGTCTGCATCGGTGAAGGGCACGTGCGCTATCGCGGCAAACGGCTCACGGGACGCGACGCGTTGCAACGACTCGGGCTCGAACCGCTGGTGCTCGAAGCGAAAGAGGGCTTGAGTCTCGTCAACGGCACGCCGTGCGTCGCGGGTCTGGCCGCGTTGGCGCTGGCGCGCGCGGCGCGTCTGCTCGACTGGACCGATATGGTCGCCGCGATGAGCTTCGAGAATCTGCGCGGCCAACTCGCGGCGTTCGATGAAGATTCGCTCGCCTTGCGCATTTCACCGGGCTTGAACCAGGTTGGCGAACGGATGCGTACCGCGCTCGCCGACAGCGGCATTCTGGCGGCGGTGGTCGGCCAGCGCACCCAGGACCCGTTGAGCATGCGGACCATTCCGCACGTGCACGGCGCCGCGCGCGACGTGCTCGCCGCGACCGCCGACGTGGTCAATCGCGAACTCGCTTCGATTACCGATAACCCGATCGTCGCCGGTACGCCGGACGCGCCGCGCGTCTATTCGCAGGCGCATGCGGTAGGCGCGTCGATCGCGCTGGCCATGGACAGCCTCGCCACCGCGATCGCGCAAGTCGCGGCCATGGCCGAGCGGCGTCTGGATCGCCTCGTCAATCCGCTGGTGAGCGGCTTGCCGGCGTTTCTCGCGCAGCCGGGCGGTTCCTGTTCCGGCTTCATGATCGCGCAGTACACGGCGGCTTCGCTGGTCGCGCAGAACCGGCGTCTGGCGCTGCCGGCGAGTCTCGACGGCGGCATTACCTCTGGCTTGCAGGAAGATCACCTGTGCCACGCCACGCCGGCCGCGCTGAAGGCGCTGGAAATCGTCGACAACGCTGGGCGCATCGTCGCGATCGAATTGCTGGCGGCTGCGCAAGCGTACGACCTGCAAAACATCGACGCGCCGCGTGCGCCGCACACCGAGGCGCTGTGGCAACGCGTGCGGCGCGTCGTGCCGACCTATCGCGACGACCGGCCGCTCGCGCACGACATGAGCGTTGCGTTTCGCATGATCGCCGATCAGACGCCGCCACCGCTGCCGAACCCGGGTAACATTGGGCCTCGGCCGGTCACGTCGGCGGAGGGCGCGGATCTGGTTGCGCCTGCAACCGTCACGAATCTGGCGGAGGCGGGCAAACTGCGCGCTGCCGCGAACGTCGCGCTCATGTCGCTCGACGACCGGCACGGCGCGGCGCATGTGGCTTGATCAACCCGCGTACCACCCACGAGGTCGCAGTGAACACAACGATAAACGCGCAACCCGCAGAGACGCAGGAACGCTGTCAGGAGACGCCGGCGAAGGCCATGCCCGCGTATGAACAGATCAAGCGCTACGTGATCCGGCGCATTAGCGAAGGCGACTGGAAACCGGGCGGCCTGATTCCGTCCGAAACCGAACTCGTCAAGGAGTTCGGCGTGGCGCGCATGACGGTCTCGCGCGCGTTGCGCGAACTGACCACCGAACGCGTGCTGACGCGCGTGCAAGGGTCCGGCACCTTCGTCGCGCCGCAGCGCTACGAGTCGACCGTGCTGGAGATCCGCAATATCGCCGACGAAATCGCCGCACGCGGCCATCGGCATTCGGCGCGTGTGCTGACGCTCGATCCGAGCGACGACCCGCAGGCGCTCGAAGCGCTTGGTCTCGCCGGCGGCCCGGTATTTCACTCGTGCATCGTGCACAGCGAAGAGGGCGAGCCGATTCAGTACGAGGACCGCTTCGTCAACCCGAAGGTGTTTCCCGAGTATCTGCAACAGGACTTCACCGTCGAGACACCGAACCACTACATGGTGCGGCTCGCGCCGATCCAGCGCGCGGAATTCCGCATCTATGCGCAGAAGCCCGACGCGTACGTGCGCCGTCATCTGATGATGGATATCGGCGAGCCGTGTTTGCAGCTATGGCGCCGTACGTGGGTGGGCGACGACGTCGCGACGTCGGTGCAGTTGTGGCACCCGGCGTCGCGTTTTCATCTGGCGGGGAATGTGTAGCGCGCTTGGGGCGCTTTGAGTGTTTTCAGCGCCTGGTGCCTTGCTTCAGCCCTGGCGCTGCGACAGATCCGGCGAAAACCGGCAACCCAGCCGGTAACGCGAACCCGGATGCACGAAGCGCGCGAAGGTCACCGCCACGCCGCTCGTCCACGTTCGACGCATTAGCGTGAGGCAGGGTTCTTCGGCGCGCATTTCGAGCAGTTCGGCTTCGGCGCGCGTCGGCAGACCCGCGTCGACGACATGCTCGACGTCGTGCGCCGGCACCACGGCATACAGATACTCGGACGGCCTGACCGTCGAGAAATCCTGCTGCAAGAATTCCGGCGCGGTCGCGGGATTCACGTAGCGATCTTCGAGTTGCACCGGCAAGCCGTTTTCGCGGTGCACGCAGATCACATGAAACACCGACGCGCCAGGCGCGAGACCCAGCGCGTTCGACACCATCACCGAAGCCGTTTCGCGTTGCGACAGCACCGTGTCGTAGCGGTACTCGTGACCCCGTGAACGGATTTCGTCGCCGATATGGGCGATCATCAGCAGCGTGGATTGCGGCTTGGTTTGCGCGACGAAAGTGCCGACCCCGGAGACGCGTGTGACGAGCCCTTCGTCGGCGAGTTCACGCAGTGCGCGATTCACCGTCATGCGCGACACGCCGAGCGTCGCCACCAGATCCAGTTCGGAGGGCAGCCGGTCGCCCGCCTGGCGTTCACCCGATTCGATGATGCGGCGAATGTGGTGCTTGACCTGTTCGTAGCGCGCGGCCGGCGCCACGGCGGCGCGCGTGTTCATGGCGTCGGCGCGTCGTCGGGACCGCGCGTCCAGAACGCGTTGCGGTCGAAGTAGTTTTGCAGGAACTGCCGCAAGCGCGGCTGGCCCGCGTCGTGGAAGACCTCGCGCGGCGCGCCCTGCACGGCGATCTTGCCTTGATCGATGAACATGACCTTGTCGGCGACCTGCGCGGCAAAGCCCATTTCGTGCGTGACCACGGCCATCGTCATGCCGTCGCGCGCAAGCTGCTTCATCACCTGCAACACTTCGCCGACCAGTTCCGGATCGAGCGCCGAGGTCGGTTCGTCGAACAACATGATGTGCGGCTCCATGGCCAGCGCCCGCGCGATCGCCACGCGTTGCTGCTGACCGCCCGAGAGTTTCGCCGGGTAGGCGTCGCCCTTATGCGCGAGGCCGACGGTGTCGAGCATCGCATTGGCGCGGCGGCGCGCTTCGTCGCGCGACAGATGCCGCACGCGCAGCAGCGCTTCCATCACGTTGCCGAGCGCTGTCATGTGCGGCCACAGATTGAACTGCTGAAACACCATGCCGACGTTGCGTCGCACGCGATTGATCTCGCCTTGCGAGGCTCGCACGCGTTTGCCGTTGCGCTCGCTATAGCCGAGCAATTCGCCTTCTATACGCACGTCGCCCTGATCGTAAGTCTCGAGCGCGGCGAGGCAGCGCAGCAGCGTGCTCTTGCCCGAACCCGACGGGCCGATGATGCACACCACTTCGGAGCGCGCGATCTCGAGATCGACGCCGCGCAGCACCTCGACTTCGCCGAAGCGTTTGCGCAGGTCGCGCACTTCGATCAGCGGCGCGGGTGCGCTCGTGGCCGTGGCGGACGCGGAGGAGGGCATGTCGGCGATAGCGTTCATCAGGGAGTCCGGATTGCGTTCATGCCATGAAACGTGCGACGCGGGTCTCGGCCCACATACCTGCGCGCGAGGTCAGCTCGACCAGCGCGAGATAACACACGCACAGCGCCAGCAAGGTTTCGACGAAAGCGAAGGTGGCCGAGCCGATGCCGGTCAGCACGAAGGTGAGCTCGGGCACGGTGACGATGGACAGCACCGCCGTTTCCTTGCTCAGCACGATGATCAGATTAGTCAGCGCGGGTACGATCAGCACCAGCATTTGCGGCGCTTGAATGCGCAGCACCGCTTGCCAGCGCGTGAGCCCGAGACACGACGCCGCTTCGAGATGGCCCGGCGGCACCGATTGAAATCCGGAGCGGAACGCCTCGGCGAAATATGCGCTGCCGTAGAGGCCGAGGCCCAGTACGCCGGCTGTCATCGGTTCGAGCGTGAGGCCGAACGACGGGCCGCCGTAGTAGAGCAGAAACAGTTGCACGAGAAACGGCGTGCCGCGAAACAGTTCGATATAGAAGCGCAATACGCCGCGCACCCAGCGTCCGCAAAAGAGTTGCAGCACGGCGATCAGAAAGCCGATCAGCAGGCCGAGCACGACGCCCGCGATCCACGTGCCGAGCGTCGTCGCGAAGCCCGCGGCGATCGGCTGAAGGTTGTGCGTGATGACGGTCGGATCGAACTGTTGCATGACGTGGGTCTGGAGTCGGTCAGGCGTGTTGCAGCCGGTATTCGGCGGCATGTGCGACGAGCGCGAGCGTGCCGCAGATCACGAAGTAAATCAGCCCGGCGGCCAGATACGCTTCGAGCGGCCGGTACGTGCTGGCGGCGATGTTCTGCGCAGTGCGCGTCAACTCAGCCACACCCACCACCGAGATCAGCGACGAAGCCTTGATCAGCAGCACCATTTCGTTCACCAGCGAAGGCAGCGTCAAGCGAATGGCTTGCGGCACGAGAATGCGCCGCAGCATGTCGAACGGCGAGAGGCCGAGCATGCGCGCGGCTTCGAGATGACCGGGTGGAATGCTGAGAAAACCGCCGCGCAGGATTTCGGCGATATACGACGCGGAGCACAACGACACGGCGCTGATCGCGGCCACGATGGGCGACACGTTGATGCCCGCGAACGGCAGCAGGTAGTACACCAGCAGCAGTTGCACCAGCATCGGCACGCCGCGAAAGAAGAACACGTAGGCGCCGCCGAACAGACGGGCGGCGCGCTTCGGCGAGAGCCGCGCCGCGCACACGCCGATCGCGACGAAGAAGCCGATCAGGAGCCCCGTCAGCGAAATGCCGATGGTGGCGAGCGCCGCGTGCAATAGCAGCGGCAAGCCCTGAACGAAGACGGTCGTGCTGAACATAAGCGTCGCACTCTCACGCTATCAGTAGTTCGGCATCGGCATCGTGGTCGGCGCATCCATCGCCACGCCGAACCATTTCTTCTGCAACGCCGCGAGGCGACCGTCGTTGTGCATTTTCACGAGCGCGGCGTTGAACGCGTCGGCGAGCGGCTTGCTGTCCGCGTCTTTACGCAGGCAGTAGGCAAAGTACACCTTCGCGCCGAACGGCGGCTGCACCACGGCGAACGTCTCCGGACGCTGCTTGGCCACATACGCAATGTTGGTCATGGAGTTCGCGACCGCCGCGATCCGGCCGGCGGCGAGGTCGGCGTAAGCCTGATTGTTGTCGACGTATTCGCGGATTTCAGGCGGTTTCGGCAGCGTCGCGACGTAGGTCTTCAACTGGTCGAGCTGCGCCGAGCCCTTGCCCGCGCCGACCGTCTTGCCGGCGATATCCGACGATTGTTTGAGCGCGGTGTCGTTCGCGCGTTTGAGCAGCGCGTCGGTGGCGTCGGCGATGGGCAGCGTGTACGTATAGCGTTCCATGCGCGCCTTGGTGACCGTCAACGGGCCGCCCACCATGTCGAATTTGCCCGCTTCCAGACCCGGCAGCACGCTCGGCCACGGCAGGTCGATAAAGCGCACCTTCACGCCCATCTCCTTGCCGACCTCGGCGAACAGATCTTTGTTGAAGCCGGCTTGCTGACCGTTTTCGAGGAAATCGAATGGCGCGAACTGCATCTCGGTGCCGACCACCAGCTCGCCGGCTTTCTTCACTTTGGCGAGCTGATCTTCCGCGTGCGCGGTGACGCTTGCCGCGCACAACGCCAACATCAACAGACGACACTTCCAGCCTGCAAGGATACGCATGGGATTCTCCAGTGGGCAAAGCGGTGTCGCGCGAAATCGGTGAGCTGAGCGGTGAGCGGTTCAAGCCCGGCGCGAGTCATGCGAGGCAGTATATACCGCGTTTTTCCCGCGAAAAAAATAAACTGGCGACTAGAGAAAAGCCCTAACCCAGCGCATTGCAAAGCAACTTGCGGGGGTGCTTTTGGCGGTATATACAACTGCAGATGCAGGAAGCGCGCGGCGCTTTTTTGTCGGTATTTTCGTCAGTAGATTGCAACGGCCTTTCAGGGAGCCACGCGATGCCTGTGACCCGTATTCCGATCATCGATCTCGCCGGCGTTCGCGCGGGCGACCCGCAGGCCTTGCAGCGCGTGGCGGGTGAAATTCACGAGGCGTGCACGACGATCGGCTTCTTTTACATCGTCAATCATGGCGTGCCGCAAACGTCGATCGATGCGGCGGAGCAGGCGGCGCGCGAATTTTTCGCGTTCCCCGTGGAGACCAAACGGCGCGCGGCGGTCAATCGTCGACATCGCGGTTTCAATGCGTTGGGCGATGCCACCATGTACCAGGCCAAACGTCCCGACTACAAGGAGTTTTTCAGCATCGGCCTCGAACTGCCGGAGGACGATCCCGACGTGCTCGCCGGTCAGGCGCTGCGTGGGCCGAATAACTGGCCGGACTTCATGCCTGAATTGCGTCCTGCGCTGTACGGCTACTACGAGTCGGTCGCGGCCTGCGGCGCCGATCTGCTGCGCGCGGTCGCGGTGAGCCTCGGCGTCGACGAGCATTTCTTCGCGCCGCGTTATACCAAACGGATGCAACGCACGCAGATGGTCTACTATCCGCCGCAGCCGCCCCAGTCAGACGCGGATCAGTTCGGCGTCGCGCCGCATACCGACTACGGTTGCATCACGTTGCTGTGGCAGGATCAGGTGGGCGGCCTGCAGGTGCGCGAGATCGCCAACGATACGTGGGTCGACGCGCCGCCGGTAGACGGCAGCTTTGTGGTGAACGTGGGCGATCTGCTGGCGCGCTGGACCAACGACCGCTTTCGCTCCACCT
The DNA here is from genome assembly GCF_013409255.1 of Paraburkholderia bryophila. Lineage (NCBI taxonomy): Bacteria > Pseudomonadati > Pseudomonadota > Betaproteobacteria > Burkholderiales > Burkholderiaceae > Paraburkholderia > Paraburkholderia bryophila. The sequence continues at coordinate 2,988,740 of NZ_JACCAS010000002.1, forward strand.
TGCATCGCGTGATTAACGCGTCGGGTTGCGAGCGCTATTCGATCGCGACGTTCTATGATCCGACTTACGGCGCGAGCGTCGATCCGCGCGAACTCGGCGCGAACGAAGCCGAGATCCGCTATCAGCCGGTCGCGGCGGGCGACTACATTCTCGGGCGCATTAACGATTCGATGGGCTATCGAAAGAAACGCGCGGAAGAAGCGCAAAGCTGAAGGCGCGCAAGGAACTCCTGCATGACAGATAACGGAAAGACAAACGACACGGCGTCGCTGGCGTCGACGCTCGACGCACTGCGCGCCGCGCTAGGCGACGACGCGGTCCGCGTGGGCGAGCAGATCGGCGAACGGGCGATGACCGACTGGACCCGTCACGACCCCACGCGCCCGGCGGCGTTGCTGCTGCCGCGTACCACCGAAGAGGTATCGCGCGCGCTGGCTATCTGCCACGCGGCGCATCAGCCCGTCGTGCCGCAGGGCGGCATGACCGGTCTCGCGGGCGGGGCGATTGCGCGGGCCACGGATATCGCGCTATCGCTGGAACGCTTGAGCGGTGTCGAAGAGGTCGACTCGGCCTCGGCCACGCTGACCGTGCGCGCCGGTACCACGTTGCAAACGGCTCAAGAAGCCGCGGCGGAAGCCGGTTTCGAACTCGCGCTCGATCTCGGCGCGCGCGGCTCGTGCCAGATCGGCGGCAATCTCGCGACTAATGCGGGCGGCAATCGCGTGATCCAGTCGGGTACTGCGCGCGATCAGGTACTCGGGCTCGAGGTCGTGCTCGCCAACGGCGACGTCCTGACGTCGCTCGGCAAGATGGTGAAGAACAACACCGGCTATGACCTGAAGCACTGGTTCATCGGTTCGGAAGGCACGCTCGGTGTGATCACGCGCGCGGTGTTGCGGCTGCATCCGCCGCGCGCCGCGCGTCATACGGCGCTGGTCGCGCTCGATGGTTACGACGCCGCGGTGAGCCTGCTGCGCCGTCTATCGACGCGCTTCGGCAACGACATCGGCGCCTTCGAAATCATGTGGCCGGATTTCTACGACTTCGGCGTGAAGCTGACGGGTACGCGTTCGCCGTTCGCCGAGTCTCATCCGCTGTATGCGTTGATCGAGCATGCGAGTTTCGATGCCGGCGACGACGGCGAGCGTTTCGCCGCCGTGCTGACCGAAGCGCTCGACGAAGGCGCAATTCGTGATGCGGTGATCGCGCAATCGGTGGCCGACGTGCGCGCGTTATGGGCGATCCGCGAATGCACGGCGGAGTTTCCCGTGCGGCTCGACGCGATCAATTTCGACGTGAGTCTGCCGATCGGCGGGATCGGCGCGTTCGTCGACCGTTGCCGCGCCGCGCTCGATCAGCGCTGGCCCGGCAATGAAGCGTATTTCTTCGGGCATATCGGCGATTCGAATCTGCATGTGACCGTCGACGGTCATTCGATTCCCGGCGTCACGCATCATGCGGTGTACGCGTTCGTCTACGAGATGCTCGGGCCGTTGCACGGCTCGGTGTCGGCGGAACACGGAATTGGTTTGCTCAAGCGAGAGTTCTTGCCGATCTCGCGCTCGCCGACGGAGCTGGCAGCCATGGCCGCGATCAAACACGCGCTGGACCCGCACGGGATTCTGAATCCGGGCAAGCTGTTTTGATGGGGTGGGTTGCGGGTTGAGTGGGTGAGGGCGCAATGAGCGCCCTCGGCCCACCATGGCGGCAGGTACGGCCTTAGTGCGCGGGCACCGAATCCATGCCGGTCGACCTGACCGCCGCCTGCGCATCCGGCGACGCCAGATACTCGAGCAGCGCTTTCGCTTCCTGCGGATGCGGCGCGCCGACAGGAATACCCGCGGCATAGCGCGTGACGGATTGCACCGATTCCGGAATCTTGCCGACGAACGTGGCGCCCGCCACCGGCAGCAACTCGCTGACCTGCTGAAAGCCGACTTCATAGTCGCCATTGGCGACGACCGACGCGACCGGGATCTTCGGAATCATCTTCGCTTTGGCCTTCACCTGGTCCTCGATGCCGAGCCGCTTGAAGAGTTCGCGCTCGATATAGACGCCGCTCGCGCTATCCGAATAGGCAATCGACTTTGCGTGCAGCAGGGTGTTTTTCAGCGCGTCGATCGAACCGATATCCGGCTTGGGCGCGCCATCGCGCACGGCCATGCCGATCCGCGAATCCGCCAGTTCGACACGCGAGCCGGGCATCACCTTGCCTTGCTTGATCAGGTCGTCGAGCGCGTAGCCGACCATGATGACCACGTCGGCGGATTCGCCGCGTGCGAGGCGGTTGGGAATGGCTTCCGGCGATTGACCCATCGACGGTCCGAGGATCGTGTCGAGCGTATTGCCGGTCGATGCGGTGAACTTTGGACCGAGCAGCTTGTAGGCGGCGGTGAAGCCGCCGGAACTCATGACCTTGAGTTCGGCCGCCTGGACGTTGGCGGCGGCCACGGTGCTGCCCAGCAGCCCGGCGGTGAACATGGCGAGAAAGAAGGATCTCATCGGCATCGGCATTGAAATGACAGTGTGCAGTGTTGGGAGGATGACGGGGTGAAGCGTGTCATCGCCCCGTCATCCGTACCATACCTGAACGAGCCCCTGTCGTGCCGCGCTCGCTCGCCGTCAATGCGCGTCGAGATACCTTGCAATTAGCGGGTACACATCCACCACGGCATCCTTGCCGAAGATGCAGTCGATATGCCCATAGTCGGGAATCAGATGCCGTTCGTAAGGCTGCTCCGGGAAGGCGCGCGTCAGCATGTCGAACGTGAGTTGCGTACTTTCCGGCAGATAGGTTTCGTTTCGCTCGCCGTGAATAAAACCGAGCGGCAGACGCATCCCCTCCAGTCCCTTCATGCCGTCCGCGCCAGTCAGATAAACGTCCTCGCCTTCGGCATCGACCACCTTGCCGGCCCGCACCATCGCGGCGAGATGTTTGAATACTTCCATATCGTGAATGCCGAACAGTTCCTGCAGGTTCTCGTGCAACGTCTCGTTCAATTGCGCGTGTTCGTATAGCAAGCCGTACAGAAACGTCGCGCGATGGCAGATCGGGTTGCCGCAGCCTTCGTCGTGATCGAGCGGGTAAAACTTGAGCGCTTCGTCGAACAGGTTCTTCGGCCATGAACGGTGCTGCGTGTACGCAGTCAGATCGCGCACGCCGAGATGCTGCATGATGCCTGGAATATGCAGACCCGCCTTGATCTTCTGCAGCGTGCCCGGCACCGGATGCGTCGACACCTGCGAAATCACCGCCGAGCGCACGCCTTCGAGGCCGTATAGCAGCGACATGCTCAACGCCAGCCCGCCCATGCAGTGGCCGAGCACCTGAATCTTGGGCACGCCGCTCACTTCGCGTATTTTGGCGACGGCGGCCGGAATGTCTTCGCGCGCGACTTTGTCGACATTGGTCGGCACCAGCACGCTGGGTAACTCGATGCTGACGCGCAGATCGACGAGCCACACGTCATAGCCGCAAGCGCACAGATATTCGACGAGGTTGGTCGCGATCAGGTCGGTGGAAAAGATCCGGCTGGAAACGCCCGAACCGTGAATCAGCAGCAACGGGCGCGAGGTTTGATTCGCCGGATCGAAGTAGCGGGTCAGCCGCAAGGTCGTGCCGTCGGGCGTATCGAAGTACATGATTTGCGGCGCGGGCGCGCGCAATGCGCGTTTTAGACGCGGCGCGGCCTGCGTGTCGAAGAACTCCAGCGGCGCGGCCACGCCGCCGTATTCGGTGAACAGCACGCCCGCGAAAAACTTGCCGAACTTCAGCGTCCATTCGAGGCGCGTTTCGAGGTCGGGCGTGTTGGTGACTTCGAGCGTGCGTTGCTGCTTGAGGAAGTTCTCGGGCGTGATGATCAGCGTTGCTTTGCCGAGCAAGGGTCCGGTGGTTTGCGCGCCCGCGCGAATCTCGGCGTACAGCGTGTTGGTCTGCGCCCAGAGATTGATCGGCGAGGTGCGCGTGATGATTTTTTGCCCCGTCAGGCAGTACGTATTGCCTTCGGTGGAGGCGAGCGTCATCCGGTAGTTCATGTTGCGCTCGTCCACATCGGACTCGCTGACCACGAACAGATTGAACGTGCCGTCGACGATCGTCAGCGGTTGCGGGGAAAGCGCCGGACAGGTCAGCGTGCCGGCGGTGTGAGCCAGGTGTTGCGGGTTGCTGAGCATGTCGGCGAGATCGTCGGATTCGACGGTCAGCGTGAATTCGATCGGACTCGTAGCGGCTTGTCCCGCGACCGCGGGCGTGTACGTGCCGATCATCGTCTCCGTGAAGCGCAGGCCGATCTTTGGCGCGGGCGGCGTGGCGGCGGTACCCTTGGCCGTGTAGTCGATCTGCCGGTCGCGCGACGCGGCGAGCAGCGCGCAGTTACGCTCGGCCAGCGCGGAAATGGTCAGCAGCGGATTGACGCCGAGCGAGATCGGCATGACGGCGCCGTCCATCACATAGAGGCCTTCGTGCACCGCCGTGCCCGCCGCGCCATTGAAAACGCGCCCCAGGTGATCGACCACGCCGTGCTCCGCATCTTCGCCCATGCCGCAGCCGCCAAGCGGATGCACGGTGACAGTGCGATTGCCGACGATGTCGGTGGAAATCGGATTGCGCAGATACTTGCCGCCGAGCGGTACCGTCGCCTGTTCGAGAGTGTGCTCGACCGTTGCAAAGATCGGCTGCTTGCCGGCGTTTTTCCATACGATGCGCGGCTGGCCCTTGTCGTCGACGTGAATCTGACCGCTTTCGTCGTCGTGCGCCATCACGAGATAGCTTTGCGTGTGGTTCAGCGCGCCACGATACGGACCGCGCAGAAAGCTTTCGAGCACGCGGGCGTCGTACGCGAGTTGTCGCTCGGCGCTCGGCGCGCCGCCAACATCCACGCCTTCGAGCGGCGCGGCGGCGCCGAGCAGGCCGACGAGCGCCGCGCCGACCGGGCCGGCGAGCGAACCTTCTTCGATCACGAAACCGTCTCTCACATTCGCGGTATCGCGATGATCGATCAGGCCGGTGATAGTCGGCCCGACTGGTGGAATTTGCCCCGGCGTGTGCGTGCCCCAGCCGACGCCGTTGATGATGTCGTCGGTGTTGTATGCGAAGGAAAGCACGTCGCCGTTGCCGGTGAAATGTTCGCCGAGCATGGCCGACACGCTCAGGCCCGCTTCACGCGAGCGCAACAGCAGCGCGGTCGAACCGATCGTGCCGGCCGACACGATGACGAGATCGGCGCTGACGAACAGATCGGGCGCGCCGTAACTTTCGCGGCCGAGGCTCACCAGTTGATAGCGCACCGTCCATTGCTGCGTGGCCGCGTCGCGCAACACCGAATGCACCGCGGCGCCCGTGAAAATCTGCGCACCGTGCGCGACGGCATCGGGCAGATAGTTCATATGCGTCGAATTCTTCGCGTCGTAATTGCAGCCCGAATTGCAATCGCCGCAGCCCACGCAGGCCTTTTGTTCGACGCCCGCGGCGTTCACGCGATCCTCGAACGTGACGGTGATCGGCGGCCGGCTGAAGCGGTCCGCCATGCCGAGCGCCTGGGCGGATTTTTCGAGCGCCTGCAGTTTCGGCAGCGCCGGATAACTGGCGGGCACCGGCGACGGTTGCAGCATCGCGCGCGCAAGCGTATAGCCGCGCTCGCGGCCCGCCGCGTCGTCGCGCAGCGCCTTCGGCCAGCGCGGATCGTCCCACAGGCGCGGATCGGCTTCGAGCGCGACATTCGCGTTGATCAATGAGGTGCCGCCCAGACCGCAGCCGACCACCGCGTTGACATCGTCGTTCACGTGCACTTCAAGCAGCGCGAGCGGCGAGCCGACGTGCGCGAGGGCCGTGTTGTACTGCACCTCTTCGGCGCCCTGAAACGGTGTGCGAGGGTACTCGCCCGCCATGAATTCGCGCCCGCGTTCCAGCACGCAGACGCTGAGTCCGGCGCGTGCCATGCGGCTCGCGGCGATCGCGCCGCCGTAGCCCGAACCCACTACCACTACGTCGTAATGCGCTTTCATCGCCGTTACGGCGCTCGATAAGCGATTCATCAAGACCACCTCGTCAGGAACGGAATGCGGGGAAGGGCGGGCAGCGTGCGCAATTACGCGGCTGCTTCATTCATTTCGCTGTCGCTCGATTCGGCTGCGAGCAGGTTCAGTGCAAGCAGAATCACCGAGCGGTTCTCGATCTCGATCTCGATGCCGAGTTGTTCCGTCAACCAGCGGCCGATCTTGGTATTGGAAAATTCGTCGGCGCCGGCCGTCTTTTTCATGGTGACGCCGAGTTTGACGGCGCGATAGTGATAAGAGGGCACCCGATGCTGAGCCGCAACCGCCGACAGACCGCCTTTCCCTTCCGAACACCAGCCGAGACTGCCGGCCAGCACGATCCGCTCGGGCTCGTCGAGCCCCTCGATGAACGCGCGTGCGGCGCTGCGCACGCGTTGCTCGTCGAGGCCGTACTGCAGCAGCACGCTTTCCACCGGATCTTCCAGCGCCTGCGCGTGCAGATCGATTTCGTGCGCCATGCCTTCGTTTTCCATCGACACGTTGCGCTGATGGCCGGCGCTGCGCAGGCAATCGATCAGATAACGGCGGAAATACGCGCACAATGCGTAACCGTTGGACGGCGCGCTCTCGGCGCAGGCGTTGGTTTCCGTATGGCCTGGCGCGAGCCGCAGCACCTTGGCGTAAATGAACTGGGCGACCAGCTCTTCCTTATCGTCGCCGAGCGCCTGCAACTCCAGCGGATGATAGGTCCGCAAAGCCCGCTTGACCAGTTCGACCATCGACACCATTTCGTCGGCGGACAACTGGGTGCGCCGGCGCCACAGATCGGGCAGGACCGCGTCGTCGAGTGTGCGGACGAACGCGTGGCTCGGAACTACGCCCATAACAACCTCCATAGGGGGTAAGGCAAGGAGCGCGGTGAGCCCTGACAACAGGCGGACAAGCGAAAACCGGGAAGGTGAAGCCGCGCTGGAATGTGAAGCCAGTATGGTTTCCGGCGACGGCTTCGCCTATATGGATTAAGTGGTAGCTGATGGGTAAACTGCCGGGTAAACCATCCGGCATAAAAACGCGATTCGGCATGACACGCTTGTCATTCATCTGAAGAAACGGAGACCGCACGATGCGGGCCGACCCTATCCAGCGTGCGATCGACGAAGACCTTGTCCGCGTGCTTTACGCGCAGGATCCGATCGCCTTTTTTTCGCACTGGTTTTCGATCGCGGTACTGGTGGCCATCTACTGGCCGGCGATTCCGTCGCCGCCGCTGTTCGTCGCGTGTTTCGGGTTCTATGCGGCGGCTAATTGCGGCAGCCTCGCTTTGTGGATCTGCAATCGCCGCTATCCGCAGCTCGCGTCGCCGCGTGGCTGGATCGTGCTGCACGCGGTGCGCGGCATGTTGCTGTACAGCGCGCCGGGTTTCGCGATCTGGTTCGCGTTTCATAGCCCGCAGATGGATTTGCCGCTGCTGCATACGGTAATGCTCGTGACGCTGGCGGCCGGCGTGTTCATGTCGAACGGCTTCGACCTGCTGAACTTTTCCACCGCGATTCCGTTCCTGCTGTTTCCGTCGATCGTGCTGCATTTCGGCACGCATACGTTCGACCGCACGATTCTCGCGATCGTCCTCGCGTTCTTCTTTTGCGCGATCAACGTCTACGCGATGAGTTACCGCAAGCTGTTTCGCCAGGTCGTGCAGGCGCGCGTCGATCAGCAATATCTGGCGGAGTCGCTCGCCGCGCAGAAGCATGTCGCCGAAGAAGCGAGTCTCGCGAAAACGCGCTTTTTCGCGGCCGCCAGCCACGATCTGCGGCAGCCTCTGCATGCGATCGGTTTGCTCGCGGCGTCGCTCAACGACACGGCGGCAACCCCCGCGCAGCACGCGAAGACCGCCGAACATATCGTCTACAACGTCGAGGCGTTGAATCAACTGTTCAACCAGGTGCTCGATCTCGCGCGGCTCGAAAGCGGCGTGACCCAGGTGATCCGGCTGCATTTCCGGCTGGCCGAACTGTTCGAGCGGGTCGGCAGCCAGTATCGTCCGCAGGCGGCGGCCAAAGGTCTCGCGCTGCGGATCGCGCCGACCACGATGATCGTGCACGACGATCCGGTGTTGCTGGAGCGCGTGCTGAGCAATCTGCTGTCGAACGCGGTGCGCTATACCGAGGAAGGCGCCATCTGGTTGGGCTTTCGTCGCGCGGGACGCGAGTCGGGCGGGTTTGTCGAGGTGCGCGATTCGGGCATCGGCATTCCGGCCGAGGAGCACGAGCAGGTCTTCGAAGAGTTCTATCAGGTTGCCAATCCGCAGCGCGACGCGCGTCAGGGGCATGGGCTCGGCTTGCCGACGGTGAAGCGGCTGGTCGAGATGCTCGGCGGCGAACTGCGTTTGCGTTCGGCGCCGGGGCGCGGGTCCGTGTTTCGTTTTTCAGTGCAGGTGGGCGAAGCGGGCGGGATCGTCGCGAGCCTGAACGAAACGGTGGCGGGTGGTCCGTCGGCGCAGGGGCGGCGCGTGCTGTGCATCGACGACGATCCGTCGATACTCGAAGGCCTCGCCAGTCTGCTCGCGCGCTGGGGTTGCGACGTACGCGGCACCCGCGACGAGGTCGACGCGCTCGCGGTGCTCGAAACGGGTTTCGTGCCGGATGCGGTGCTGTGCGATTACCAGTTGGCGAATCACCGCACCGGCGCGCAGGCGCTGACTGCCGTGCGCCACGTGCTGGCGCGCGCGGGGCATGAAAACATCGTGACCTTGCTGATCACGGGGGATATGGCGTCGGCGGAACTGGCGGCGTTGGCGTTGCAGGGGATTCCGGTGTTGCATAAGCCGGTGACGCCCGCGCGTTTGCGGCGCACGCTGGAAATGCTGTGGCAGCAGGCGGAACTGGATAAGGGGCGGGCGACGGCCGCGCTGGCGTTGCGCGCGGATGAGGAGGAGGGAGCGGCCGGTAAAGCGGAGAGCTGGAGCGCAAACGGCGTGATGCGGGAGGCGGCGAACGGTCCGCCGGACGAAGCGAGGATCTGAAGGCCGCCCACACCGCTACAAAGTCTTCCCCGCTTCCAGCCAGCCGTTGATCACCGCGATCGCCGTCGACCGGTTGTGCACGCCGAGCGCCCGGAAGATCACCGACAGATGCACCTTCACCGTCCCTTCGGCGACACCCAGATCGCGCGCGATCATCTTGTTGGTCCAGCCGCGATGCACGAGCCGCATGATGTCCTGCTGACGCGGCGACAGGTTCTCCAGCAAATGCTGCTGATGCGGCTGCAGCGACTGGATCTGCGTGATCGGTTCCGTGACGCCGGAGACGCCTGACGTTGGCGCGGCAGCCTGCGCGACTGACGACGCGCCCGCGCCTTGCAGCGCCATCTCAGCCGCCGTATCGGCATGCACGGGGCTGGCCTTGGTCTCACGCGAACCGAGCAGGCTCAGCGCTTCCATCGGTACATACGCGCCGCCCGACAGTACCAGTTCGATCGCTTTCAGCATCACGCTCGCGGGCTGCCGCTTCGGCACGAAACCAAGCGCGCCGGCGGCCAGCACCGCGCGCATTTCGTCGGGCGATTCTTCGGCGGACAACACGACCACCGGCAACGCCGGGTTCGCCTTCAACAGCACCTCGAGCGATGAAGCGCCGCTCATGCCGGGCATATGCAGATCGACGATCGCGAGATCGTGGTCGGCGTCGGGACGCGCGGCGGTGGCGAGGGTTTCCCAGCTATCGGCTTCGTCGAACTGGGCGTCGGGATCGAGCCCGCGCAGCATGCCTTTGACGCCTTGCCTGATCAGTTCATGGTCGTCGGCCACAAGAAACTTCATGATGTCTCCGCGAGTCGGGCCTGCGCGTGGTGGACTACCGCCGTTGTCGGGTTTCGTTTTACTTCTATTGTGGTGAATCGCATCATTGCCGGCTATCTCGCGATCATAAGCCCGCCGGCGGCGCGCTGCGTGTTCCGCTGTGCTGCGCCGCCAACTTTCTATTTGTACGATCGCCGGGTGCACCCATGCACCGCGTTTTGTATGAGGCTGGTCTCCCGCGCATCGGTTCCGGCTTGCTAGGTAGACGAGCAGGCTGCTCCCATTTTTAAGCAAAGCACGCAGGATGCCGAAGGTTATGCGCATCGGCTTAACCTGCGCGAACGGGCGTCTATTTGACCGCGAACAGCGTCGCATTCATCAGAAGCTTGAACGCGAAACCGAGCGACATCGCCGTGCCCACGCCGAAGCACCACAACGCGACGAACCACAGCCAGCCGGGCAGTTTGCGCGCCGCCGGCCGACGGCTGGCGGCAATGCCGCTGTCGTCGTTGCCAACGTTGCGCGCTTGCAGCCGCTTAATGATAGTGATGTTGGTCGCCATGACTCACCTTGCCGCGAAATACCCAGTAACCCAGCGTCGTATAGCCGAGGATGATCGGCAGAATCACCGCCGCGCCGACCAGCGTGAACATCTGGCTCGAACGCGGGGCGGCCGCCTCCCACAACGTCATGCTCGACGGAATCGCATACGGCCACAGGCTCACCAGCAGCCCCACGTAGCCGAGCAGCACCAGCAGCAACGCCAGCGCGAACGGCGTGTTGTGATGCCGGTCACGCACCGCGCGATACATGAAGAACGCGCACACCGCCACGAGGAACGGCACCGGCAGCAGACGGTAGAACAGGTTGTCGTGGAACCAGCGCTGCGCGATGTTCGGGTCTTGCAGCGGCGTCCACAGGCTGACCATTGCGATGAAGCCGAGCAGCACCAGCGTCAGCGGCCATACCACGCGATGCAGTCGGCGTTGCAGATCGCCTTCGGTCTTCGCCACCAGCCAGCAGCAGCCGAGCAGCGCATAGGTCACCACCAGTCCGAGACCCGTCAGCAGGCTGAACGGCGTGAGCCAGCCGAAGGCGTCGCCGGCATAGGCGCCGTCGATCACCGGAATGCCTTGCAGGAACGCGCCCAGCGCGATGCCCTGGAAGAACGTCGCGCCCGCCGAACCGCCTATGAAGGCCAGATCCCACAGATGCTTGGTGCGATTCGCCTTGGCGCGGATCTCGAACGACACGCCACGGAAGATCAGGCACACCAGCATGAAGATCAGCGGCAGGTAGAGCGCGGACAGCACGGTCGAATACACCGCCGGAAACACCGCGAACAAACCGGCGCCGCCGAGCACGAGCCAGGTTTCGTTGCCGTCCCACACCGGCGCGACGGTGTTCATCATCAGGTCGCGCTCTTTCTCGTCGGGGAAGAACGGGAAGATGATGCCGATGCCCAGATCGA